>NZ_JAIWOU010000001.1:2672500-2860000 GCF_021295395.1 Komagataeibacter sp. FNDCR2
GAGGGCGCGCTTGGCCCCCGCCACGCCCATCTCGTCTCGCGCACGGTTCTGGCCCGGATCGCGCAGGTGATGGACCTGCATGCGGCGCTCGACGTGGCCGAGCATGAGGCGCGGGCCGGGGTGCGGCAGACGGCCAACGTGCTGGCCGACGCGGTGGAGGCGATTCTGGGGGCCATCTATCTTGATGGCGGGCTGGAGCCCGCGCGCGGCTTCGTGCGCAGGATGTGGAATGACTCCATCGTGGCGCAGGCCCATCCGCCCAAGGACCCCAAGACCGCGTTGCAGGAATGGGTGCTGGCGCGGGGGCTGGCGCTGCCGCAGTACCGCGTTATCTCATCCGATGGCCCATCGCATGCGCCGCGTTTCGTCATAGCGGTGGACGTACAGGGAAAAACCGGGCAGGGCGTGGCCGGAAGCAAGCGCGCCGCTGAAAGTGACGCCGCATCCGACCTGCTGCGCCAGCTTGGCGCGGAACGGCAGGACGCCTCTACCCCCGACCGTAAAGGGCACGGACAATGACTGGTCTGGATCAGGACAGGACGACACGCTGCGGTTTCGTGGCCATCGTGGGGGCGCCCAACGCGGGCAAGTCCACGCTGCTCAACCGCATGGCGGGCACCAAGCTGTCCATCGTCAGCCCCAAGGCGCAGACCACGCGCTTCCGGGTGCTGGGCATTCTCATGCGCGGGCAGGCGCAGATGCTGCTGGTGGATACGCCGGGCATCTTCCAGCCCCGGCGCAAGCTGGACCGCGCCATGGTCGCGGCCGCGTGGACCGGGTCGGAAGATGCGGACATCACGCTGCTGATCGTGGATGCCCGCGCGGGCATGACCGAGGCGCTGCGCGCCATCGCCACGCGGCTGGCGGAGCAGAAGCGCAGGCTGTGGCTGGTGCTGAACAAGACGGATCTGGTGCGCCGCGACGCGCTGCTGCCCCTGACGGCCGAACTGTCGGCCATCCTGCCGGTCGAGCATGTGTTCATGGTCAGCGCGCGCTCGGGCGAGGGCGTGGATGACCTGCTGGACCGTCTGGCGGCGGAACTGCCGGTGGGGCCCTACCTTTATCCCGAGGATGACCTGACCGACCTGCCCGACCGCCTGCTGGCGGCCGAGCTGGTGCGTGAGCAGATATTCCTCCAGACGCATGAGGAAGTGCCCTACGCCGCGACAGCCGAGACGGAAGGCTTCGCGGAACGGCCCGATGGCTCGGTTCGCATCGATGTGACCATCTATGTGGCGCGGGCCTCGCACAAGGCTATCCTGATCGGTGAGCGCGGCAGCCGGATTCGCGCGATAGGCGAAAAGGCGCGGCGTGAACTCGGTCGCCTGCTGGGCCGGACATGCCACCTTTTCCTCAACGTCAAGGAACGCGCCGGATGGGACGAGGAGCGCGCCCGCCTGCGCGCCATCGGGCTGGACGACGCATCCTGAATCCTTAAAAGAGGGGCATCATCGGCTTGTGGGGGGGGGCATCCCTCTATATGACAGGGCATGGCCGGGTGGCCTGCCCGTTCCTAGCCCCGTTTGCCTGACCTGTTCCGAGGACCAATGACCCAGCCCGCCAAACCCCAGTCCGCTGCCTCCTACAAGCGCGTCCTCCTGAAGGTGTCGGGGGAGGCGCTGATGGGAAGCGGGTCGTACGGGGTCGATCCGGCGACGGTCGACGCCATCGCCGCCGATGTGGCGGCCGTGGCCAGCACCGGGGTCGAGGTGTGTCTGGTCATCGGTGGCGGCAACATCTTTCGCGGCATGGCGGCGGCGGCCCGTGGCATGGACCGCGCGCAGGGCGATTACGCCGGCATGCTGGCCACCGTCATCAATGCGCTGCTCATGCAGAACGCGCTGGAGCGGCATGGCGTGCCCACGCGGGTCATGACGGCCATTCACATGTCATCCATAGCCGAGCCGTATATCCGCCGCCGCGCTGTCAGGCACATGGAAAAGGGCCGGGTCGTGATCTTCGCCGCCGGCACGGGCAATCCGTTCTTCACGACCGATACGGGGGCGGCGCTGCGCGCTGCGGAAATGGAATGTGACGCCCTGTTCAAGGGCACGCAGGTCGATGGCGTCTATTCAGCCGATCCGCGCAAGGATCCCGCCGCCCTGCGTTACGATACCCTGACCTATCGCGATGTCCTGGCCAATGATCTCAACGTCATGGATGCGGCGGCCATCAGCCTGGCGCGGGAAAACCGGCTGCCCATAGTCGTATTCAATATTCATGAGCACGATGCCTTCTCGCGTGTCATGCGCGGCGAGGGTCGTTTTACCACCATCGTGGCGGCGGACTGAAGCAGGGCGGATCCCTGCGGGCGCCTGTGCCGTCATGGCGGGTGGATAGAAAATTAGGAGGAGGGCCACGGTGTCTGTCGATCAGAAGAGTTTGCTGGCGGATATGACCCGCCGTATGGATGGCGCGATTGAAAGCCTGCGCCGTGATTTTGCCGGCCTGCGTTCCGGCCGCGCCAGCCCCGCGCTGCTTGAGCCGGTGCGGGTGGAAGCCTATGGGGGCGAGGTGCCGCTGACACAGGTCGGCTCCATCGCCGTGCCCGAGGCGCGCATGCTGACCGTGCAGGTCTGGGACCGCACGCTGGTGGGTGCGGTCGAACGCGCCATCCGTGATGCGGGCCTGGGGCTCAACCCGGCGGCCGATGGCCAGACGGTGCGCGTGCCCATTCCCCAGTTGACCGAGGAGCGGCGTAACGAACTGGCGCGCGCGGCGGGGAAGTATGCCGAAAATGGCAAGATCGCCGTGCGTGGCGTGCGCCGTGATGGCATGGACCAGACCCGCAAGCTGGAAAAGAACAGCGAAATCAGCGAAGATGACGTCAAGGTCTGGTCCGATGCGATCCAGAAGCTGACGGACCAGTACGTCAAGCGCGTTGACGAACTGCTGGCTGAAAAAGAACGCGAGATCAAGCAGGTCTGATCGGTCTGTGAGCGCCGCATTCACTCCGCTTCTCCCCGTGCATGACTGAGGAGGGGGATCAGGGCTTGTCCGGGTCGGATCATCGCGTTGCGGGCGGCGTGTGCCTGCCGGAGCATGTCGCCATCATCATGGATGGCAACGGGCGCTGGGCCAACCTGCGCGGGCTGCCGCTGCTGGCGGGGCACCGCGCCGGGGGCGAGGCGGTGCAGCGCACCGTACGCGCCGCCGTGAAGCGGGGCGTGAAATGGCTCACGCTTTATGCCTTTTCATCGGAGAACTGGCGGCGCGCGCCGGGTGAGGTCGCGGACCTGACCGGCCTGCTGCGGTATTACCTGCGGCACAAGGTGGCCGAACTGTCGCGCGAAGGGGTGCGGCTGCGGGTGATTGGCGACCTGACCCGTTTTCCCGTCGATATTCAGGAAGAAGCCCGCCGCGCCGAACGCGTGACGGCGGCCAATGGCAGGCTGGTGCTGGTGCTGGCGCTGTCCTATGGCGGGCGGGCCGACATCGTGCAGGCCGCCATCCGCATGGCGCAGGCCGTGACACGGGGCGAACTTGCCGCCAGCGACATTGATGAGACGGTTTTCGCCGGCGCGTTACAGACCGCGGGCATGCCGGACCCCGACCTGATCGTGCGCACGAGCGGGGAATGCCGCCTGTCCAATTTCCTGCTGTGGCAGTCGGCCTATGCCGAGCTGGTGTTTCTGGAAACACCGTGGCCGGATTTTGACGAGACGCATTTCGATACCGTGCTGGCGATCTATTCCCGGCGTGAAAGGCGATTCGGTGCAAGGCCAGGCTGAAGGGAAGGGAACTGCCCCGTCTGGTGGCGCGCCCGTTAAATCCGGCAACTGGAAAGACCTGCGCGCCCGTGTGCTTTCGGCCGCGGTGCTGGTGCCGCTGGCCGGGCTGTGCGTATGGGCGGGCGGTCTGGTCTATGGCGGGCTGATCGTGCTGGTCATGGCCGGCATGGCCAGCGAGTGGGCACGGATGTTCGGCTTCGGGCTGGAGACGCGGCGCGGGAAGATCTGCCTGGCATGGGCGGCGTGCATGGGTATCGCGGCGGTGGCGGGGCACTGGGGTGGCGCGCTGCTGCTCATGGTGGCGGCGGGCGTGCTGGGTCCGGCGCTGTGGGCGGGTCAGGTGGCGATAGGCTGCGCCGGGCTGTCGCTACTATGGCTGCGCTACATGACCGATCCCGGCGCCGGGGTGGTCCTGTTCCTGGTCGCCTGCGTGGCGATGAGTGATACGGGGGCCTATATGGCGGGGCGTGTTTTTGGCGGCCCCAAGCTCGCGCCGCGCATTTCGCCTGCCAAGACGTGGTCCGGTTCCATGGGGGGGCTGCTGAGCGCCGTGCTGGTCGGCATGGCGATCGCCCATTTCATGCCCGGCGCCCGACCGGGGGCGTTGTGGCGGGGGGCGATGTTCGGCGGGCTTGTGGCCATCGCCGCCCAGATTGGGGATCTCGCGGAAAGCGCGCTGAAGCGTGCGCGTGGCGTGAAGGATTCGGGTGCCATCCTGCCCGGCCATGGTGGCCTGCTGGACCGTTTCGATGGCCTGCTGGTCGCGGCCCCCATGGCGGCATTGCTGTCTTTATGGGCAGTCGGCCGGGCTGCTTTCTGGTATGTGGGGCTGCACTGAAGCCATGGCCCGGCCATGAGATGTTTGGGGGAATGACGTTATAATGAAGACAGTTTCCGTTCTGGGCTGTACGGGCAGCATCGGCTGTTCCACCGTGGACCTGCTGCTGCAGGCGCCTGAGCAGTTTCGCACCGTGGCGCTGGTGGGGGGACGCAACGTGACCCGCTTGGCCGAGCAGGCGCGGGCGCTGGGCGCGCGGCGCGCGGTCATTGCCGATGAGAAGCTGCTGCCCGAACTGGAAACCCTGCTGGCGGGCAGCGGTGTGGAAACCGCCGGTGGCCGCGCGGCCGTGATCGCGGCGGCGGCGCTGCCGGTGGACTGGACCATGGCGGCCATTACCGGCGCCACCGGGCTGGAGCCGACGCTGGCGGCGGTGCGTAACGGGAAATCCGTGGCGCTGGCCAACAAGGAGGCGCTGGTCTGCGCGGGCGATGTCATGCTCAAGGCGGTGGCGGATGCGGGCGCGACACTGCTGCCTGTCGATTCCGAGCATAACGCGGTTTTCCAGTCGATGGCGGACAAGCAGGCCAGCGAGGTCGAACAGATCATCCTGACCGCGTCCGGCGGCCCGTTCCGCCGCGCCACGCTGGAAGAAATGGAAAAGGCCCCCCTGGAAGCCGCGCTCAAGCACCCCACATGGACCATGGGGGCCAAGATCACCATCGATTCCGCCACCATGTTCAACAAGGGGCTGGAACTGATCGAGGCCGCGCGCCTGTTCAACGTGACCGAGGACAAACTGGGCGTGGTCGTGCATCCGCAATCCGTGGTGCATGGCATGGTGCAGTACACCGATGGCTCCATCGTGGCCCAGCTTGGATCGGCCGATATGCGGATCCCCATCGCCCACACGCTGGCGTGGCCCGCGCGCATGCCCACCAATTCGCCGCGCCTGGATCTGGCGGCGCTGGCGCGTCTCGATTTCGAGGCGCCCGATGAGGTCCGCTTCCCCGCGCTGCGTCTTGCGCGCGAATCCCTGCGCGCGGGCGGGGCCGCGCCCGCCATCCTGTCGGGCGCCAATGAAATCGCGGTGGAGGCCTTCCTCAAGCGCGAAATCGGGTTCCTGGATATTGCGCGTATTGTCGAGGATGTGATGCAATCACTGGGCGCGCAGCGGGCCGACACGCTGGAGGAAGTGCTGCACTGGGACCATGAGGCCCGTCGTGTCGCCCGCCTTCGCACGGTTGCGCGCGCGGCCTGATATGATTCTGGATGGTCTTTCGGGCCATCGGGAGATAGCGTAGCGACCATGCATGATCTGATCCGGACTGTTCTGGCCTTTTCCCTGGTTCTGGGGGTTCTGGTTTTCATTCACGAGCTTGGTCACTACCTTGCCGCACGCTGGCGTGGGGTGCATGTCGAGGTGTTCTCGATCGGTTTCGGCCGTCCGCTCCTGCGCTGGCATGACAGCGTGGGAACGGAATGGCGCCTGTGCCCCGTACCGCTGGGCGGCTATGTCCGTCCCCACGGATTCGAAGGCCCGGACGACGCGACCGAGGAACAGAAAGCCGCCTGGCAGCCGGGGCGCACGTTCCATGACAAGCCGGTCCTCTCGCGTGCGATCGTGATCGTGGCGGGGCCGGTCTTCAACTTCCTCCTTGCCATTGTCCTGTTCACCGGGCTGTTCGCCATGGCGGGGCAGCCGCGTGTCCTCAACCAGGTGGCGCAGGTGCTGCCCGGCAGCGCCGCCGCCAGCGCGGGGGTGGAAAAGGGGGACGAGATCATCCGTGTCGGTGCGCATGTGGTGCGTGACGTGGCCGATCTCCAGTCCTTCGTCAGCGGGCAGGCGGGGGCCGAGACCACGCTTACGGTTCACCGCAATGGGGCAGACACGACGCTGCCGGTCCATATCGGCAGCGTGGCGGAAAAGGGCGCGGCCCCGCATGGGCAGATCGGCGTTTCCTTCGCCGCTGAAATGGGCAAGCCGCAGCCGCTGCCGCAGGCTTTCGTCTCGGCGGTGAAGGAGACGTGGCATGTCTCGGTCCAGACGCTGGACGGGCTGTGGCAGATGATTTCCGGCCAGCACAGCACGAAGGATCTCGGCGGTCCGCTGCGCATTGCCCAGATGTCGGGGCAGGTGGCGCAGTACGGCCTGTCCAGCCTTGTCTCGTTCATGGCCCTGCTCTCGATCAACCTTGGACTGATCAACCTGTTCCCGGTGCCGATTCTGGATGGCGGGCGGCTGGTATTTTACATATTCGAGGCCATTCTGGGGCGGCCGGTTTCGCGCCGCGTGCAGGAAGTCAGCTTCCAGGCCGGTTTCGCGCTTGTTGCCGGGCTGTTCCTGTTCTCGACATTTAACGATCTGTCACATTTCGGGCTGTTTCAGTGGCTCGCCTCGCGCGCGGGACAGGGCTAAGGTACCCCGCGTGACACAATTACTTGCACATTGCGGCGGATATCGGATAGGTCCGCCACGAAGGCTGATACATGACAGGAAGGGAGCCGGCCCTCCATCCGGTCTTAATGCATGGCTGATCCGCATGCCGAATGGTGAGGAATAGCGATTTTGTCGAGTAAACGTTCAGCGCTGCTTGCGTCTGTCTGCGTTGTGCCGCTGTTCTGGACAGCCAGTGCCTACGCACAGGATGAAGCGGCACAGAACACACCATTCAGCGGGGACATGGCGCCAGGCGATGCGGAACAGCAGGCGCCGGAGGTCGAGGCCATCAAGCCGCCGCCGCTCGAAGACCCGATCGAGGCCGTGGACATCAAGGGCAACAGCCGGATCGAGACCAGCACCATCCTGTCCTACATGGTCGTCCAGCCCGGTGACCGCTTCAATCAGGATCTGCTCGACCGTTCGCTCAAGACCCTTTACGCCACGGGCCTGTTCCATGACGTGACGCTCAAGCGCGTGGGTAACGTGCTGGAAGTGCATGTGGTTGAAAACCCCATCGTCAACCGCATCGTGTTCGAAGGGAACCATTCCGCCAAGGACGAGGACCTGACCAAGGTCATCTCGCTGCGCCCGCGCGCGGTCTATTCCCCGCAGGGCATCTCGGCCGACCGGCAGAAGATCCTGGCCGTCTATGCGGAAAAGGCGCGTTACGCCGCCACCGTCACGCCGCAGATCATCCGGCTCGCGCATAACCGCGTGGACGTGATCTTCCATATCAACGAAGCGCAGAAGACCCTGATCAAGAAAGTCACCTTCGTCGGGAACCACGCCTTCAGCAGCGCGCGGCTGTCGGGCATCGTCTCATCGAAGGAGACGGCATGGTACCGCTTCTTCGCCTCCAGCGACCAGTACAGCCCCGAGCGGATCAAATACGACGCCGAGCTGCTGCACCGTTTCTACCTGAAGAACGGGTTTGTCGATTTCCAGATCAAGAACGCCACGGGCGAACTCTCCCCCGACCGCAAGTCCTTCTACATCACCTATACGATGGAAGAGGGGCCGCGTTACCGCCTGAACAAGATGGATGTGCGTTCCTCCCTGCGCCATGTCACCGCGGAATCCATGCGCAAATACATCACCCTGTTCCACAACCAGTGGTACGATGGCAGCGCGATCGAGCATAACGCCACCAACATGCAGGAGATGCTGCAGGGCAAGGGCTATCCCTTTGCCATGGTCCACCCCGAAATCGCCCGCAACCCGGAAAAGCGCACGGTCAACCTTCTGTTCGACATAAGCGAAGGCCCGCGCATGTATGTCGAGCGCATTGACATCAACGGCAACACGATCACGCAGGACAAGGTGATCCGCCGCCAGTTGCCCATGGCCGAAGGCGACCCGTACACGCCGCTCGACCGCAAGTATTCCAAGATGATCCTGGAGGATCTGGGGTTCTTCAAGACCGTCGCGATCGACCAGACCCCCGGCTCCGCGCCGGACAAGGTCAACATCTCGGCCGACGTGGTGGAAAAGCCGACGGGCGAGTTCTCGCTGGGCGGCGGGTATTCGACCGATGCCGGCGTGCTGGGCAATCTGGGCCTCAAGCAGCATAACCTGCTGGGCACCGGCATCGACGCGGGCTTTACCGGCACCGCCGCGTATTATGAAGACCAGGCCGACATCTCGCTGACCGATCCCTACTTCCTCAACCGCAACCTTGTGGCGGGCGTGGATATTTTCGGCATCCAGAACCGTTACATGACCTACCAGAGCTATTCGGAAGGGCGGTACGGCATCACGCTGCGCATGGGGTATTCCTATAACAACCACCTGTCGCAATCGTGGAGCTATACGCTGACCGATCGTAACGTGGGTGATACATGGTCGGATTCATCCTATTACGTTCTGGATCAGGCGGGCTGGTCCCTGCTGTCGCAGCTCAGCACCACCCTCACATACGATACGCGTGACCGCCGCCAGCAGCCGCACAAGGGGTTCGTGGTGCGTGTGGGGGGTGATCTCGCCGGTATCGGGGGGAATGAGCGGTACCTGCGTGGCAAGGTGGACGCCGCCTATTACGTCCCGCTCGACAGCATCATGGGCAATCATGACTGGACGGTGGAAATGCGGGGCGGCGTGGGTGATATCATGAACTGGGGCGGTGGCCGCAGTGATATCATCGATAACTTCTACCTTGGCGGCACCACGCTGCGCGGGTTCATGGATGGTGGCGTCGGGCCGCGAAGCATGGCCATTCCCGCGCGCGACGGGAACCCCATGCACTCGCAGGAAGATTTCCTGGGTGGCCGGTTCCTCTATACCGCTTCGGCCACGGTGCATTTCCCCATCCCGTTTGCTTCCGCCATGGGGCTGAGCGGGCGTTATTTCGTGGATATGGGCGGTCTGGACGGCCTGCGCGTGCGTAACCGCTATACATCCATGAAAGACTGGCCCAAATATACTCCTGTCTATGGTGATACACTCACGCCACGCGTCTCGACCGGTGTCGGCATTGCGTGGAAAAGTCCGTTCGGGCTCGTGAATATCGATCTGGGCGTTCCGCTGGTCCGTCAGGAACATGACAGGACACAGTTGCTCCGCTTTGGCTTCGGCCAACAATTCTGAGGTGATAATGTTGCGTAAATCCGGCATCCGTCTGCTTGCCGCAACCGCTCTGCTCGGGTGGGGAACTCTGGTCGTACCGGGCGCGCGCGCCCAGGGTGCAGCGGGGGGAGGAAACGCTGGCTGGTTCGTGCCCAAGGCAACCCAGCCCCCCGCCGCGCATGCCCCCCAGGCCGCGGCCCCCGTGCCGTTGCCGGCCCCCACGGCCGACAGCGAGGAAGCGCAGTCGCAGAATCCGCCGATCCTGCCCCTGCCGCCCGTGCCCAAGACGCCGGACGTGGCCAAGAGCGCGCCGCCGCCGGCGCCCATCATCGGCGTGATCAGCGTGCCGGACGTGATGCGCCTGTCCTCCGCGGCGCAGCAGGCCGAGCGGGTACTCGGCGCCCGGCGCGACGACCTGGCGCGCGATGCGCAGAAGGAACAGGCCGGGTGGCGTGACGAGCAGCAGAAGCTGCAGGGTCAGGCGCGCACCATGTCGTCCGACCAGATCCAGGCAAGCGAGCGCAAGCTGCAGGAACGCGTGATCGCGGCGCAGAAGGATTTCCGCAACCGCAACCGCATCATTCAGGAAGCGGCGCAGGTCTCGCTGGGGCAGATCGAGCGTGAACTGGTCCAGATCATCCGGCAGGTTGCGGCCAGCCATGGCATGAACCTCGTGCTGCACCGTGAGCAGGTCGCCCTGAGCCAGGAAAGCCTCGATATCACGCAGCAGGTGGCCAGCCAGCTCAACGCGGTGCTGCCCACGGTGTTTATCCCCGCCGCAGATGTGGACCCCGAGGTCCTGGCCAAATCGGGCACCATGCCCACCACGGCCGATGCCGGCACCCCCGCCCCGGCCGCGCCCGCCAAGCATTAAGGTCTGTTTGATGACAGTGACGCCGGATAACGTACCGGGCGATTCGCGGTTTTTCGTAACGCACGGACCCTTCGGGCTGGAGGCCCTGGCGCAGTGCAGCGGGGCCGACCTGCGCGCGGCGGCGGATGGCGCGGGCGCTGACCGCAGGTTTACGGGCATCGCGCCGCTTCAGTCCGCCACGCGCGATCAGGTCAGTTTCCTTGATAACCGGCGCTACCTGCCCCTGCTTGAGGGAACGGGCGCGGGCGCGGTGATCGTCGCCCCCGCCTTTGCCGACAAGGTGCCGGGCCACGCGGCGGTTCTCGTGTCGCGCACGCCCTATCTGGCGTGGGCGCGCGTCGCCACCCTGTTCTACCCGCCGCCGCCGGTGCGGCCGGGCATCCACCCCACGGCGGTGGTGGGGGTGGAGTGCGAGATCGACCCGACCGCCGCCATCGGTCCCTTTACGGTGCTGGGTGAGCGGGTGCGTATTGGCGCGGGCGTGGATATCGGGTCGCATGTCACCATCGGCGCGGGCGTGGAAATTGGCGCGCGCTGCCGTATCGGCGCGCATGTGGCCATATCCCACGCCCTGCTGGGCGAGCGCGTGACGCTCCTGCCCGGTGCGCGGATCGGGCAGGAGGGGTTCGGCTTCGCCGTGACACCGGAAGGATTCGAGAGCGTGCCCCAGCTTGGCCGCGTCATTCTGGAAGACGGGGTCGAGATCGGGGCCAATTCCACGGTGGATCGTGGCTCGATCCGTGATACGGTGATCGGCGCTGGCTCACGCCTCGACAATCTGGTGCAGATTGGCCATAATGCGCGGCTGGGGCGCTGTTGTATCGTTGTGTCCCAGGCTGGTATTTCCGGTTCGACCGAACTGGGTGATTTCGTGACGGTCGCGGCGCAGGCCGGGCTGATCGGACATATCAGGATCGGTGCCAAGGCCCGGATCGGGGCGCAATGTGGTGTCATGTCCGATGTGGAGGCCGGGGCCGATGTGATCGGCAGTCCGGCAATGCCATTTCGGGAATTTTTCCGGAACGTGGCGTTTCTGCGTCGGATGGCCAAAAAAACGACGCAGGATGGAGGTAGCGAAAAGGCTGACAAAGCCTGATTGCCTGTCGCTATCAGATATTCAACCGGTAGGAGGTTCCTGTTCCGTCTGGTGGCAGGGTTCCCTCATGACCGAACAAGTGGTTGGACGACGTGGATAAAGAAGTAGAGGCAGTGCCCGCGGACGCAATACCCGCGACCCTGGCATCGATTGACATCATGCGGATCATGGAGGCGATTCCCCATCGCTATCCCTTCCTGCTGATTGATCGCATGGTCGATATCGTGATGGGGCAGTCGGCGGTCGGCATCAAGAATGTCACGGTGAACGAACCGCATTTCCAGGGCCACTTTCCGGCGCGCCCAGTCATGCCGGGTGTCCTGATCATCGAAGCCATGGCCCAGACGGCGGCCACCCTTGTGGTGCTGACGCTGGGGCAGGCGTTTGAAGGCAAGCTGGTCTATTTCATGACGATAGACGGCGCGAAATTCCGCCGTCCCGTCGGGCCGGGCGACCAGTTGCGCATTCATGTCGAAAAAGAACGCAGCCGGGCCAATGTCTGGAAGTTCAAGGGCGTGGCGCGGGTTGATGGCGTATCGGTCGCCGAGGCGACATTCAGCGCCATGATCATGGGGTAAGTCCGCGGGAAACGGGCCGCGACCGTCGCCTTGCCCAAAGGGGAGGGGGCGGGTTGCCGGCCCTGGGCCTGTAGCCCACGGTTACTTGCGGCGAGGGAGGCTATTCTGGCAGGAAGTTCACCTAACGGTACCCAGATGGATGAACGGCGTGGGAAGTCGCCTGAAATCCATCCGTCATCCATCGTGTCCAGTCGCGCCCGGATTGGCAGCGGGGTCCGTATCGGCCCGTGGTGCACGGTCGGGCCGGATGTCGTGATCGGGGATAATGTCGAACTGATCTCGCATGTGGTCGTCGACGGCCACACCACGCTGGGCGAGGGTGTCGTATGCTTTCCCTTCACCAGCGTGGGCATGGCGCCGCAGGATCTGAAATACAGGGGCGAGCCGACCGGCTGCACCATCGGGGCGCGCACCACCATCCGCGAACATGTGACCATCCATCGGGGCACGGCCACCGGCACGGGCATGACCCGCATCGGTAGCGATTGCCTGATCATGGCCAATTCCCACGTGGCGCATGACTGTACGCTGGGCCGGGGCGTGATCATCGTGAACAACGTGGTCATGGGGGGCCATGTGGTGATCGGCGATGACGCGCGCATCATGGGGGCCGCCGCCCTGCACCAGTTCGTGCGTATTGGCCATGCGGCGCTGGTGGGCGGCGTATGCGGGGTCGAGGCCGACGTGATTCCCTATGGCAGCGTGCTGGGCAACCGGGCGCGGCTGGTGGGGCTGCACTGGATCTGGCTGCGGCGCAACGGCGTCCAGCCTGACGAGGTGCGCCGCATGCGGCAGGCCTTCCGCGCGCTGTACCCCAAGGTGGCGCATGCCACCGGCGCGGTCTTTCAGGACCGTCTGGAACATGTGCGCCAGACCTATGCCGATGATGCCCGCGTGGTCGAGATCCTTGATTTCATTGCGGCTCCCAGCCATCGCGGCCTTGTGCGTGTCCAGAGCGGGGACATGATCGAGAGCGATGGCGCCTGAACCGGCGCGCCCGGAGCCAGCCTGTGTGGGTATCCTGGCCGGTGGCGGCCCGCTGCCCGGTCAGGTCGCCCGGGCGGTGGCGCGGGCAGGCGGGCGGGTTTTCATTGTCGGGTTCCAGGGCTTTGCCGAACCCGATGTGATCGGCCCCTGGCCGCACCGCATGATCCGGCTTGCCGCGGCAGGTGAAATCCTGTCCGCGCTGCACGCGCATGGATGCCGAGATCTTGTGCTGATCGGCCCGGTACGGCGGCCCTCACTTCTCAACCTGCGGCCCGATGCGACGGGGGCACGGATTCTGGCGCGTATCGGCAAGGCGCTGTTCGCGGGGGATGACGGGCTTCTGGGCGCGATCGTGCGGGTACTGGGGGAGGAAGGCTTCACCATCCGGGGCGCGCATGAATATCTGGCGGGTTCCGTGGCGCGTCACGGCGTGATGGGACGGGTCACGCCGGATGACGTTGCCCATGCTGACATCGCCCTTGGCCAGAAGGTCGTGCGCCAGCTTGGCGCGCTGGATATCGGTCAGGGCTGCGTGGTGCAGGGCGGGCTCGTGCTGGCGGTCGAAGCGCTTGAAGGCACCGACCGGATGCTTGAACGTGTCGCGGCCCTGCGGCAACCTGACCGTCCCGGTGGTGTTCTGGTCAAGATGGCCAAGCCGGATCAGGAGCGACGCGCCGACCTGCCCACCATCGGGCCACGCACCGTTGCCGGCGCGATGGCGGCGGGGCTGCGTGGCATCGCCCTTGAGGCCGGGGCGACGCTCATGACCGATCCCGACGCCTGCATCGCCATGGCGGATGAGGCGGGACTGTTCCTGATGGGCGTGGGCGGCGGGAGTGAAAAAATAACCTGAAGGGAGAACGTAAGAAATGGGAACCTACCTGCATACGATGGTGCGCGTGCGCGACCTTGATGCAAGCCTTGCCTTTTACCGCCTGCTGGGCATGCACGAACTGCGCCGCAAGGACGTGCCGGAAGGGAAGTACACCCTCGTCTTCATCGGTTATGGCGATAACGCGGCCGGTCAGGCCGAAATCGAACTGACCTATAACTGGGGCCAGGATGACGGCTATGACGTCGGCACCGGATTCGGTCATTTCGCGGTGGGGGTGCCCGATGTCGCGGCCCTGGTGGAAAAGGTGCGCGCGGGTGGCGGCAAGGTCACGCGTGAGGCGGGGCCGGTCAAGTTCGGTACCACCGTCATCGCCTTTGTGGAAGATCCGGACGGCTACAAGATCGAACTGATCGAAAAACGCTGAAGCCCGCGGGATCAGTCAACAGGGTCAGCCCGTCAGGGCTGGCCCGTGCCCAGCAGGCGGCGCATGGCGGCCAGTTCGCGCGTGGCGGCGTCCAGCGCGTCAAGAATGGCCTGCGCGGCGTCGCGCGTGCGGGCATCCTTGCTGAGGGCAAGCACATCCGCCTGCAGCATGGCGGGCGAGAGGTGGCCCCGGATATCGTGGATATGCCGCCGCAGCGTTTCATCCATGGCGGGGGCAGAGTCGCGGGCGGGGCTGGTCATGAAATCCATCCGGTTGGGGCTCAAGGACGCGGCAGCATTGACGTTGCCGGAAAGCGGCAGTATAAGGCGCCGCTCAGGCCTTCCGTATTATGCGGGGCCTGTGGAATTTATTCCGTAACCTGTCTGTCATTGTCAATCTGGGAGTGCCGTTGTGAAGCGCACGTATCAACCCTCGAAGCTGGTCCGCAAGCGTCGCCACGGCTTCCGTTCGCGTATGGAAACCGTTGGTGGCCGTAAAGTTGTTGCAAACCGTCGCAGCAAGGGCCGCAAGCGTCTTTCTGCCTGAGGCAGGTGACGTCTGTACGTTCCGGGTGCCTTCGTGCCCGGAACCGTGAATGTCTCTACAAAGGGGCGGCTTAAAGTGGCCGACAAGTCCACGCGTCTTAAAAAACGTGCCGAGTTCCTGCGGGTTGCGGCAAAAGGCCGCAAGGCTCCCGTGCCGGGACTGGTGCTTCAGGCGCTTGAACGCGGTGACACGGAAGCTGCCCGGTACGGTTTTACCGTTACCAAGAAAGTGGGCAATTCCGTCGTGCGTAATCGCGCGCGGCGACGCCTGCGTGAGGTTGTAAGGCTGGTCGGCCGCGAATGGGCGCCTGCGGGTGTTGATATCGTGGTCATTGGCCGGTCCGGCACGTGCGGGCGGCGGTTCGACGCCCTTGTCGGGGATTACCGCAAGGCCCTGCGCAAGGCCGGAGTAAAGGAAGAATCGTGAGTACGTCTTCCCCAGGCCTGGCCGCCCATGTGCTGCGCGCGTTCATCCGCGCGTATCAACTGGTGATCCGCCCGTTATGGGGCGCGCATTGCCGCTTCGTTCCTTCATGCAGTCATTACGCACGCGACGCCATCGCCCGGCATGGGGCGATGCGGGGCAGTGTGCTGGCCGGGTGGCGCATCCTGCGCTGCAACCCGTGGAATGCGGGTGGTCATGACCCCGTTCCCGGCGCGGCCTGCGGGTGTGACATGCATGACTCCATAAAAAACAGTAAAAGTCTGGCGGGTCGCTGATGGATATCAAGCGTTTTATGGTGGCAACATTACTGTCTGCCGTGGTGCTGGTTGGTTTTGAGTATTTCCTGCCTCAGCAGAACCATAAGACGGTGGAACAGCAGGCCCCCGCGACCGCGCCCGCCCTGCCGCCGGCGGCAGGCACCGGCACGGCTCCGGCCGCCGTCGCGGCGGATGACGGCCAGCCCGACCCGCGCGTGGCGATCGATGCCGACCGCGTTCATGGCTCGCTCGACCTGCGTGGCGCCCGTCTCGATGACCTCGTGCTCAAGAACTATCATGAGACCGTAAAGGACGGCAGCCCGCTGGTGCGCGTGCTGGAACCGCGTGGAAAGGAGCAGCCCAACCTTGTCGAAGTCGGCTGGGCCAATGTCAGCGGCGCGCAGGTGCGCGTGCCGGATGCCGGCACCCTGTGGACCGCGGACCATGACACCCTGACACAGGCGCAGCCCGTGACCCTGAGCTGGGACAACGGACAGGGCCAGGTGTTCGAGATCACCGTTTCCATCGACCATGACTACATGTTCGCGGTGACGCAGAAGGTGATCAACCACGGTGGCGAGGCGGTCTCGCTATATCCCTTCTCCCGCGTGGAGCGTGGCTATACGCCGGTCGAGACGGGTGGCTATCTCGTGCATGAAGGGCCGATTTCGGTCATTGACCACAGGCTGGATGAAAGCTCGTACAAATCGCTGCGCAAGGCCGCCGTGCCGCCGGGCAACATCGCATGGAGCAAGTCGGGCCAGGGCGGCTGGGCCGGCATTACCGACAAGTACTGGCTGACCGCCGTGATCCCGCAGCAGGATAGCGATGTGGCGGGCAACTATGCCTACCAGTCCGCCGGTGGCGACAAGGGGAATTATGATGTCGGCTTCACCGCGCGCGCGCCGCTGGTGATCGCGGCGGGTGGCGAAGCCTCCAGCGCCAGCCATGTCTTCGCCGGTGCGAAGGAAGTGCCGCTGCTGGAAAAATATGAAGCCAGCCTGCACATCCCCGATTTCTGGAAAGCGGTGGATTTCGGCTGGTTCGCGTTCCTGACCCGCCCGATCTTTACCGTGCTGGACTGGCTGAACACCATGCTGGGCAATTTCGGCCTCGCCCTTATGGCGTTCACCCTGCTGGTCAAGGCGCTGTTCTTCCCGCTGGCGACCAAGCAGTTCCATTCCATGGGTAAGATGCGCCAGCTCCAGCCCAAGATCAAAGCCCTGCGTGAGCGCTACAAAGATGACCAGATGGCGCTCAACCAGCAGATGATCGGGCTGTACAAGCAGGAAGGCGTCAACCCCGCCAGCGGCTGCCTGCCCATGCTGTTGCAGATTCCGGTGTTCTGGTGCCTGTACAAGGATCTGTACGTCACGATCGAGATGCGGCATGCGCCCTTCTTCGGCTGGATTCATGATCTTTCGGCATTCGACCCGACAAACCTGTTCACCCTGTTCGGGCTGATCCCGTGGGATCCTTCGGTCATCTCGCCCATGCTTCAGCTTGGCCTGTGGCCCATCGCGTTCGGGCTGACCATGTTTGCCCAGCAGCGTCTCAACCCCGCACCCGCGGCGGATCCGGCGCAGCAGAAGATGTTCCAGTTCATGCCGGTCATCTTCACCTTCTTCATGGCGCGCCAGCCCTCCGGCCTGGTGATCTACTATTGCTGGAACAACCTGCTCACCATGGCGCAGCAGACGGTGATCCAGCGCCGCATGAACCGTGGCGCGGCCAGCAAGCCCAGGCTTCCGGCCGGGAAGAAATAACCAGGAACCAAGATGGTGGATTTCTCATCTCCCGCACCGACACCGGAAGAACGTGAGCGTGACCGGGAAATCGGGCGCGTGCTGTTCTCGGGTGAGTTCAATTTCGTTTTTGGTGCCCAGAAGCTGGGCCAGCTTCCCGACCCGCTCCTGCCCGAAATCGCGTTCGCGGGCCGCTCCAACGTGGGCAAGTCCAGCCTGATCAACGCGCTGACCGGGCGGCGCGCCCTGGCGCGCGCGTCCTCGCAGCCGGGACGGACCAAGCAGCTCAATTTCTTTGAACTGGCCGACCGGATGACACTGGTCGACATGCCGGGCTACGGATTCGCCAAGGCGGCGAAGGATGTGAAGGAAGACTGGCAGGGGATGATGTTCTCCTACCTGCGTGGCCGCCCCACGTTGCGCCGCGTCGTGCTGCTGCTGGACAGCCGGGTGGAGGTCAAGGCGTCGGACAGGGAAATCATGAAGCTGCTGGACCGCGCCGCCGTGACATTCCAGGTAGTGCTGACCAAATGCGATGCGCCAAAGCCCGGTGCGCTGGCGGCCAAGGAGCGCGAGGTCGGTGAAATCGTGCGCACGCATGCCGCCGCCTTTCCCGAAGTGCTGGCGACCAGCAGCGAGACCGGCATGGGGATCGAGGCGCTGCGCGCGGAACTGGCCCGGCTGGCCAATCCGGCGCGGGCGGGCATGTAGATCCGGCTACGCCTTGGCGTGGCCATCGACCATGGATACAGGAGCGAAGGGACCGTTCGGATGACAGGAACAGGACCGGGCGACCGGGAAGCACAGGCACGGGCCGAGGTTCTGGCCAGGGCGTTGCCTTATCTGCGCCGCTACGCGGGTGATACGATCGTGGTGAAATATGGCGGCAGCGCGATGGTTGACACCTCGCTCTCCACCGCGTTCGGCCATGACATCGCCCTGCTCAAGCAGGTGGGCGTCAACCCCGTCGTGGTTCATGGCGGCGGCCCGCAGATCAGCGCCATGCTCAAGCGGTTGCAGATTGAATCGACCTTTATTGACGGCCTGCGCGTGACCGACGCCGCCATGATCGACGTGATCGAGATGGTGCTGGGCGGCAAGGTGAACAAGCAGGTGGCGGGTCTCATCAACCGTGCCGGTGCGCTGGCGGTAGGCATTTCCGGCCTTGACGGGGGCCTGATTTCCGCCCGCAGGCTCCAGCGCCATGCGCGTGAATCCGGTGTCGAGACCGATCGCCTGCTGGATCTGGGCTTTGTGGGGGAGCCGACGCGCATTGACCCGCGCGTGATCTATGCGCTGTCCGGTTCCGGGCTGATCCCGGTCATCGCCCCCATCGGGGCGGGCGAGCAGGGCGAGACCTACAACATCAATGCCGACACGGCGGCGGGCGCGATCGCGGGCGCGGTCAACGCCAGCCGCCTGCTCATGCTGACGGACGTGCCCGGCGTGCTCGATGGCGATGGCCAGCTGATACCTGAGCTGACGGCAGAAGACGCGCGCCGCGGCATCGCCAGCGGCATGATTTCGGGCGGCATGATCCCGAAGGTGGAAACCTGCCTCGAGGCCGTGCGCGCGGGCGCGCGGGCCGCCGTCATCCTTGATGGTCGGGTGCGGCATTCCTGCCTGCTTGAACTGTTTACCGAAGCCGGACCGGGCACGCTGATACGCGGCGCCTGAGGCGTTTTGCACGCAGCATGGGGGATCGGGGCAATCGTTGACATTGCCCATGATCCTTCGCATGGTCCGCAGTCAAACTGATCCAGCCTCCGGCGGTTCCCGCCGTGGCGGCCAGCCCCATACAGGATTTTGCAAACATGACCGATACATCCCTCCAGAGCCAGATCGAGGCCCTGTGGGAGCGTCGCGAGACGCTGTCCACCGCTACCATCGGCGCCGACCGTGATGCCGTCGAGGCCGCGCTGGCGGCGCTGGATTCCGGCACGCTCCGTGTCGCCACGCCGGGGGCCGGGGGCTGGGTTGTCAATGAATGGCTGAAGAAGGCGGTGCTTCTGTCCTTCCGCCTCAATGATAACCGCGTGGTCGAGGGCGGTGGCGCGGGTGCGCCGAGCTATGACAAGGTGCCGCTGAAATTCGCGGGCTGGGACCAGGCGGCGTTTGGCGCGGCGGGTTTCCGCGCCGTGCCCGGTTCCATCGTGCGCCGTTCCGCCTTCATCGCGCCCGGCGTGGTGCTGATGCCGAGCTTCGTCAACGCCGGTGCGTATGTCGATAGCGGCACGATGGTCGATACCTGGGTCACGATCGGCAGTTGCGCGCAGATCGGCAAGAACTGCCACATCAGCGGTGGCGTGGGTATTGGCGGCGTGCTGGAGCCGTTGCAGGCCGCGCCCGTCATCATCGAGGATGGCTGCTTTATCGGCGCGCGTTCCGAAGTGGCGGAAGGTGTCGTGGTCGAGCGTGGCAGCGTGCTGTCCATGGGCGTGTTCCTGGGCGCGTCCACCAAGATCGTCGACCGCACGACGGGCGAGGTCTTCATGGGTCGCGTTCCGGCCTATTCCGTGGTCGTGCCCGGCACGCTGCCGCCGCGCCAGGCGACCTCGGCCGACGGGAAGCCGCTGCCGTCGCTCGACTGCGCCGTGATCGTCAAGCGCGTGGATGAGCGCACCCGTTCCAAGACGTCGATCAACGACCTGCTGCGCGGCTGAACGGCATGAGCGATGACGGAATGGCCGCCATGGAGCAGGACCCCGGTGGTGTTGTCACCCTCGCGCGGGATCTGATCCGCTGCCCTTCCGTCACGCCGGATGATGGCTGCGGCATCACCGCCCTGGCCAGGGTTCTGGAGGGGATGGGGTTCAGCGTCACCCTTCTCCCGTTTGGGGAGGGAGCGGCCCGGACTCCCAACCTGTTCGCGCGCCTGGGCACGGGCCAGCCGCATCTGTGCTTTGCCGGGCATACGGATGTGGTGCCCGTTGGGGATGCGGCGTGGAGTCATGACCCCTTTGGCGGGGAAATCCATGACGGCGTGCTGTTCGGTCGTGGCGCATGCGACATGAAGGGGGGCATCGCCGCCTTTGTCGCGGCGGTCCGGCTGTATCTGGACCGGCATCCACAGCCGCGTGGTTCGATCAGCCTGCTGATTACGGGTGATGAGGAAGGCCCGGCCACGAACGGCACCGTGCGTGTGCTGGAATGGATGGAAAAGCAGGGGCAGATACCCGATTTCTGCCTTGTGGGCGAACCGACCAATCCCGCCGGAATGGGCGAGGTGATCAAGATCGGCCGGCGCGGCAGCCTTAATGCCCATATCACCGTTCATGGCACGCAGGGCCATGTGGCCTATCCGCACCGCGCGGACAATCCCGTCCATCGCCTGCTGGCGCTGCTGGGTGAACTGACGGCGGTCCCGCTGGATGCGGGCAGCGAATGGTTCGAACCCTCAAGCCTTCAGGTCACGAGCATTGACGTGGGCAATACGGCCACCAATGTCATTCCCGCCCGTGCCGGGGCGCGGCTGAACATCCGTTTCAACGACCTGCATACCGGCGCGGATTTGACGGGCTGGATCCGCACCGTCGTCGCCCGCCATGCGCCGGGGGCCGAGATCCATATCGCGATCAGCGGGGAATCCTTCCTGACCGAGCCCCATGCGCCGGTCGAGGCGCTGCGTGCCGCCGTGCGGGCCGTGACCGGCCATGTGCCCCGGCTTGATACGGGGGGCGGCACGTCCGATGCTCGCTTTATCAGCCGCTACTGCCCCGTTGCCGAATTCGGCCTGGTGGGGATGAGCATGCACAAGGCGGACGAGCATGTCAGCCTGGCCGACCTCAGGCAATTGACGGCGATCTATGCCGGTTTTCTTGAAAAGGTAATGCGCTAATGTCTGAACGCGGCCCATCTCCCGACCCGAATGTAGCGGGGTTAGGCGGTATCCTGCGCGGAATGCTGCTGCTGGGCCGGGGCCGTGCGGAAGGCATCGCCTATTTCGGCAATACGCGCGATTCCGTGCTGTCCGCGCTGGCGCCCCGTCTGGCGCTGTGGCTGGTTGGCGGCGGGCTGACCATCGGTTACGCCCCGCAGGCCATTAGCGGGGTCAAGGTGCTGTTCGCCCTGTGCCTTATCCTGCTGCCCGCGGTGGTGACGCATGCGCTGGCGCGGCGGTGGAAGCGCGAGGGACTGTGGCTGCGCTATATCACCGCCGCATGGTGGACGGACTGGGTCACACTGCTTGTGGGGCTGGTGGTGGCGCTGCTGATGGCGTTGTCCTCCCCCCGGTTGCTTGAATCACCCATGGGGGAGCTGATCCTCAACGGCACCGAGTTCGCCTACAGCCTGTGGCTGACATGGTACGTGGCGCGCGTGGGCCTGCTGCTGCGGCGGGGGCAGGCCGTGGTCATGGTGCTGGCTATTATCGGCAGCCTTGGCCTGCTGGCTGGTGTTACGGCGCTGTTTTCACCCGATCAGCGCGCGTGGCACGAATTCCTGTATCCACTGCTCATGCAGCAGGGCAGCGGCGCCCACTGATGCCAGCCCCAAAAGAATAAAAGTTTTCGGATGCCGCCTTTTTCACGAAGGCGGCGCTTCCTGAAGCTTTTTGAAAAAAGCTTCACCAAAAACTTTCTTATGATTTGTGGAATATTCGCTGGTGGCGGGAGAGCGGAGAAGCTCTCCTAACGGGTAAAGGGATTGTCCTCGTACCCCACTTCCGTCAGGCACAGCCCGTCTGGCGGTGCGGTGGGGCCAGCGGCCCGGCGGTCACGCGCGGCGAGGGCCTGTTCGACGCGACCCGGTTCCCACCGGCCTTCCCCCACCAGTTTCAGCGTTCCCGCCATGTTGCGCACCTGATGGTGCAGGAAGGAGCGGGCTCGGGTTTCAATCACGACATATTCGCCTTCTCGCCGCACATCGAGCTGGTCGATCGTGCGCACGGGGCTCCGGGCCTGGCAGGCCGTGGCGCGGAAGGATGTGAAATCATGCCGCCCCGTCAGCGACAGGGCGGCCTGCCGCATGAGGGTCACGTCCAGCGGTGACCTGACGTGCCATACGCGCCCTTCCTCCAGCGCGGGCCGTGCCGCGCGGTTGAGGATGCGGTAGCGATAGGCGCGCGCATTGGCGGAGAAGCGGGCATTCCAGTGCGGCAGGACCGGGCGCGCCATGACGACCACCACCGGATGCGGCTTCATGTAGAAATTCAGCCCATCGCGCACCGTCGCGCTGGACAGCGTGACATCGGCGGGAAAGTCCAGATGCGCGACCTGTCCGCTGGCATGCACCCCCGCATCGGTCCGGCCGGCGGTGATGCTGGGCACGGTTCGCCCCGCTGTCAGCTTGCGCGCGGCCCCTTCCAGCAGGCCCTGTATGGATATGAGGCTGTCCACCGGCTGGCGCTGCCAGCCGATGAAGTCCCGGCCATCATATTCCATCAGCACGGCCCACCGGCAGACGGAAGGCGGCGCGGCGTCACCCGGCCGGGGGGCGGGGGTCTCAGGCATCGGGTGGCTCCATGCCAAGGCGCGTGCCGGGGGGAATGGCCTGCCCGCGCAGGAAGTCGGCGGCGTCCATCATGCCGCGCCCGGGGCGTTGCAGGCGGTTGATGCGCAGCAACGTGCCCGCGCCGCAGGCCACCAGCAGGTCGTCATCCGTAATGGTGCCCGGCGGGGCCTGCGTCGTGCCCGGCACGGGTGTGGCCGCGCCGATCTTGATGACCTGCCCCGCGAGCACGGTGAAGGTGCCGGGCCACGGGGTCAGGGCGCGGATCTGCCGGTCGATGCGGGTGGCGGGGGCAGTCCAGTCAATGCGCCCGTCCTCCCGGCTCAGCCGCTGTACGTAGGTGACGCCGGTTTCGGGCTGGGGAGTGCCGGGGGCAGGGATCTGGCGCAGGGCGTCCACGATCAGGCGGCCCCCCATGGCGGCCAGATCATCATGCAGGCTGGTCGCGGTGGTACGGTCTGTCAGCGCCACACGGCCGCGCAGCAGCATGGCGCCCGTATCCAGCCCGGCATCCATCTGCATGATGGTGACGCCACTTTCGCTGTCGCCCGCCAGAATGGCGGCCTGTATGGGGGCCGCGCCGCGCCAGCGTGGCAGCAGGCTGGCATGGATGTTCAGGCACCCGTGGGTGGGGGCGTCGAGCATCCCGACCGGCAGGATCAGTCCGTACGCGGCGACCACGGCGACATCCAGATGCAGGGCGCTGAAATAGGCCTGTTCCGCCGCATTGCGGCGCAGGCCCGGTGGCGTGCGGACGGGAATGCCCAGAGCCTCCGCCGCGCGATGTACCGGCGAGGGACTCAGTTTCTTGCCCCGCCCCGCCGGGCGGGGGGGCTGGCTATAGACGGTTACGATGTCATGCCCGGCCTCGTGCAGGGCATGCAGGGCCGGTACCGCGAAGTCGGGCGTGCCCATGAAGGCCAGTCGCATGTGGTGGGGGGTCCGTTCAGGCTGGGCCGGAACCGTCCGCTCACGTCAGGTTCCGGCAGGGTGGGCGCGGGTGGGCTCAGTGCTTCTGGCGCTGTTCCTTGGCCAGCCGGCGCATGATCATGTTGCGCTTGAGCGTGGACAGGTGATCGACGAACAGGATGCCCTCCAGATGGTCGATCTCATGTTGCAGGCAGGTGGCCAGCAGGCCATCGGCCTCCAGTTCCTGCCGCTTCCCTTCCATGTCCTGGTAGCGCACGCGCACGGCCTCGGGGCGGATGACCTCGGCATACTGGTTGGGCAGGGACAGGCAGCCTTCCTCACGCGCGGCCATGCCGTCGGTCTCGGCTATGACTTCGGGGTTGATCAGCACGATCGGGTTGCGGCCTTCATCCCTGTCTGACACGTCCACAATGGCGAAGCGCAGGCTCAGCCCCACCTGCGGGGCCGCCAGCCCGATGCCGGGGGCCTGGTACATGGCGGAGAACATGCGGGGGATGGTGGTGCGCAGCTCGCTCATGTCCTCCGGGCGGACAAGGCGGGTTTTCTGGCGCAGGACCGCCTGGGGCGCGACCAGGATCGGCATGGGGGTCGCCTGAGCGATGACATCATGATCAATCATAATTCGCCATTTAGCGTTTCCGTCCACGCGATGCCAGTGGTGATGGAACCAAAATGCCGATGGCGGTGCCGTTCGCCTTTCGTAAGGGTCCTCCCCTTGCGTATGGCTATTGTTCTCCCATATCGTGAAGGGACGGGAAGCAGATGCCGTTTCGGGTCCGTTTTTCCGTTTCTTGTCTCGCTCGAGCAGAGGAGGCCGATTTGTCGGGAAGAGTTTTCGGGTCGCCCATGTTTCTGGGGTTCGACCATCTGGAGCAGATGCTGGAACGCGCATCAAAAAATGCGTCGGACGGGTATCCGCCCTATAACATAGAGCAGGTCAGCCCAACGACGCTGCGCATCACGCTGGCCGTGGCCGGGTTCGTGATGGAAGACCTGCACATCACGCAGGAAGACAACCAGCTCGTCATTCGCGGGCGGCAGAGTGATGACGGTCAGGGCCGCATTTTCCTGCACCGTGGCATAGCGGCGCGCCAGTTCCAGAAGGCCTTTGTCCTGGCCGAGGGAATCGAGGTTGGTGGCGCGTGGCTTGACAACGGGCTGCTGCATATCGAACTCCAGCGCCCGCAGCCTGAAGTACGTGTACGCAAGATCGAGATCACCCGCCCCCCCACCGCGCCGTCGCATGAACGTGTGCCGCCGGTGGTGGATGTGCCCGCCGGGCGCAAGCAACGTGTCGTGAGGGTGATTGACGAGGAGTGACAGCCTGCGCCGTAATGTAACGACCCATGTTGCGATGCAGATGGGAAGGGTGGTTCTCCCTTCATGATGCAGGAGATGACACGATGAGAGTTACAACACAGAATGGTCGGGTACTGCTGCATAACGAACCGGAAACGCCGGTCGGCAGCCCGCATGAAATCAGCATCGGTGAACTGCGTGGCCTGGGTGTGGAATCGGTGGCCTATATCCGGGCGGTCAAGGTCGATGGTGCGAACGCATTCACCATCCACGCGGCCGATGGCACGCCCATGGCCGTAACCGACGACCGGGATGCGGCGATCAACGCCATCCTCAGCCATGAGATGATACCGGTCCCCCTCCACTGATTTTTTCATGATGCCCGATGGCATGATGGCCCTGCCCCCTTTACCGGGGCAGGGCCATTTTTCATGTGCGCGGCGCGCCGTCAGTTATGCGGTCTGGCCGTGGGATCGAGCCAGCCGATATTCCCGTCCGGCCTGCGGTAGAGGACATTGACCGTATCGGTCGTGCTGTCGCGGAAAAGCTGGATCTGACTGTCCGCCAGATCAAGGCGCATCACCGCCTCGCTCACGCTCAGCGTGGGAATTTCGGTGGGGTGTTCGGCAATGATGGTGGCGTAGGGGCCGGTTGCGGGCAGCGAGGCCTCTTCCTCCTCAAGCGGGGCTTCCCCGTCGATGGCGGCGGCGTCCATCGCGCCGTCCTGTGGCATGCCGGGGCGCAGGACATAGCCGCGACCTATTTCAGGCACCTGCTGCCGGGCCTTGAGGTGGCCATGGTTGGTGGCCTTGCGGTGGTAGCGGCGCAGGCGGCGGGCGATGTGTTCCGCCGCGTCGTCAAAGGCGGCATGGGCGTCGGCGGCCTCGCCCTCACCGCGCAGGGTCAGCCCGCGCGTGGCGTGGATATTGATGTCACAGGTAAAAAACGAACGGGCGCGGCTGAAGGTGACGCGCGCTTCCATCGCCTGCCCGAAATACTTTTCCGAAATACGGTCCAGATGGGCGCTGACCCGGTGTTTCAGGGCATCGGACAGGTCGATCTGCTTTCCGGCAACACTGATGTGCATAAGGGGCAACTCCTTACATGATCACAGCGCAGTCACGTGCGGGGAACGGAAAACCGTCACTCAGCTATTGCTATGGATAAAGGGGGACGTTCCTGCTCCCGTACGGCCTGCATGATAGTGGCTGTTGCGTTGTACCTGTCGGGCACACGGTCCCGAACGGGTACATTTGGGCATGGTTGCACCGTGGCTGTCCATGCCTTCCTTGCATAAAAGGGCGCAGGTTTTTATTGGGGCGGGGGGCTTGCATACGGGCCTGCCGCCACAGGTCACGGGTTGTAACGCTAAAGGGTAAATTTTTCGCCAAGATAGACGCGGCGGACATCCTCGTTCGCCACGATTTCCTCGGGCCGTCCCTCCGTCAGCACCTGCCCGCTATGCATGATGTAGGCCCGGTCGATCACTTCCAGCGTCTCGCGCACGTTATGGTCGGTAATCAGCACGCCGATGCCCCGGTCCTTCAGGTGGGCGACGAGATCACGGATTTCCCCCACCGCGATGGGGTCGATACCGGCCAGCGGTTCATCAAGCAGCACATAATGCGGCTGGCTGGCCAGCGCGCGGGCGATTTCCAGCCGCCTGCGCTCACCACCCGACAGCGCGAGCGAGGGCGAATGGCGCAGCCGGGTAATGCCGAACTCCCCCAGCAGGCCATCGAGCATGGTCTGCCGCCGGTCGGGGTCGGATTCGACGATCTCAAGGGCGGCCATGATGTTCTGCTCGACATTCAGACCACGGAAAATACTCGATTCCTGCGGCAGGTAGCCAATGCCCATGCGTGCGCGGCGGTACATGGGCAACTGGGTGATGTCCGCGCCATCAAGGGTGATGGTGCCCATGTCGGGCCGTACCAGCCCCACGATCATGTAGAAGCTGGTCGTCTTGCCCGCGCCGTTCGGGCCGAGCAGGGCCACGGCCTCGCCACGCTGCACCTGCAGCGAGACATCGCGCACGACCTGCCGTTTCTTGTAGCTCTTGCCGATACCGCTTGCGATCAGTCCGGTGGAGGGGGGAACGACCTGCTGGTCGGTGGCTTCGGGGTCGCCTGCGGGGGCTGTGATGTTCATTTTGCTGATCCCTTGTCACCTTTGCTGGCCTGGTTCGGTATGACCAGACCACTGACCCGTGAGCCGGGGCTATCCGTCAATGTGGCGATATCGGTGTGCATGTTCACAATGGCCGCCGCGCCACTGACCTGATTTTCCCCACGCGTGATATGCACGTTGCCCACCAGCCGGGCAATGCCCGTGTCCGGCACATAGACACCCCGGTCGCCCGTCACGGTTTCGGTGCGGGTGCGGATCACGATATGGCCGAACGCATTTACATGGTCCATCGTGCCCGCGCCGGGGGCGGGCCTGTCATTTGCCGCGGGGGAAGCGGCGACGGCCCCGGCAGGGTGGGCCGGTGCCGTATCGGGCACGGAGGCGTCGGGCACCGTGCCGGGGGCGGTGGTGGCGGCGGCGCGGGTTTCGTGGGGGTGGTCGCGCTGGGCCTTGGGCTTGTCGTAGCCGACAAGAACATCGGCACGGATCTGCCGCCCGTCATTGGTGGTCAGGGTCGCATCGCCACGGGCGACGGACATGTGTTCGTGCGAATGGTATTCCAGCACGTCGCGCGCGGTCAGGATATCCTGTGGCGCGGTCATTTTCAGGTGCTGGCCGGTCATGACCAGAATGGCCTGGTCCATATCGTACACCGCATGGTCGCCCCATGCCTGGTCGTTGGTGTTGAAGGCATGGACATGGCCCGTGGCTTCAAGGCGATAGACCTCGCTCGCCCCGCCCGAGCCGCCGGAACCCGGCGCGCCGCCATTATTCGCATCCGCGCCCGCCGCTGCGTCACCGCCGGGCGCGCCCCTGGGGGCGGCGGTGTCGGGTATGGGCAGATCCTGCGGCAGCACGTCCGATGACGTGGCGAGGCTGGTATCCACATCCGGGTCGGTGGGCGACGCGGCCGCGCCGGCGGCGGGCGGCCCGTTGGGCTGGGGGGGCGTGGGCGTGCCCGCGGGCTGCGCCGTGTCCTCCACGATATGGGGGCGGCGGGTTTCGATCGGCGGGGCGATGCCCAGATGGGCGGAAAGCGGGGCGTCGGAACCTGGTGGCTGCGCCGCGGGCGTCGTGGACTGCGCCGAAGCCGTTGGGGCCGCCGCTTCCTTTTTACGGTAATAGGCGACCAGACGGTCCGCGCGTACGGTCAGATCGCCGCGCGTGGCCTGCGCCTGGTCGTAGGCGGTGACGGTCTGCGCGTTCTGGTCCCAGTTGAAGCCACCGGCGGCGGTGACGTTGATCTGCTGCCCCTGGGACATGTCCAGCCCCTGCGCCATGGCCGGTCCCGCCGCGACCAGTCCGAGCACGATGCCGCCCAATGGCAGGTGAAGGGTTACGCGCGCCATCTAGTTCGCTCTTTCCGCTGCGTTGAGGACCATGCGGCCGGGGCCGCGAAACATCATGATTCCGGCGCGCGTGTCCAGCATGCAGCCCGCCGCGTCCAGCACGCCCACCGGCCCTTCGGCATGTATCCAGCTATCGGACACGATGATGTTGTGGCGCATGTCGATATCCGCGCTGGGGCTGAGCAGGATGGTCCCATCGGTGCGATAGAGTGTCACATCATGCGTCACGTCCAGCATCTGGCTGTGCTGGATATACACGCCATCGCGTGCCGTGACATACATCCAGTTCCGGTTGTCGAGCAATATGTCCGCCGCCGCGTTGGTCAGGTCGATCCGTTCGGGGGGGACCTGGCGCGCCTCATCGGCCGTGATCATGTAGGGATGGCCGTGGTCGTCCAGCCCGCGATAGGTGGGGTTGAGCATGCTGCCGCTTTTCACGCGCACATGGCTCATCTGCGCCATGGTGCCGGTATGCATGATCACCGCGCGCTCGACAGCGGGCCAGGCGGCGATGGAGCCAAGCAGGACAAGCGCCAGAAGCGGCAGCATCCATTTGGCCGAACGCAGGATCGTCTGCCGCCGCGCGAGGGATTCGGCATCGGGCAGCAGGCGCGCGCGGTCGGACAGGTTGAATATGCTGCGCTGGCGCTCGATATCGGCGGCGCTGCGGCTGTAGTCCTCGCGCTGGATCGGGTTGGGATCGCTTTCCCTGTCTTCAGGCCGTTCGGTCATGCAACGCCGGCGCGCAGCAGGTCGTGCAGATGCACGATACCGACCGGGTGCCCTTCCTCATCCAGCGCGAAGATGCTGGAGATCGGGCGCGGTCGGTCATTCATGATGCGCAGGGCCTCGGCCGCCAGCACATCCGGCCCGATGGTCTGCGGGGCCGTGTTCATGATGTCCGCCGCACAGGTGTTTTCCAGATCCTGCTCCAGGGCGAGGCGGAGGTCACGGTCCGTGATCAGGCCGATCAGCCGGTTGCTTTCATCCACCACGCCCATGCAGCCAAAGGTCTTGCGCGTCATTTCCATGATGACCTGCCGCAGCGGCATGGCGGGGTGGCCCAGCGGCATGCGCTTGCCGTGATGCATGAGTTCATGCACGCGCCGCAACTGCGTGCCCAGCCGGCCACCGGGATGGAACACGCCAAAATCATTGGCGTTGAACCCCCGGCGCTGCAACAGCACGATGGCCAGCGCATCCCCCAGCGCAAGCTGCATGGTGGAACTTGTGGTGGGGGCAAGGCCGATGGGGCAGGCTTCGGGCGCGCGGGGCAGGGGCAGCACGATATCCGCCGTGCGGGCCAGCGTGGATTCCATGCGCGAGGTCATGGCGATGAGCAGCAGCCCGAAGCGGCGCGCGTGGGAGATGATGTCGGCCAGTTCCGCCGTCTCCCCGGAATTGGAAATGGCGAGTACGGCGTCGCCTTTTTGCAGCATGCCCAGATCCCCGTGCGAGGCTTCGGCCGGATGCACGAAAATGGACGGCGTGCCGGTGGAGGCCAGCGTCGCCTGGATCTTGCGCCCGATATGGCCGGACTTGCCAATCCCCGTCACCACCACCCGCATGTGGCCCGACAGGATGCGCTCCACCGCCATGACAAAGGCAGGCCCCAGCCCGTCGGCCGCATCCGGCCCGGCGCTTTCCAGCGCCGTGATCATGGCCTGAAGCCCCGCGGATTCGGTGCGCAGCACGTTGCATGCCTGTTGCAGCATGTGGGCGCGCGACTGGGCTTCGCTTGCGCCGTTCATGGCCGTGAAGGAGGGTGAGAGGCTGCTGTTCATGCCCGACCTTATCGTCGTGAATATCCCGCCTTGACCGGGCGCGCGCTCAGGCGGCCCGGTGCGCGAAGATATCGGGTTCCCCGTATCCAAGGATATCAAGGCGCGCGCGGGCGGGCATGAAATCGTAACAGGCCTGGGCCAGTTCGCGCCGTCCCTCGCGGTGCAGGAGTGCCTCCAGCTTTTCCCACAGGGCGTGCAGATACAGCACGTCGGATGCGGCATAGGCCAGTTGTTCGGGTGTCAGGTCCGGCGCGCCCCAGTCGGAACATTGCTGCTGCTTGCTCAGTTCCACCCCGACCAGTTCCCGGCACAGATGGGCCAGCCCGTGGCGGTCGGTATAGGTGCGTACCAGCTTGGAGGCGATCTTGGTGCAGATGACCGGGGCCACGGTAATATCCAGCGTGTATTGCAGGATCGCCACGTCGAAGCGGGCGAAATGCATGAGCTTGGTCAGGTCGGGACGGGTCAGCACGTGTACCAGATGGGGGCAGTCCCCCGCCGTGACGCCAGCGGGCATCTGGACCACATGGGCATGGCCGTCCCCGCCGGAAAGCTGGACCAGGCACAGCCGGTCGCGATGCGGGTTCAGGCCCATCGTTTCCGTATCAACAGCGACCGCACCGGAAAAGGTCACATCGGCGGGCAGATCGCCGCGATGGAAATGGATGCGGTCGGATGTCGGGCTTGCAGCCATCTGGAAAATGCTCCGTCACGATATTCGGTTCACGGTGGCAGGTCTGGAACGCAACCGCAAGCAAGGCAAGCCGTTGCCGTTATCGCCCCACCGGATGCCGCCGGGGTGGGCCTGTACGTAATCTGTGTATTCGTGGGCGGTTTACACCAATTTGAACCGGCGAACAGGCAAAAAAGATAACGGGACAGTCCCCGAGGGGCTGTCCTGACCGGCCCCCGGAGGGGTGTGGTATCCAGTAATGTAAAGAGATGGTGCCCAGAAGAAGACTCGAACTTCCACGACCTTGCGGCCACAGGTACCTGAAACCTGCGCGTCTACCAATTCCGCCATCTGGGCTCAGAGGCTCCCCGGCAGTGCGCCGGGGTGGTGTGAGGCGGTGTTTAGTCCGGCTGGCGGGGGCGGTCAACAGGCTAAATGCATTTTTTTGAAATCAGGCGCGTTTTTTCCGTATCGCCCATCCGCCGCGGCGGGAAGTCTGGGAAAATTGACTGTCTCCCCCCGCCGGGAAATGCGAAAAACGTGCAACGGACAATCACGGCCCCAATTCAGGAGCAGGCTATGACGCGCAGGGTGGCGACGGTTTTTGGCGGGAGCGGGTTTGTGGGGCAGCCCGTGGTCGGGCGGCTGGCGCGCGCGGGCTACGTGGTGCGCGTGGCGGGGCGCAGGGCCACCATGGCGGCGCAACTGCGCATGCTGGGCGATGTGGGGCAGGTGGTGCCGGTGGTGGCGTCCGTGACGGATGAGGCGGCCTGCGTCGCCGCGATCGAGGGGAGCCACCTTGTCATCAACCTCGTGGGCATCCTCTCGCCCCGTGGCGCGGCCACGTTCGAAGCGATCCACGTGCAGGGGGCCGGGCGGATCGCGCGGCTGTGCGCGGCGTCGGGGGTGGAGCGGCTCATCCATGTCTCCGCGCTGGGCGCGCAGCCGGACAGCCCTTCGGCCTATGCCCGCAGCAAGGCGGCGGGCGAGGCCATTGTCAGCCAGTACATGCCCGAGGCGGTGATCGTGCGGCCGTCGCTCATATTCGGTCAGGGCGGTTCCTTTCCCAACATGTTCGCGCGCATGGCCCGGCTGCTGCCGGTCATGCCGGTCTTCGCCCCCGCTACCCGCTTCCAGCCGGTATGGGTGGGGGATGTGGCGGAGGGGATTTTCCGTCTCGCCGGGCATGACGACGTGGCGGGCGCCATTTTTGAATTCGGTGGTCCGCAGGTACTGACCATGCGCGAGATCGTGGCGTGGGCCATGCGGTGGGGCGGGCATCTGCGGCCACTTTTCGCGGTGCCGCGCTGGCTGGCCAACCTTCAGGCCGGGGTGCTGGAGCACCTGCCCGGCAGGATGCTGACCCGCGACCAGGTGCGCCTGCTCTATGTCGATAATGTCGTAGCCCCCGGCGCGCGCACGATCGAGATGCTGGGGATCACGCCCGCCCCCCTGGATCTGATCCTGACGGACGCGCCCTAGGGCCGGAATTCTGGTATTTTCCGGCTAATTTTTCAGTAAGGTCAGTACTGCTGCCTTTTATTGGGCTGAGGTGTTGCGTAGACCTGTGCCCGTCGCGGGGCGCGTGCTGCGTCCGTCGCGTCCTTCACCTTCAAGCAGACCGGGGGCAGACCGATGGCCGAGCGCATGCTGAAATTCGTCTCTGTGGCGCAGGAGCAGCCGGACAAACGGCCTGCCGAGGCGCGCCGCAGGGACTTTAACGAGATTTACGCGCCCTTCGCCACGGAAATGGCGGAAAAGCAGTCCTCGCGCTGTTCGCAGTGCGGCGTGCCGTTCTGTTCGGTGCACTGCCCGCTGGGCAACAACATCCCCGACTGGCTGATGATGACGGCGGCGGGCCGGCTGGAGGAAGCCTATGAGATTTCCTCCGCCACCAACACTTTCCCCGAGATTTGTGGCCGCATCTGCCCGCAGGACCGCCTGTGCGAAGGCAACTGCGTGATCGAGGAGGGATTCGAGAGCGTGACCATCGGCGCGGTGGAACGCTACATCACCGACAACGCGTTCGATAACGGCTGGGTCAAGCCGGTCGTGCCCGTAAGCGAACGCACGCAGAGCGTCGGCATTATCGGCGCCGGCCCCGGCGGGCTCGCGGCGGCGGTGCAACTGCGCGAGATGGGCTACCAGGTCCATGTCTATGACCGCTACGACCGCATCGGCGGCCTGCTCATGTACGGCATTCCCGGCTTCAAGCTGGAAAAGGACATCGTGCTGCGGCGGCACAGGCTGCTGCTGGACTCGGGCGTCACCTTCCACCTGGGCAAGGATGTGGGCGATACGGACGGGGCGGACACCATCGCGTTCTCCACCCTGCGCGCGCGCCATGACGGCGTGCTGGTCGCGACGGGCGTGTACAAATCGCGCGACATTGGCGGCCCGGGCGCGGGGCAGGGCGGGATCGTGCGCGCGCTGGATTACCTGACCGCCTCCAACCGCGTCTCGCTGGGTGACAGCGTGGCCGAATATGACAGCGGTGAACTGAACGCCACGGGCAAGTCGGTCGTGGTGATCGGGGGCGGCGATACGGCCATGGACTGCGTGCGCACCGCCATCCGGCAGGGCGCCAAGTCGGTCAAATGCCTGTACCGCCGTGACCGCGCCAACATGCCCGGTTCCGTGCGTGAGGTGAAGAACGCCGAGGAGGAAGGGGTCGAGTTCGTGTGGCTCGCCGCCCCCCTGGCGTTCGAGGGCGACGGCACGGTAACCGGCGTGCGCGCCAGCCGCATGAAGCTGGGCCTGCCCGACGCCAGCGGCCGCCAGTCGGTCGAGCCGGTAGAGAACAGCACCTTCACGCTGGAGGCCGACCTGGTGGTCAAGGCGCTGGGCTTCGACCCCGAACCACTGGCCACGCTGTGGGGGCAGCCGGAGCTGGAGGTCTCGCGCTGGGGCACGCTCATGGTTGACCGCAGGACATTCATGACCAGCCTGCCGGGCGTGTTCGCGGCGGGCGATATCGTGCGCGGGGCCAGCCTTGTGGTGTGGGCGATCCGTGACGGACGGGATGCGGCGGCGCAGATGCACCGCTGGCTTGAGGAAATGATGGCGGCGCAGGCCGAGGTGGCGGAGTAAGCATGATGGACCAGATCGAACGGCAGCCCACCGGCTTCGTGCAGGAATGGGAAGACAACGCGAAGGCCATTTCCGGCCTGTACGACCCCACGCAGGAGCATGACGCCTGCGGCGTGGGCATGGTCGCCGCGCTGGATGGCAGGCCACGGCGTGACGTGGTGGAAGCCGGTATCGCGGCGCTGAAGGCCGTGTGGCACCGTGGCGCGGTCGATGCCGATGGCAAGACCGGCGATGGCGCGGGCATCCATGTCGAGATCCCGCAGGACTTCTTTGCCGACGCCATCCACGCGGGCGGCGCCGAAGGCGGCGTGGACAGCCAGATCGCCGTGGGCATGATCTTCCTGCCCAAGACGGACATCGCGGCGCAGGAACGCTGCCGCCAGATCATCGAAAGCGAGATCCTCGCCTTCGGCTACAGCATCTATGGCTGGCGTCAGGTGCCGATCAACACCGACTGCATCGGTGAGAAAGCGAACGCCACCCGCCCCGAAATCGAGCAGATCCTGATCCGCAACCTGCCCGGCAGCGCGGAAGAGGAATTCGAGCGCGACCTGTACGTCATCCGCCGCCGGATCGAGAAAAGCGCGATCGCCAACCAGGTGGATCTGTATGTCTGCTCGCTGTCGTGCCGTTCGCTGATCTACAAGGGCATGTTCCTGGCCGAACACCTGACCGTGTTCTATCCCGACCTGCTGGACCCGCGTTTCGTCAGCCGCTTCGCGATCTATCACCAGCGGTACTCGACCAACACCTTCCCCACATGGAAGCTGGCCCAGCCGTTCCGCCGCCTTGCCCATAATGGTGAGATCAACACCATCTCGGGCAACGTCAACTGGATGAAAAGCCACGAGACGCGGCTGGCCGATCCGGTGCTGGATCCGTTCATGGAGGATCTCAAGCCCGTCGTGCAGGCGCAGGGCTCGGATACGGCGTGCTTCGACAACGTGTTCGAACTGCTGACCTTCGCCGGGCGTGATGCGCCCATGGCGCGCTGCCTCATGATCCCGGCCAGCATCGGCGGCAATTCCGCCATGAAGCAGCGCCACAAGGACATGTATTCCTACTGCAACGCCGTGATGGAGCCGTGGGACGGTCCCGCCGCGCTGTGCGCGACCGACGGGCGGTGGATGGTGGCGGGCCTTGACCGCAGCGGCCTGCGCCCCCTGCGCTACACCATTACCGGCAGTGGCCTGCTGATCGTCGGATCCGAGACCGGCATGGTCAAGGTGCCCGAAGCCGACATCGTCAGCCGCGGGCGGCTGGGGCCGGGGCAGTCGCTGGCGCTCGACCTGAAAACGGCGAAGCTGTACAGCAACGACGAACTGCTCGACACGCTTTCGGGCCGGCAGGATTTTTCAAGCTGGGTGAAGCGCACGCAGGAAATCTCCAGCATCGTGCGCCCCGATGGCAGCGAGCCGGTGCTGTATGATGCCGAGACCCTGCGCCGCCGCCAGCTTGCCGTGGGCCTGACGCTGGAAGATCTCGAGACGATCCTCCAGCCCATGGTGGAGAACGCGGCCGAGGCCATCGGCTCGATGGGGGACGATACACCGCTTGCGGTGCTGTCCACCCGTTACCGTGGCCTTGCGCATTACTTCCGCCAGGCGTTCAGCCAGGTCACCAACCCGCCCATCGACAGCCTGCGTGAAACGCGGGTCATGAGCCTGGTGACGCGGCTGGGCAACCTGGGCAACATCCTGGAGGAAAGCGAGACGCAGTGCGACCTGCTCCAGCTTCCCTCCCCGGTGCTGACGACGGGCGAGTTCCAGGCGCTGGTCGAGTTCTGCGGCAAGGATAGCTGCATCATCGACTGCACCTTCCCCGCCGCCGAGGGCGAGGCCGGGCTGCGCGCGGCCATCGCCCGCATCCGCGCCGAGGCCGAGGACCGCGTGCGTCAGGGCTGCACCCATGTTTTCCTGACCGATGAGCACCAGTCGGGCGAGCGCGCCTATATCCCGATGATCCTGGCCACGGCGGCGGTGCATACCCATCTGGTGCGCCAGTCGCTGCGTACGTTCACCTCGCTCAATGTCCGCTCGGCCGGGGCGCTGGACGTGCATGCCATCGCGGTCACGATCGGGGTGGGGGCCACCACGGTCAATCCGTACCTGGCGCAGGAAAGCATTGCCGACCGGCACCGCCGGGGGCTGTTCGGCAACCTGTCGCTGTCCGATTCGGTGGAGCGGTACCGCAAGGCGGTCAACAAGGGCCTGCTCAAGATCATGTCCAAGATGGGCATTTCCATCGTGGCGTCCTATCGCGGTGGATACAATTTCGAGGCGGTGGGCCTGTCGCGCGCCCTGACGGCGGAATTCTTCCCCGGCATGCCCTCGCGCATTTCCGGCATCGGGCTGACCGGCATCGCGCGCAACGTGCTGAGCTTCCACCACAAGGCCTGGAACCGGCAGGTGGAATCCCTGTCGGTCGGCGGGCGCTACAAGCTGCGTCGCAGCGGGGAAACCCATGCGTTCGACGGCAACATGATCCACATCCTCCAGACGGCGGTGGCGACGGGCAGCTTCTCCACCTACCAGCGTTACGCGGATGCGGTGCGCCGCCAGCCGCCGGTGGCGCTGCGCGACCTGCTGGACTTCCGGGGCGGGCGCACGGCCATTCCCGTGGAATCGGTCGAAAGCATCACCGAACTGCGCAAGCGCCTGATCGCGCCGGGCATCTCGCTTGGCGCGCTCAGCCCCGAAGCGCACGAGACCCTGTCCATCGCCATGAACCGCATCGGCGCCAAGTCCGATTCGGGCGAGGGGGGAGAAGACCCGGCGCGTGCGAAGCCGCGCGCCAATGGCGATAACGCGTCTTCCGCCATCAAGCAGATCGCGTCGGGCCGTTTTGGCGTGACCGCGCAGTACCTCAATGACTGCCGCGAAATCGAGATCAAGATGGCGCAGGGCGCGAAACCGGGCGAGGGCGGGCAGCTTCCCGGCTTCAAGGTCACGGGCCTGATCGCAAAGCTGCGCCATGCGACCGAAGGCGTGACCCTGATCTCGCCGCCGCCGCATCACGACATCTACTCGATCGAGGATCTGGCCCAGCTCATCTACGACCTCAAGCAGATCAACCCCGAAGCCACGGTGACCGTAAAGCTGGTCGCGCGTTCGGGCATCGGCACGATCGCCGCGGGTGTTGCCAAGGCCAAGGCGGATGCGATCCTGATCTCGGGCCATTCCGGCGGCACCGGGGCCAGCCCGCAATCCTCGGTCAAGTACGCGGGCATGCCGTGGGAGCTGGGGCTGGCGGAGGCGCATCAGGTGCTGATGCTCAACCGCCTGCGCCACCGCGTGAAGCTGCGCACCGATGGCGGGCTGAAAACCGGGCGTGACGTGGTGATCGCCGCCATGCTGGGCGCGGAGGAATTCGGCATCGGCACGGCCAGCCTCGTGGCCATGGGCTGCATCATGGTGCGGCAGTGCCACTCCAACACCTGCCCGGTGGGTGTGTGCGTGCAGGATGAGGAACTGCGCCGCAAGTTCGAGGGCACGCCGGAGAAGGTGATCAACCTGTTCTCCTTCATCGCGGAGGACGTGCGCAACATCCTCGCCTCGCTTGGTTTCTCCACGCTCAATGAGATCATCGGCCGGACCGACCTGCTGCACCAGGTGCTGCGTGGGGCGGATTATCTGGATGACCTCGACCTCAACTCGCTGCTCGCGCAGGCGGATCCCGGCCCCTATGGCCGCTTCTGCACGCGTGAAGGCCGTAACGAGGTGCCCGAGACGCTGGATGCGCAGATGATCGCCGATGCGCGGCCGCTGTTCGACCATGGCGAGAAGATGCAGCTTCAGTACAACGTGCAGAACACGCATCGCGCCATCGGCACGCGCATTTCCTCGCTTATCGTGCGGCAGTTCGGCATGGCCACGCTGGCGCCGGGGCACCTGACCGTGCGGCTGCGTGGCTCGGCCGGGCAGTCGCTGGGCGCGTTCGCGGTGCAGGGCCTGAAGCTTGAAGTGCTGGGGGATGCGAACGATTACGTGGGCAAGGGGCTTTCGGGGGCGACCATCGTGGTGCGGTCCTCGCCTTCCTCCAGCCTCGTATCGAACGAGAACGCGATCATCGGCAACACGGTGCTGTATGGCGCGACCGCTGGCGCGCTGTACGCGGCGGGGCAGGCGGGTGAACGCTTCGCGGTGCGCAACTCCGGGGCGACCGCCGTGGTCGAGGGCTGTGGCTCGAACGGGTGTGAATACATGACCGGCGGCCTGGTGGTGATCCTGGGCGAGATTGGCGACAATTTCGGCGCGGGCTTCACCGGCGGCATGGCGTTCGTCTATGACGCCAGCGGCACGTTTGCCGAGCGCGTGAACCCCGATACGGTCATGTGGTGCCGCGTGCAGGATCCGAAATGGGAAGCGGTGCTGCGTGAGCAGGTCGAGACCCATGCCCGCGAAACCGGCAGCCGTTACGCCGAACTGCTGCTGCATAACTGGGACCGGACCCTGCCGCGCTTCTGGCAGGTGGTGCCGACGGAATATGCGCGTGTCATTGGCTTCGAAGCCCCGGCCCTGGCGCGGGGCGCATGATACGGGCGTGAGTTCCCGCCCCGATAAATGATGGCGGAGCCGGGCAGCAATGTCCGGCTCCGTCTGTTTTTAGGGCTGAATCTGGTCCCGTGGGGTCGCACGCCGCGCCGTGACGCACTAGATTTGTGGCAATGAGAATCGCGGGGCCGGTGTGGATGCGCAGGTTCCGCCCGATCTGATGGGTGGTGCTCGATCAATGTCCAAAGCGAATTTTTCGGCCTCCGTGGCGGGTGCCGCCACTGTCTCCACCGTGCGGGAGGAAGCGGGTCAGACCTCGGGCGGGCCCGGCCTTGCGGGACTGCCGCGCTGGGATCTGTCGGATCTGTATGACAGCCCGGACTCCACCGTGCTCGCCACCGACCTCGATCAGGCGGATGAGGACGCGCAGGCGTTCTCGCGCGCATGGCAGGGGCGTCTGGCCAGCCTGAAGGGCGGCGAACTGGCGCAGGCCATCGCGGAATACCAGCGCATTGACGAAGTGCTGGGCCGGGCCGGATCCTATGCCCAGCTCCTGTTCGCGGCCAATACATCGGATTCGGGCGTGGGGCGTTTCGCGCAGTCGATCAATGAACGGCTGACGGCCATTTCCACCCACCTGCTGTTCTTCACGCTCGAAATCAACCGTATCCCCGATGATGTGCTGGCCACCCAGATGCAGGACACGGCGCTGGCGCATTGGGGGCCGTTCCTGCGCGACCTGCGGGTTTTCCGCCCCTATCAGCTCTCCGATGAGGTCGAGGCCGTCCTGCACGAGAAATCGGTCACGGGGGCGGCGGCATGGAACCGCCTGTTTGACGAGACGATGGCGGACATGCGGGTGCGGCTGGGGGGCGAGGAGGTCACGCTGGGCAGCGCGCTCGATGTCATGTCCAGCCCCGACCGCACCCGGCGCGCGGCCGCCGCCCAGGCGATTGGCGATGTGCTGGGGCGCAATGTGAAGCTGTTTTCGCTGGTTACGAACACGCTGGCGAAGGACAAGGCCATCGTGGACGGGCTGCGCCACTACCCACGCCCGACTTCGGCGCGCAACTGCGCCAACATGGTCGAGGACGAAGTGGTCGATGCGCTGGTGCAGGCCGTGACCGAGGCCTATCCCCGCCTGTCCCACCGCTATTACGCGCTCAAGGCGAAGTGGCTCGGTCTGGAAAAGCTGGAATACTGGGACCGTAACGCCCCGCTGACCACGCAGGATGAGCCGCTGATTTCGTGGCGGCAGGCGACCGAGCAGGTCATGACGGCGTATGAGGGGTTTGATCCGCGCATGGGGCAGGTGGCCCGGCAGTTTTTCGACCATGCCTGGATCGACGCCCCACCCGTGCCCGGCAAGGCGTCGGGCGCGTTCGCGCACCCGACCGTGCCGTCCGCGCATCCATATCTCCTGCTCAATTACCGTGGCCGCACGCGCGATGTCATGACGCTGGCGCATGAACTGGGCCATGGCGTGCATCAGGTCCTGGCGGGCGGGCAGGGCTATCTCATGTCCAACACGCCGCTGACGCTGGCCGAGACCGCCAGCGTGTTTGGCGAGATGCTGACCTTCCGCGCCATGCTGGATGCGCAGGCCGATCCCGCGCGCCGCAGGCTCATGCTCGCGGCCAAGGTGGAGGACATGCTCAATACCGTGGTGCGCCAGATCGCCTTCTACCGTTTCGAGACACTGGTGCATGACGAACGCCGCAAGGGGGAGCTGCTGCCCGCGCGCATTGGCGAAATCTGGCGGCAGACACAGGTGGAAAGCCTTGGCCCGGCCTTCAACTTCACGCCGGATTACGATGCTTACTGGACCTATATCCCGCATTTCATCCATTCGCCCTTCTATGTCTATGCCTACGCTTTTGGCGATTGTCTGGTAAACGCGCTATACGGGGTGTTCCGGTCCGGGCATCCCGGTTTTCAGGACAAGTACCTGGACATGCTCAGGGCTGGCGGGACCATGCGGCACCGTGAACTGCTCGCCCCCTTCGGGCTGGATGCGGCGGACCCGGGCTTCTGGCAGAAGGGGCTGGACGTGATCGCCGGATTTATTGATGAGCTGGAGCGTGTCTGACGTGGCGGATGAACGGAATCTCGACAATACCGGCCTGTTTGGCGAATTCCGCCGCATGGTGCGTACGTCGGGCACGGTTGGCGGCATCGCCGCGCGTATCGCGGGCCACAAGATGGGCTTCAGGTCCAACCCGCATGTCCATGCCGAAGACCTGAAAAGCGTGCTGGGCGGCCTCAAGGGGCCGCTCATGAAGGGCGCGCAGCTTCTCTCCACCATTCCCGGCGCGCTGCCTGAGGAATACGCCAAGGAACTGGCCCAGCTCCAGGCTAACGCGCCCGCCATGGGCTGGAACTTCGTGCGCCGCCGCATGTCCGCCGAGCTGGGGCCGAACTGGGAGCGCAACTTCCGCGCCTTCAGCCGCGAGGCCTCGGCCGCCGCGAGCCTGGGTCAGGTACACCGCGCCATCCTGCCCGACGGGCGGGAGGTGGCGTGCAAGCTGCAATATCCCGATATGCGCTCGACCGTGGAATCCGATCTCAAGCAGTTCCGCATGGCGGTCGGGCTGTTCTACCGGCTGGACAACACCATCCGTCAGGATGACGTTCTCGATGAGTTGCAGGACCGGCTGTACGAGGAACTCGACTACCAGCGCGAAGCCGCGAACATGCGGCTCTATCGCCTCATGCTGGCGGGGGAGTCCGATGTCACCGTGCCCGCCCCCATCGATTCGCTGTGCACCCAGCGCCTGCTCACCATGGAATGGGTGAATGGCCGGGGGATCCAGAAGGTGCTGGACACCAATCCCTCGCAGGAGGCGCGCAACCGCATGGCCTGCGCGCTGTTCCGGGCATGGTATGTGCCGCTGTACCGTTACGGCGTCATCCATGGCGACCCGCACATGGGCAACTTCACCGTGCGCGACGATTACGGCATCAACCTGCTGGATTTCGGCGCCATCCGCATTTTCCCCTCCCGTTTCGTGCAGGGGATCATCGACCTGCATAAGGCCATCGAGACGGATGACGAGGATCTGGCCTATCAGGCGTATCAGGCATGGGGCTTTACCAACATGTCGCGCGATACGATGCGCGTGCTCAATGAATGGGCGCGGTTCATCTATGGCCCGCTGCTCGATGACCGCGAACGCTTCATTCAGGAAGATAACGACCCGCAATATGGCCGCGCCGTGGCCGAGCGTGTCTATGCCGGGCTCAAGCGCACGGGGGGCGTGCAGCCGCCGCGCGAATTCGTGCTGGTCGACCGTTCGGCCGTGGGGCTGGGCAGCGTGTTCCTGCGGTTGGGGGCCAAGGTCAACTGGCACCGGCTGTTTCAGGAAATGGCGGCCGATTTTGATGAGGCGGGCCTTGCGCAACGTCAGGCCGCCGCCCTGCGCGCCGCCCGCGTTCCCCCGCCGCTAGGCATGACGCCATGATGGGGGCGGGGACGGCCCACCCGAACGCGGCCCTTGCGCTGGGGCGGGTTTGTCCCCATTTTCCCTAGTCATGGCGACAGTATCCCGCAGGAAGAAAAAGACCACCGACATCGACCCGGCGGACAGGCCCGTCCTGTTCCAGCCGGAACGTCAGGCCGCAAAGCCCAAGACAAACACATTCCGCGTCACCTCACCCTACGCGCCCGCGGGCGACCAGCCCACGGCCATTGCCGAACTGGTCCGGGGCGTGGGGGAAGGCGAGCGCGACCAGGTCCTGCTTGGTGTTACCGGGTCGGGCAAGACCTTCACCATGGCCAAGATCATCGAGGCCACGCAGAAGCCCACCCTCATCCTCGCGCCCAACAAGACGCTGGCCGCCCAGCTTTACGCGGAAATGAAGCAGTTCTTTCCCGATAACGCGGTCGAGTATTTTGTCAGCTATTACGATTACTACCAGCCGGAGGCCTACGTGCCCCGGTCGGATACGTATATCGAAAAAGACAGCCAGATAAACGAGCAGATCGACCGCATGCGCCATGCCGCCACCCAGGCGCTGCTGGAGCGTAACGATGTCATCATCGTGGCCTCGGTTTCGTGCATTTACGGTATCGGTTCGGTCGAGACCTATTCGCGCATGGTGGTCAAGCTCGAAAGCGGTGGCGAGATCGACCGCGACCGGCTGATAAAGGGACTGGTCGAACTGCAGTACCGCCGCAATGACGCGGCGTTCCAGCGCGGCACCTTCCGCGTGCGGGGCGAGACGATAGACGTCTTCCCCGTCCAGAACGAGGACCGGGCATGGCGTATCAGCCTGTTCGGTGACGAGATTGACGAAATCACCGAATTCGATCCGCTGACCGGGGAGAAGACGGGCGATCTGGAATCCATCAGCATTTACGCCAACAGCCATTATGTCACCCCGCGCCCCACGCTGACACAGGCGATGGGCGGCATAAAGCAGGAACTGCGCGACACGCTGGCCACCTTCACGGCCGATGGCAAGCTGCTGGAGGCCGAGCGCCTGCAGCAGCGCACCACGTTCGACCTGGAAATGATCGAGACCACCGGCGTGTGTAAGGGGATCGAGAACTATTCACGCTACCTGTCCGGCCGCGCGCCGGGCGAGCCGCCGCCCACCCTGTTTGAATACCTGCCCGAGGATGCGCTGCTGATCGTGGATGAAAGCCATGTGACCGTGCCGCAGATCGGCGGGATGGAACGCGGGGACCATGCGCGCAAATCGGTGCTGGCGGAATTCGGATTCCGCCTGCCGTCTTGCCTCGATAACCGGCCGCTCACCTTCGCCGAATGGGATTCCTACCGTCCGCAGACCATATTCGTCAGCGCCACCCCCGGCCCGTGGGAAATGCGGCGCACGGATGGCGTGTTTGCCGAGCAGGTCATCCGCCCCACCGGGCTGATCGATCCCGTCACCATCGTCCGCCCCGTGGAGCATCAGGTCGATGACCTGCTGGCCGAGTGCCGCCAGACCATTGCCGATGGCGGGCGCGTGCTGGTCACCACCCTGACCAAGCGCATGGCCGAGGACCTGACCGAATACATGAACGAGGCGGGGATTCGCGTGCGCTACCTGCATTCGGACGTGGATACGCTGGAGCGCATCGAGATCATCCGCGACCTGCGTCTGGGCGCGTTCGATGTGCTGATCGGCATCAACCTGCTGCGTGAGGGGCTGGATATTCCCGAATGCTCCCTCGTCGCCATTCTCGATGCGGACAAGGAAGGTTTCCTGCGTTCGCGCACCTCGCTCATCCAGACCATCGGGCGCGCGGCGCGTAACGTGGATGGCCGCGTGCTGCTCTATGCCGACAAGATGACCGACAGCCTGCGCTACGCCATCGAGGAAACGGCCCGCAGGCGCGAAAAGCAGAGCCTGTGGAACACCGAGCACGGCATTACCCCGCAATCGGTGCGCAAGCAGATCGGGGATGTGATTTCCTCGGTGTTCGAGCAGGATTATGTCACCGTGGCCCCCACGGCGGATGGCAGCGTGCACGAAATGGTCGGCAAGGATTACAAGGCCGCCATCGCGGATCTGGAAAAGAAGATGCGCGAGGCCTCGGCCGAACTGGAATTCGAAACCGCCGCCCGCCTGCGCGACGAGATCCGCAGGCTCGAGGCCCTGGAACTGGGCATGGTCCCGCCCCCGCTGCCGCAGTCCAGCGCGGGCAGGCCCGGCACCAGCCCCAAGGCCATCGCGCGCCGCAACCGTGGCGGCCCGGTGCCGCTGGGGCCGGGCGGGGGCGGTTATGACCCACAACAGGCAAAGGGCAGGGGCAGACGGCGTGGACGATAGGACCCAATCCTTCCAGCTTCCCTGTACCGGCCAGCGGGAGCGTGAAATCTCGACCACGCTGGAGCTTAACGCGGGCGGGGCGACGTTGGGGCTTCTGCCCGACCTGGGCGGCAGCATCGCCTTCTGGCGCAGCGGCGGCATGGATTTCCTGCGCCCGGTCATCGACCCGCATCTGGTCGCGCAGCATGGGCGCGCGGTGGCGGGTTATCCGCTGGTGCCCTTTTCCAACCGCGTCGCGGGCGACCAGTTCCGATTCGAAGGTGTGGACTATCATCTCACGCCCAGCTTCGCGGGGGAGAACTGCGCCATCCACGGCAATGGCTGGCAGCGGCGCTGGCGGCTCGACATGCTTTCCGACAGCAGCGCGACACTCAGCCTCTACCACGCGCCCGTGCATGGACTGGCGGGCCAGTGGCCGTTCAGCTACCGCGCCCAACTGCGCTACGACCTGCGTGAAAACGGCCTGTCCATCGGCATCATGGTGGAAAACGCCGATACGCGCGACCAGCCTGTGGGCATGGGCTTCCATCCGTATTTTCCGCGCCATGCGGGCCTGCGCCTGGGCTTTGTCGCCAGCAGCGTGTGGACCAACGGGCCGGACCACATGCCCGCCCTGCGCGTCCCGGCGGAAGGCGAGTGGTCGTTCGCCCATATGCGCGACGCGGGCCATGCGCCCATCGATAACTGCTATGCTGGATGGTCGGGCAGCGCCTTCCTGCGCTGGCCGCGCGAGGGATATGCCCTCACACTCGAAAGCAGCCCGGAACTGCGCCATCTGGTGCTTTTCACCCCACCGGAGCAGCCCTATATCGGCGTGGAGCCGGTCAGCAACATGAATGACGGCCTCAACCGCACCGTCATCGCCGATAGCGGCATCCGTGTTCTGGCGCCGGGGCAGAGGATGGAGGGGCATATCCGCATGACCGTGGCGCGATGCTGACGGCCCGCTCACCTGCCGCGCCAAAAGGGAACGGGCCGGGCGCGGGCGGCCTGACATGTTATATTACACCCGGCGGTATTGCGGCCATGCGGACGGAACTCAATGTCCTGCTGCGCGATGAACGCCCGAAGATTGTTGAAATCGTATCGTGGGCGGCGGGCAATGGCGACCGTTCGGAAAATGGTGATTACCAGTATGGCAAGCGCCGCCTGCGCGAAATCGACCGCCGCATCCGCTTCCTGACAAAGCGGATCGATAACGCCATCATCGTCGATCCCGCCGCCCAGAAGCAGCGTGACCGCGTGTTTTTTGGCGCAACGGTTACGTACGCGACGGAAGCGGATGAGGAACGGACGGTCACGATCCTCGGCGTGGATGAGGCGGACATGGCGGCGGGGCAGATCAGCCTGGTCTCGCCCGTGGCGCGTGCGCTCATGCGCGCCAGCGTGGGCGATGAGGTCAGGCTCATGACCCCGCGTGGCGAGGAAATGATCGAGGTCATGGCCATCTCCTACCCGCCTTTGCCCTAATGGGGGGCTGGCCGTGTGGCTGAAGGCATATTATGACGATTAGTCGCTGAAGGTTTCAGTTCATGACACCCGGCGCAGACCGGCCCTGTTTCGTGCGGAGAAAGTGCTTACATGCCACGCCCCCTGAAGGTTGCCGTCCAGATGGACCCGCTAGGCGGTATCGACATCAATGGCGATTCAACCTTTGCCCTGATGCTGGAGGCGCAGGCACGCGGTTATGAGCTGTTCGTCTATCAGGTCGAGGCCCTGAGCCTGAGCGAGGGACGCAGTACCCCCCACGCCGCGCGCGCGGAGCGCGTTACGGCCCGGGCCCGCCCGGTCACGGTGCGGCGCAGGGCGGGGGACCATGCCGAATACGGCGCGGAGCAGGTCATCGACCTGTCCACCATGGATGTGGTGCTGATGCGCCAGGACCCGCCTTTTGACATGGCCTACATCACCGCCACGCATATTCTCGAACATATCCACGGCGTGGGGCCGGACCGGGCGCTGGTGGTCAATAATCCCGCGGCCGTACGCAACGCGCCCGAAAAGATACTGGTCACGCATTATCCCGATCTCATGCCCCCCACGCTGGTGACATGGGATGCGCAGGCCATAAAGGCCTTTCGCGCAAAATGGGGCGACATCATCGTCAAGCCGCTGTTCGGCAATGGTGGTGCCGGCGTGTTCCGCATCCAGCCCGGGGATCCCAACCTCAACTCCCTGCTGGAAATGCACTTCGCCCGCTCGCGCGAGCCGCTGATGATCCAGCGTTACGAACCCGCCGTGCGCAGGGGGGACAAGCGCATCATCCTGGTCGATGGCAGGCCCGTCGGCGCGATCGACCGCATCCCGGCGGAAGGCGAGACCCGGTCCAACATGCATGTGGGGGGTCGCCCCGTGCGGGCGGAACTGACCGCGCGCGACCATGAAATCTGTAACGCCATTGGACCGTTACTACGTGACGAGGGTCTGATTTTTGTAGGAATCGACGTGATCGGGGAGTGGTTGACCGAAATCAATGTAACATCCCCGACCGGATTGCAGGAGATCGACCGCTTTGATGGCGTCAATACGGCGGGCCTGATCTGGGATGCGATCGTATCCCGTCTGGTCACGGGCGGTGTGAACGCGTAGGAATGGAAACGGTATTGGGAACGGGCGCGATGGTCGCAACTGTCGTGCCATGCGGTTTGACATTTGATATGGATTGCATGCGGTCACGTGGGCCGATACGGCGCGCGGACAGGTCAGGTGGGATTGTAATGCAGCAGCACAACGGGATGGATTTGATCATGGCGGATGCAGCACGAAAGGGGGCGCAACGGGCCTTCTTTCATGGCCAGGGCATGGGAACAGCCTGATGAGCGACGTTCTGCATGATGAAGCATCCGAAAAGGTTGTGGAAATCCCTTCGCCCAAATCCGCGCTGGACGCGGCGGCGGTCAAGGCGGCGTACCGGCGCTGGGCCGGGGTGTATGACGCGCTGTTCGGCAGCGTTTCCGCCTTCGGGCGCAAGCGCGCGGTCGAGGCCGTGAACAGCCTGCCCGGCACGCGCGTGCTGGAAGTGGGCGTGGGCACCGGCCTAGCCTTGCCCTATTACCGCGCGAACAAGCATATTACCGGTATCGACCTGTCGGGTGACATGCTTGAGCGCGCGCGCCAGCGTGTGCGCCGCCTGCGGCTGTCCAACGTGGACAACCTGCTGGAAATGGATGCCGAGGCCACGCAGTTCGTCGATGGCACGTTCGACATCGCCGTCGCGATGTTCGTGGCGTCCGTCGTGCCGCACCCGCGTGCCCTGCTGGCCGAACTCAAGCGCGTGGTCAGGCCGGGTGGCCATATCCTGTTCGTCAACCACTTCCTGGCGCAGGGCGGTGTCCGGCTGGCGGTGGAACGCGGCATGGCGCGGGCGTCGCATTCGCTGGGCTGGCATCCGGATTTCGCCATCGAATCCCTGCTGCCGCCCGCCGACCTGCGGCGTGCGACGCAGCAGCCGGTGCCGCCCGCCGGGCTGTTTACCCTTGTCACGCTGGAACGTGAGGCAGGCACCTGCGCCAGCCCCATGGTGGCCTGAGCACCCAGGCGCTGACAGGCAGCCCTGCCTTTCGGGCAGGGCTGAAATGACATTTGCGCGACCACCAGAGCGGCCCACAGGGTCGTTTTTGTGTATAAGTCGCGGTATATGATGAAATCATGGTAACGATTGGCCATGCCGGATAGCGGCGCATGGCAGCAGGGAGTGATCATATGCCCACAGGCACCGGGTTCGGGGCGGATGGCGTAAGGCAGGCGGGCGGAAACCGTGCCTACCGGACCATCGGCATGCTGTACCTCGTCATGGCGATTGTGGCGGGCCTGGCCGGTGGGCTGCTGGCCGTAAGCCTTCAGGCCGGCCTGCTGCCCCATGCCCTGCTCTCCGCCTGGGCGGGTGGGAATGTGGCGGGTGCTGTCGAGCGTATTGGCCGCCGCCATGGCATGCTGATGGTGTTCTTCTGCGCCCTGCCGGCCCTGACCGGCGGGTTTGGCAACTGGTTCGTGCCGCTGCTGCTGCGTGCCCGCGCGCTGGCCTTCCCGCGCGTGGCGCTGGCGGGCTGGGCGCTTGTGGCGGCCAGCTTCATTGCCGTCATGGCCGGTCTTTCACCCGCCGTGCCCGGCTGGGTTTCCGTGCTCGCGCTGATGGGGTGGTGCCTGGGCATGCTGTTTCAGGCCATCACCATGGTCGCGACCGTGCTGAACATGGGACCGATTGGCCAGAAGCTGCGCGACCTGCCGATATTCGTATGGGCGCAGGGCCTGAGCGCGATGATGGCCGTCATGGTCATGCCGGTGCTGGCCGGTGGGCTGACCCGGATCCTGCTGGCCGGTGGCGACATGTCGCCGCATATCGATGCGCTGCTGCACGTCTTTACCGGCCCCGAGATCGCGCTGCTGCTGCTGCCCTCCATCGGGATCGTATCACAGATCATAGAGACATTTTCCGCAACGCCGCTCCGGATGCCGCGCGTGGTGCTGGGGGCGCTGGTGGTCATGTCCGTGGGCGGGGCCTCGGTATGGGTGCATGACCTGCTGCATGGCGGGCTGGTGGGCATGGTCGCCCCCATGGCCATGGTGCAGCTTGGGCTGATCGTGCTGCCGGTGCTGGCCGTGCTGGCGGCATGGGCGCGTACGGTGCGGGCGGGCCATATGCGCGCCGCCGTTCCGGTGGAATGGGCCGCCGGATTCGTGGCGCTGCTGGTGGTCGGTTCCATCATGTCGCTTCTGCCCGGCGGCATGGCCGATGTGCATGCGGCAACGCTGTACGCCGCCATGTTCGCCATGTTCGCCGGGTTCTATTACTGGATCGGCAAGATGGTGGGCCATGTCGCGCCGGTCATGGCCAGCCGTGTCCATTTCGGGCTGACGGTAGGCGGAACCGCACTGTCGCTGCTGGCCTTTCACGGTATGCCGGGGGTGATGGGGGCCGTGCTCATGGGGCTTTCCATGCTGGTTTTTGCCGGTATCGTGGTGCAGGCCGGGCTGCGCCCGGCGGCGGCGCTGCCGGATAATTACTGGGGTCCGGGCGCTTATACGCCGGAATGGCGGACACCTTCCCCCACGCGCGGAGACGCCTGATCATGAGCGGCAGTGCCACCACGCCCGATGCGGCACAGAGTGCCAGTGCCGCCATTACCTATGACGCCAGCCGTGTCGGCACGCTGGCGCGGGACTGGCTGGTGCTGCTCAAGCCGCGTGTCATCTCGCTGGTGGTCTTTACCGGGGCCGCCGGTCTGGCCATGGCGCCGGGACCGCTCAATCCGCTGGTGGCCGCTGTCAGCATCCTGTGCATCTGCATGGCCTCGGGTGCGGCGGGCGCCATCAATATGTGGTATGACCGCGACATCGATGCGGTCATGAAACGCACGGTCACCCGCCCCATCCCCGATGGCCGGATCGGGGCGGAGGCCGCGCTGGGCTATGGCATCGGGCTGTCCACCGCATCGGTCATTCTGATGTGGCTCGCGACCAACGCGCTTGCGGCGGGTATCCTGGCATTTTCCATTTTCTTCTATGCCGTGATCTACACGATGTGGCTCAAGCGTTCGACACCGCAGAACATCGTGATCGGGGGTGCCGCGGGCGCGTTCCCCCCCATGATCGGCTGGGCGGCGGCAACGGGATCCATGGCGATCATGCCCGTGGTGATGTTCGGCATCATCTTTTTGTGGACGCCACCGCATTTCTGGTCCCTGTCGCTATATGCGTGCAAGGATTACGGGCGCGCGGGCATTCCCATGCTGCCGGTGGTGCGGGGCGCGCGCCATACGCGCTGGCAGATCCTGTGGTACACGATCATGCTGATGGCCGTGTCGCTGGTGCCCTCGTTCACGCATCAGGCTGGCTGGCTTTATACGGCCGTGGCGACCGCGCTGGGGCTGGGTTTCATTTACTTCGCCATTCAGGTGCTGCGGGACAGGCAGGATGCGAACGGGGTCAGCCTGACAGGGGATCGTCCGGCCCGGTATTCCTTCCGCTATTCGCTGCTTTACCTGTTCCTGCTGTTCTGTGGCCTGCTGGCCGATCATGCATTTATCGCCCATTAAGCGGCCGGAAAATTTTTCATTCTTACGGGAGTTGGGCTGATGGAACAGGTTACCACCCTGCGCGCCACACCGCAGCAGGAAGCACAGGAAGCAGCCCGTCGGCATAAGGGGCGCATCCGTGGCGTGGCCATCACGCTCTCGGCGCTGGCGGTGGTCCTGTATGCGCTGAGCCTTGCGCATCTATAAGACCCTGTTTGAAATAAGTGATTGATAGAAAAGAATAAGAGTTTTTGGATGTCGCCTTTTTGCAAAAAGGCGGTGTTCTTAAATTTGCGGATCAGCCCCATCGGGCAAGCAAATTTCCCTCCATCACCATAAAAAAAGCCTGCATCACAGGGATACAGGCTGGTACTTGAGGGTGTGGCGGGCGTGCTGTCAGCGGGGCGTTTGCTGGATGGCGGAGAGCAGCCAGCTTCCCGTTCCGGCCGAACGCACGAATGTCCAGAGTTCGGTTACGGTGGTGCGGTTGACGGGATCCCCCTCGATCACGCGACCGGTCATGTCGGTCGTGATGTCGATCATCGAATACCGCATTGCGACCGTTGCGTAATCAAACCCGTTTTCACGCCAGCTTTCCGCCAGATCGCCGCGTTCGAAGCGGATGTCCGACACGATATTACGTGCGCCACGGCTGGCCAGGCTGCTCAACTGGTTGTTGAAATAGGAGACCATCTCCGGCGTGGCCATGTGCTGCATGGCGCGCACGTCCTGCTGGCTCCATGCCGTCTGGATATTGATCAGCGCCTGCTGGAAGGCCTGATAATCGGCGGTGGTAATGGCGACCCCGACCGGCTGCTGGCGGCCCTGCGGTGGCGCACCGGCGGCCTGCGCCATGCCCCCCAGCGGATTGCCCAGCGGGGCGGCGCCCGCATTGCCACCCATGCCGCCAAAGCGGCGGATGGCCCAGCGCACGATGAAGAAGACCAGCGCCAACTGGATCAGCAGGCCAAGAAAGCCGCTTCCCCCCATGCCTGAGCCGAACATGCCATGCCCGAACAGCATGCCGAACAGGCCCGCGCCAATCAGCCCGCCCATGAACCCGTTCATGAACGGGTGGCGGGGACGCGCCATGGCCATGCCGCCCGCCCCAAAGGGCATGCGCGAGCCGTAGCCGGGCATCTGGCGTGGCGTCATCGTCTGCTGGAAGGGTGTTGCGCCATAGGGCGCGGTCTGGGATGGCGCAGGCGCGCTATAGGTGCGTCCCCCACGGCTTCCCATGGAATAGCCACCGCCCGCACGGGCATCGGCCACATGGGGATGGGCCAGCAGCGGCAGCATGGTCAGGGCCGCGACGGCGGCAAGGGCGAGGTTTTTACGCGGGGTTGCGTGGGGAGAAATTTTCTTCATCTGGGTCAGGGTATCTGTAATCCTGTGTCGGAACCATCTTTATCCGTGCGGCCCGTCCGTAATCCGGCCGCCTGTTCCAGATATAAGTAAGCCCATCCCCCCGTAACAGGGGGCATGGGCTTACAGAAACATGAAATCACGGAAAGGCGGCTCTCAGGCCCCGGCAATCATCATGTCATCAATACGGATGGTGGGCGCGTTGGTGGACTGGCGGAAAGTCAGGTCGTTGGCCGCGACCAGCCGCATGAACATGTCCGTCAGGTTGCCCGCCACCGTCAGTTCCGCAACCGGCTCGGCCAGTACGCCGTCACGGATCATGAAGCCTGCGGCCCCCCGGCTGTAATCGCCGGTAATGCCGTTGATGGCGGAACCCATCATCTCGGTTATGTAAATCCCTTCGCCAATATCGGCCATGAGGGCGGCTGGCGTCAGGTTGCCCGGCGCCATGTACATATTGCCCAGTGACGGCGCGGGCGGCCCCGATGTGCCCCGGCTGGCGCAGCCATTGGGTTTGAGGCCCAACTGCCGGGCGGAGCGCGAGTCGAGCGCCCATGTTTTCAGCACGCCGTCTTCCACCAGCGTGTTGGCCGCGCTCAGCATGCCTTCCCCGTCAAACGGGCGGGCGCCGGTGCCGCGCACCCGGCGCGGATCATCAATAATGGTGATGCCCGCCGGCATGATGCGGCTGTCCATCGCGTCCTTGAGGAAGGACGTGCCGCGCGCGATGGCGACACCATTGATCGCACCCGACAGGTGCCCGAGAATGCTGGTCGATACACGCGGGTCCAGTACGATGGGCATGCGTCCCGTGCGCGGACGCACCGGGTTGAGCCGCGCCACGGTCCGTTCCCCCGCGCGCCGCCCGATCAGGCCGGCATCTTCCAGATCTGACAGATGCACGGCGGAATGATAGTCGTAGTCACGCTGCATCGCGGTGCCGGAACCCGCCACGGTGCTGACGGAAACCGAATGGCTGGTGCGGGCGTAGCGGCCTGAGAAACCGGCGGATGTCATGAGGATGATGTCCGACAGGCCAAAGCTGCTCGACGCGCCGTTGCTGTTGGAAACGCCCTTGACCGCCAGCGCCGCTTCCTCGGCCACGCGGGCGCGGGCGACCAGGTCGGTGGTCGTGGGTTCGGTGGGGTCGAACAGATCCAGCCCGGTGGCGTCGACAAAGCCGGTTTCGGCCTGCGCGCACAGCCCGGCAAAACGGTCTTCAGGCACGACACGGGCCATGGCGACGGCGCGCTCGGCCAGGGTATCGAAACGCGTGGGGTCCAGCGCCGTGGCCGAGACAATGGCCGCGCGCTGGCCCACGAACACCCGCAGGCCCAGATCGCATGTTTCGGACCGTTCAAGGTCTTCCGTCTGGCCATTGCGCACCTGCGCGCCATGGGCCGTACGGCTGATATAGGCGGCGTCCGCCGCATCGGCCCCGGCGGCGCGTGCGCGCGCGATCAGGGTGGAGATCTGGTCAATCGGGTCGGTACTCATGCCGCCAGTGCCCCTGTAATGCTGTCGAGCGAGGGAAGATGCTGAATCGGGCCCAGCGATGTCAGTGTGGGCCTGCCACTGAAGATGCGGGTCGCCACGCGCTGCACGTCCTCGATCGTGACGGCATCGACCCGGCGCACCGTTTCCGCCGTGGGGATGAGACGGTCGAAAATCTGGAGCTGGCGGGCAAGCTGTTCGCACCGGCTTCCCGTGCTTTCCAGCGACATGAGCAGCGAGGACTTGAGCTGCGCCCGCGCCCGCGCCAGTTCGGCGGCCGTGACCGTATGGCGGACCTTGCCCAGTTCGTTCAGTGTTACGGGAATGAGGTCGGCTACCTGCGACTCTCCCGTTCCGGCATAGATGCCGAACAGCCCGCCCTGGCGGAAGGGCGCGTTGAAGGAATAGACGGAATAGACCAGCCCGCGTTTTTCCCGGATTTCCTGGAACAGGCGCGACGACATGCCACCGCCAAGCAGCGTGGACAGCAGCAGCGCGGGATAATAGTCCGGGTCGCCATAGGGCATGGAGGGGAAACCCAGCACGATATGCGCCTGATCCAGCTCACGCTCCTGGCTGAACTCACCCCCTACGTACTGCACGGCGGGCTGCGGGGGCACGACGCCGGTGGGCAGGTCACGGAAATGCTCCTGCACCAGATCCACCACGCGGGCGTGCTCAAGGTTGCCCGCCGCCGCGACAATGGTGTTTCCCGCCGTGTAGTGGGTGCCCATGTAGTTGACCAGTGTCGCACGCGACATGGCGCGGATACCGGCTTCCGTGCCCAGCGTGGGGCGGCCCATGGGCTGGTCGGGGAAGGCGGTTTCCTGAAAATGGTCGAACACGATGTCATCGGGCGTATCGTTCGCCTGCCCGATTTCCTGCAAGATCACGCCGCGCTCGCGTTCCAGTTCATCGGCGGCAAGGCTGCTATGGGTCAGGATATCCCCGATGATGTCCGCGCCCAGCGCCAGGTTTTCCTTCAGCAGCTTGACGTAATAGGCGGTGTGCTCACGCGCGGTGTAGGCGTTGATATGCCCGCCGACATTCTCGATCTCCTCCGCGATGCCGATGGCGGTGCGGGTGCCGGTTCCCTTGAAGGCCATATGTTCCAGAAAATGGGAAACCCCGTTTTCCTGCGCGGTTTCGTTGCAGGTGCCCGCGGCGACATACGCCCCGAGGGACACGGTCTCCACCCGTTCCATCCGTTCGGTCACGATGGTCAGGCCGGAGTCCAGTCGGGTCACATTGATCAGGTCGGTCATGCTGGTCCTGCGGGCCGCACGGCGCGGGATCGTGCCTGTGCCGCCCCCTTGTTGGCGTAAATGGAAGGAAAAAGGGTCAGTTCGCGTTGGAAAGAACGGCGGCGCGCACCTTGTCCTCAATCACGGTCAGATCCGCCGCAACTACACTGTAACGCTCGGGGCGGTCGTACAGATCAGCCAGCGTCGCGGGCAGGGCGGGGCGGATGCCGGTGGCCTGCGCCATGGCGTCGGGGAACTTGGCGGGGTGCGCCGTGGCCATGGCCACCATGGGAATCCCCGCCTCGCGGAAGGTGCGGCCCGCCGCGATGCCAATGGCGGTATGCGGATCGGCCAGGTAGTGGCTGCGGCTGTTCAGGGTGCGGATTTCCGCCAGCGTGGCCGCGTCATCCAGCGAGACGCCATGGAAGAGCGCATTGGCGCGGTCCCATACCGGGGTTGCGACCTTCATGACCCCGGTCTTGCGGAATTCGGTCATGATGCGCGCGCACGCGGCCGCGTCGCGATCCAGCAGTTCGAACAGCAGGCGCTCGAAATTGGACGAGACCTGAATATCCATGGACGGTGACAGGCTGGGCACCACGCCATGGATGCTCATGTCGTTTTCATTGAGGAAGCGGCTGAGGATGTCGTTGCGGTTCGAGCCCACGCACAGCGCGCGGATGGGCAGGCCCATGCGGCGGGCGACCCATGCGGCCAGCACGTTGCCGAAATTGCCGGTCGGCACGGCGAACGAGACCTCACGGTCCGGCGCGCCAAGGGCGAGGGCCGCGTAAACATAATAGGGCACCTGGGCCGCGATGCGCGCCCAGTTGATGGAATTGACCGCCGAAAGGCGCATATCGGTGCGGAACGGCAGGTCCGCGAACATGGCCTTGACCAGATCCTGGCAGTCATCGAACGTGCCCTTGACCGCAAGGTTGGTCACGTTGGGTTCCCGCACCGTGGTCATCTGCCGGCGCTGTACTTCCGATGTCCGGCCTTCGGGGTGCAGGATGACCACGCGCAGCCGCTCGCGGCCACGGCAGGCCTCGATGGCGGCGGATCCGGTATCGCCCGATGTCGCGCCCACGATGGTCACGCTTTCATCGCGTTCGCTCAGCACATGGTCGAACAGGCGGCCCAGAAGCTGCATGGCCATGTCCTTGAACGCCAGCGTCGGGCCATGGAACAGTTCCTGCACGAACAAACCGTCATCCACCTGCGTCAGCGGCACGATGGCCGGGTGGTCGAATCGGGCATAGGCCTCGCTGCACAGCCGTTTCAGCACATCGTGGGAAATGGCGCCTTCGGCAAACGGCGCGATGACACGGGCCGCCAGTTCCGGGTAGGGCAGGCCGCGCAGGGCGCGCCATTGCGATGCCGAAAGCTCGGGCCAGCTTTCGGGCAGGTACAGGCCACCGTCCTCTGCCAGCCCCGCCAGCAGAACGGACGAAAAATCGCGGACGGGGGCTTCCCCCCGGGTAGAAATATAGCGCATTGCACCATCATAATGCCAACTCACCGCCACGCGAAGGGGGCGTATGCCCCAGCCTTCGCAATTCCGCGCGTGGTGTGTCAGAATTTGGGCGGCGGCAGGTGGCTCAGGTTGATGCGGTAGATATGGACCGGCCACTGGACGGCGTTATGGCCACCGTTGAATGGCGCGGTGCGGTCGAGCTGGGCGGCGGGGATATAAAGCTGCCCGTCCCGCGTGGCGAAGGAACCGCCGGGCCAGTGCAGGCGGCTGTCGGTGACGATTTTCTGGTACACGCGATCAGGCATCAGGCGGAAGATGCTGCTGGTGGAAACATCATTGAAATACAGCGTGCCATCCGGCCCCAGCGTGATGCCGCCCAGCGCGGGGGTCTTGTACCACAGGGTCGGCCCTTCCTCCAGTTCGATGGGGGTGACGGCGGGATCGACCAGCAGGTCGGTATCGAGCTTGTAAACCGGGCCGCAGAGGGGCTCGAAATACAGCCACTGCCCATCGGGGCTGATTTCCATCTGGCTGATGTTGATGATGGCGGTATGGCCCGCCGGGTTGGTCATGACCCGGCCATCCACGGTAATGGGCTGGCCCGCCGTAAGCGCGGGTGTGTGTTCCATGAGCCGCCGCTGCCGGTTGGTGTCCAGCCGGACCACGATCATGGCCGGAATGCCGGAATCCCCGATAAAGGCATGGTCGCGCGCCACGCGCATGGTGGCGGGGCGGCTGCCCGCGCGCAGCATGGCGGGGTCGATGTCCCATGTCCGCACGACCTGCCCCGTATGGGTGTCGATCTTGACGATCTTGGGGCCGTTCGCGACGGGTTTCTTTGCCGGGTCGGGCTGTCCGCTATCGAGCACCCACAGCGTGCCATCGGGCTGGAGCTGGATATCGGCCGGGGCCACAAGGCGCTTTTCCGCCGGGGTAGCGGGATCGTTCCATGTGCCGTCGGGGTAGGGCTGGGGCGTGCCGCTGGCATCCAGCACCGCCAGCCCCGGCCCCGTATTGCCCGCCCAGGCGGGAAGTTCGACCAGTAGCCGCCCATCAGGCAGCACGGCCACCCGGTCCCATACGCTGGTGGTCGAGGAGACGACATCCTCCACCATCGCGGGCGGATCGAGCGGCGGGGCCGGTTTGGCGGCATGGGCGGCCTGTACGGCACCGAACAGAAGGGCGGCGCAGGCGGGCAGGAGCCCCGCATGGCGCGGGCGGCGGATGGCAGATGGGAAATTCGCGTGCATCGCGCGGTATCTCGTCACGAACCGGGGGAATTGGCAAGGGGATCGTGCGGCATACCGCCGATGCACCGATGCACCGATGCACCGATGCACCGATGCACCGACGCGGCGGGGGCGGGTCTTCCATCCTTACCCGCAGCCCTTACCCGCAGTAACGCTGGCGCAGGTGGCGCAGATACGACCCCGTGCCCGGCGCGGCCCCCGTGGCGTCGCGCACGATCTCGGGGGTGGAGGCCCCACTGGCGCGGGCGTGGATGCGTGGGCGCAGCCAGCCGAGCAGGGGGGCAAAATCGCCTTCGGCTATGGCGGACATCATGTGCGGCGTGTCGCGTTCCGCCGCCTCGCGAAGCTGGGCCGCGATGATCGCGCCCAGTGTATAGGTAGGGAAATACCCCCATGAACCCGATGGCCAGTGAATATCCTGCAGGCACCCCAGCCTGTCTTCGGGCACGTTCAGGCCCAGCAGGTCGTGAATGCGGGCATTGAAGGCCTCGGGCAGGTCGCGCAGCTTCATCCGCCCCGCGATCAGTGCGGTTTCCATCTCGTAACGCACGAGTATGTGGGCGGGATAGGTGATCTCATCCGCATCGACGCGGATGAAGCCGGGACGCACGCGGGTCACGAGCCGGTGCAGGTTGTCCGGGCTCCAGGCCCGGTCCCCTGTCGCGCCGCCAAAGGCCGCGCGCAGGCGTGGGGCCATCCACTCCATGAACGGGCGGGAGCGGCATATCTGCATTTCCATGAGCAGCGACTGGCTTTCATGCAGGCTCATGCCGCGTGCCTCGCCCACCGGCTGGGCGCGCCATGCCTCGGGCAGCCCCTGTTCATACAACGCGTGGCCGGTTTCATGCACGATGCCCATCAGGGCGTTGATGCAGTCATCCTCCTCATACCGCGTGGTGATGCGCACATCGTCTTCCGCCCCGCCGCAGAAGGGGTGAAGGCTGACATCCAGCCGCCCGCGCCGCATGTCGAAGCCAAGGGCGCGCATGGTCCCGCGCCCCAGCGTTTCCTGCGCCACCACGGGAAACGGGCCGGTCAGCGGCAGGGGGGCGGGCAGGCTTTTCTGGTGTTCCAGCGCCGTTGCGACCAGTTCGGGCAGTTCGCGGGCCAGTTCGGCAAAAACCGGGTCGATATCCGCCTGCCGGGTGCCGGGGTCATACTGGTCCAGCAGCGCGTCGTAGGGGGAAAGGCCAAGGGCCTCGGCCTTGGCGGCCGCGATCTCGCGCGTCAGGGACAGGACGGTTTCCAGTTCCGGCAGCAGCCCCGCGAAATCACTGTTCTGGCGCGCGGTGCGCCATGCCATTTCACAGCGTGACGCCGCGCGTGAAGCCGCCTCCACCAGATCGGCGGGCACGGCGGCGGCATGGGCGTGCTGGCGGCGCATTTCATGCAGGTTGGCGCGCGCCATCGCATCTTCGGGCGGCTGGGCGCGCGCCAGCATTTCGGCCATGTCCGGCGCCGTCATGAGTTCGTGCGACAGGACGGCGAGGGTCGCGATGCTTTCGGCCCGGCTGTCGCTGGCGCCCGTGGGCATCATCGTGTCCTTGTCCCAGCCCAGAATGCCCAGCGCGTTGCGGATCTGCCCCATGCGGGCAAAGCGGCGGCGCAATGTTTCATAGGCCTGCGGGCTGGTGTTGCCGGGCTGGAAATTCATGAAGGATCCTGACTGAATCTTAATACTCTGTCCCGTATGGACGGTCCGTGAACTGTGCAGGAGCCTCTCGTACCTTGCAAGGGGCGCACCTTGCCGGGGAAGGGGGCGGACGCAATGGGTGAAAGCCGGGACAGGGCGGCCACGCTGGCGCGGGGGTATGCGGCACTTGGGGCAGGGGACGCGGTGGGCGCGCGGGCCTGTTTCGCCAGCATGCGGGCCGTGGACGCGGCGGATCCCGACGCGCTGCATGGGCTGGCCTGCGTCGCGCTGGCCGCCGGGCGGCCGGACCTTGCCATCTCCCTTGCGGGCCGGGCGCTGCGTCATGCGCCCGGGGGGCATTATCATGTCGTGCTGGCCCGCGCGTTACTGGCGCGCGGACATGGGGATGCCGCCCGCGTGGCGATAAAACGCGCCATCGTGTCGCAACCCGGTAATGTCTCGGTCGTGCTGGCCTGGGCCGAGATAATGGAACGCACGGGCGACACGCTGGCGGCGGCGCGGGGGTTCGCGCGCGCGGTGCGCCTGTCCGGGCGGCATGACGGTGTCAGCCGCGCCCTGCATGCCCGGTTTTTATGGCGGCGGGGACGGCGGGCGACGGCGGTGGAACAGATGCGCCAGGCCGTGCAGCACGCGCCGGATACCGGATCATACGCCCATGAACTGGTGGACATGCTGCGGGCATCGGGGCGGGAGGCGGAGGCCGAGGCCGTCTTGCGCGCGCGGCTGGATCATGCGCCAGATGATGGCATGGCCCTGTCACTGCTGGGCACGCTGCTGTTCGCGCGCGGTGAGATGGGGCCCGCCGCCGGTCTGCTCCAGCGCGCCATGACGGGTCATGCATGCGTGGAAACCTGCAACAATCTCGGCCTTGCCCGCATGGCGCTTGGCGACATGGCCGGGGCGGAGGCGGCATTGCGGCAGGCCCGGCATATGCGGCCAGCCGATGCCCGCATCACCCTCAACCACCTGACGGGACTGTTCGAAAGCGGGCGGCACGCACAGGCCCGCACCGGCTACGAGGCCATGCTGGCCCGGAATCCGCCCCCCGATGCCGCCACGCTGGCCCGCGCGCGCTTCAACCTTGGCGTCGTGCGGCTGGCGCAGGGGGAACTGGCATCGGGCTGGGCGTTGTGGGAGTCCCGGCTGGCCTTCCTGCCGCCGCATCCCTGTGCCGCCGTGCTGCCGCGTTGGGATGGCCGGGCGCTACCGGCCGGGGGCAGGCTGCTGGTGCACATGGCGCAGGGGCTGGGCGACGCCATTCATTTCCTGCGCTATGTGCTGCTTGCGGCGCGGCGGGTGCCGGTTGTGCTGGAGGTGCCGCCCGCGCTGCGCAGGCTGGCCCTTACGCTGGGTGGGGCCATGCGGGAAACATGTCACCCGATAGAAATTATCACTCCTGACATAAATAATCATAGGTATGCATGCAGCCAGTGCGACCTGTTCAGCCTGCCGCATGTACTGGGCATGACGGAGGTGCCTGATTTTGCCCCCTATCTGGGCACGCACGCATGGCGGCCCGGCGGCGGCAGGACGGGAAAGCTGCGTGTCGGCCTGTGCCATGCGGGCAACCCGGCCTACCGTTTTGATGCACGCCGCTCCATTCCCATGGCCGCCCTTGCCCCACTGGCGGCGGTCAAGGATGTCACCTTCATATCCCTGCGCCCACAGGCGCGGGCGGAAGCGGAGCCGGGTTTTGTGCGCCGTGAATGCGCATCAGGCGGCGACCTGCTCGATACCGCGCGGCTGGTCGCCACGTTGGATCTGGTCATCAGCGTCGATACGCTTGCGGCGCATCTGGCCGGGGCGATGGGGTGCCCGGTCTGGCTGCTCAATCGTTTTGGGGGGGACTGGCGCTGGTCGCCCGCGTTCGATGCGCCGGCACCATTGCAGCCACGGCCCGATATAGGGGCGGCGGCCATGGCCGGTCATTTCGGGAACCGGTGGTACCCTGGCCTGCGCCAGTTCCGCCAGCACCGGCTGGCGCCGCCGGAGCAGGCATGGTCCGAAGTGATGGAGGAAACCTGCGCCGCCCTGCGAACACTCGTGGCAGGGCGGAACGGGGGGCCTAGCTAATGCTTTCCAGCTCGGTGGAGCGGCGCTGGGCCGCCGCCTCGGCTTCCTGCAGGCCGGACAGCAGGGCGGCGCGGATGCGGTCGAGGCGTTCCTTGTCCGTGATCTTCAGCCCGAACAGATCCTTGACATAGAAGACGTCCACCGCCCGCACGCCATAGGTGGTGATATGGGCGGAGGCGATCTGGAGCTTCTGTTCCCCCAGCGCCGCCGTGACATCGTGCAGCAGGCCGGGACGGTCACGGCCGTTGATCTCCACCACCGTACAGGTATTGGACGCCCGGTTGTCCACCACCACGCGCGGCGGCACGTGAATGGCCCGCATGCGCCGCCCGCTCAGGCGGCGACCGCACTGCGCGATTTCACGGTCGATGTTGATGTGCCCCGTCAGCGCCTGCTCGATCAGCAGGGACAGGCGGCCAAGCTGCTGCGGTTCCTCGAACGCGGAACCGCCCGCGTCCTGGATCCACAGCGTATCGAGCGCCATGCCGTTGGTCATGGTATGGATGCGCGCATCCACGATGGACGCCCCCGCGATGGCCACGGCCCCCGCGATCTGGGAAAACAGGCCCGGATGGTCGGCGGCGTAGATGGTGACTTCCGTCACGCCACGGGCGGGAAGCGGCTGGGTCTCGACCGTAAGGGGCGAATGCACGCGTTCCGAATCGCTGATCAGCCGGGCATGGCGGGCATGGGTGTCGTGATCGAAGGACAGCCAGTAACTGCCATAGCCCAGTTGCATGAAGTGGGTGACATCGGCCTCGTTCATGCCGTCTTCCACCAGCCACTGGGCGGTAGCCGTCTTGGCGCGTTCCACGCGCACGTCGCGCTCGGTCGTGGCGAGGCTGCCCTCCAGCACCTCGGCCACGCGCATGTACAGCTCGTTCAGCAGGGTGGCTTTCCACGCGTTCCATACGCGCGGCCCCACCGCGCGCATATCCACGATGGTCAGCAGCAGCAGCAGGCGCAGGCGCTCGGGTGACTGGATGATGTCCGCCAGGTCGAGGATGGTCTTGGGGTCGTCGATATCGCGCTGGAACGCCGTCTGGCTGAGCAGCAGGTGGTGCAGCACCAGCCACGAGACCGTTTCCGTCTCCTCGCTGTCCATGCCCAGTTCCGGGCAGACATACAGCGCGATCTGCGATCCGATTTCCGAATGGTCGCCGCCCCGGCCCTTGGCGATGTCATGCAGCAGCACGGCCACGTACAGCGCCCGGCGCGAATGCAGGTTGAGCGCCAGTTCGTAGGCAAGGGGGATTTCATCGGCCATCTGCCCATGTTCCACCCGGCCAAGGATGCGCAGCGCGTCGATGATGTGCTCATCCACCGTAAAGACATGGTAGGTGTCGAACTGCATCTGCCCCACGACGCGCGACCAGTCGGGCAGCAGGCGGCCCATGAGGCCGGTCTCGTTCAGGATATGCAGCCAGTAGGCGTTCCCCTTGCGCCGACCTTCGTCCATCAGGTGGAAGGTCTGGGGGGCGTCGGCCCGCTCCGGCGTGCTTTCGCCCGCGCGGGCCGCGCGCTGGGCGCGCGTGGGCGGCGCGCCGCACATGAGGTCGAGGAAGATGCGCGCCGTTTCCGGATCGCCGCGCAGGCTGGCGGCCTTTCGTTCCCAGCGGATCAACTGGTGCATGGCCAGCGGGTGGATGGGCAGCTTGCGCCGCTTGGCCCAGTCCAGCAGGCGCATCATCTGGATGGGTTCATCCTCGAACGACGTGCCGCGCTGGGGCAGGATGCGCCCGTCCAGCACGGTAAAGCCCGCGTCGCGCATCTGGCTGTCGGCCTCGGGCGCGTTGGCCACGGGGCCGAGCGCCTGGCGCAGCACGGCGGGTTCCAGCACCAGTGTCAGGCGCATGACATCGCGCACGGTCAGGAAGTAGTGACGCATGAAGCGTTCCACGCCCACCTGCCGCCCGTGGCGCGTATAGCCCATGCGCCCGCCCACCACCGGCTGCACGTCGAATGTCAGCCGTTCCTCGGCCCGGCCGGAAACGTAGTGCAGGTGAAAACGCACCCGCCACAGGAAATCCCACGCCCGGCGGGCGCGCTTGGCTTCCTGTTCCGTCAGCAGGCCCAGTTCGCTGAAGCCCGGGGCCAGCAGGTCGGATACGTGGCGGGTGCCGAAGGTGTAGCGGCACATCCAGTAAAGCGTCTGCAGGTCGCGCAGGCCGCCACGGCCTTCCTTTACATTGGGTTCGACAAGGTACGGGCTGTCGCCAAAGCGGTGATGGCGGGCGGCGCGTTCCTTGCGCTTGTCGGTAATGAAGCGGTCGGCCCCCGCCCGCACGCAGGCCACGATGTAGCGGGCCTCGAACATGGCGAACAGCGTGGCGCTGCCGGTCAGGAAACGGGCGTCGAGCAGCGTGGTGCGGACGGTGGTGTCGGCTTCCGCCTCGGCGATGCATTCATTGATGGTGCGGGTGGCGTGCCCGACCTTCAGCCCCAGATCCCACAGGAAATACAGGATATATTCCACACTGGCGCGAATATCGCCCGCCGGTGTGTCCGGTGTCAGGAACAGAAGGTCGATATCACTGAACGGGGCAAGCAGGCCGCGCCCGTACCCGCCGGTGGCCGCGACGGCGAAAGGGGCCTCATGCAGCGAGTCGATGCCCGTGTGCCGCATGGCGAAATCGCCCAGCACGCGGATCATTCCATCGGTATAGGCGGCGAGCAGCTTGCCCGCCTCCGCCCCGCCCAGGCGATGATGCTCGAATTCCTCGCGCACATGGGCCTGGTAGCGCGCCATGTGGCGACGGAACAGGCCGATCGCCTCGTCGCGCGGCAGGCCGCGTGTGTCACCGTCTTTACCCCCCGATGGGAACAGGGCGGCGTGAAGGGCGTCGGTCATCGCCTCGGCGGAGGAGGCGCAGGGAAAATCAGCGTTCGACATCGTGGCCGGATGGCGTCCTGTAAATGGCGGTCAAGGTCTGGCGATGAGTGTGCCGCCGTTAATGGGGTCAGGTCCAGTGCCGTATCAGGGTTTCATCAGTTTTTTGAGTTTATAGAGCATTTCCAGCGCCGCGCGGGGGGTGAGCGCGTCGGGATCCAGCCCTTCCATCATTTCCGTCACGGCCGGGGGCAGGCCGGGCGGGGCGTCATCGCATGCGTCGGTCGGGTCCGGGTCCGGCGTGGGCTGGTGTTCGAACAGGGGCAGCGGCGGGGCCTGGCGGCCACGTTCCTTTTCCAGCATGGACAGGAGCCTGCCCGCGCGGCGCACCACGGGTTCGGGCACACCGGCAAGGCGCGCGACATGCACGCCCCAGCTCCGGCGCGCGCAGCCGGGCACGACTTCGTGCTGGAATATGACCTGCCCCTTCCATTCCCGCACGCTCATGGTGTGGGGGGACAGGCGCGGCATGCTGTTGGCCAGTTCGGCCAGCTCATGGAAATGTGTGGCGAAGATCGCGCGGCAGCGCAGGGTGGAATGCAGCGTTTCCAGCACGGCCCATGCAATGGCCAGCCCATCGAGCGTGGACGTGCCGCGCCCGATCTCGTCCACCACCACGAGGGAGCGCGGACCCGCCTGGTTGAGGATGGCCGCCGTCTCGGTCATTTCCACCATGAAGGTCGAACGCCCGCGCGCCAGGTCATCGGCCGCGCCCACGCGGGAGAACAGACGGTCCACCACGCCGATGCGCATGTCCTGCGCCGCCACGGGCAGCCCCGCCTGCGCCAGGATGACCGCCAGCGCCGCCTGCCGCAGGAAGGTGGACTTGCCCGCCATGTTGGGGCCGGTCAGCAGCATGACGCGGTGGTCGGGCTCAAGGTCGCAGTCATTGGGGGTGAAGCGGGCGCTTGCGGGCAGCGCCGCCTCGACCACCGGATGGCGGCCCGCATGGATGACGAACGTGGTGTCGTCGCCCACCTGCGGGCAGCACCACGTCCCGCCCCCCGCCAGCACGGCGCAGGACTGCGCGATGTCGATGCCCGCCAGCGCCGCCGCCATGTCCGGCAGGGCGGCTTCGTCCAGAATCCGGCGCACGACCTGCGTGAACAGGTGGCGCTCCCGCAGGGCCGCGTTTTCAGCCGCCTGCGCGATCTGCTGGTCAAGCTCCACCAGCCGTTCGGTGGAAAAGCGGCTGGCGCTGGCCGTGCCCTGCCGCATGATCAGATCCGCGTGGCCGCGCAGTTGCGTGGCGGCGGTGGCGCGTACCTCGATCACATAGCCAAGCTGGGCATGGTGGCGGATCTTGAGGTTGGGGATAGCGAAGCGTTCGGCATATTCGTGTTGCAGGGCCGCGATGATCCGGCGGCTTCCATCGCGCAGTTCGCGCTGGGCGTCGAGTTCGGCGTCGTAGCCGGGGGCGATGGTGCCGCCATCATCCATGCGCGCGGGCGGGTTCTCGGCCAGCGCGCGGGTCAGCAATTCCTCCAGTTCGTGCGCGCGGTCGAGATGTCCCGCCGCCAGCGCCAGAACGGGTGGCAGTCCTTCATGCCGGTTGAGGATCGTCCCGACCTCGCGCGCGACACCCAGGGCGAGGCGGATGGCCACCGCGTCGCGCGGCTGGCCCCGCCCGAGCGAAAGGCGACCCAGCGCGCGGGCCATGTCGGGGGCCGCGCGCAGGCTGGCGCGCAGGCCGTCGCGCAGGTCGGGCTTGTCCAGAAGCCATGTCCATCCGGCCTGGCGGCGCGCGATCGCGGCCGGATCCGTCAGGGGGGCTGCGATCCAGTCCGCCAGCATGCGGCTGCCCGCGGCGGTGACGGTGCGCGAGACGGCGGCGAACAGCGTGTGCTCCGTCGTGCCGTCGCGTGTGCGCAGCAGGTCGAGGCTGGCGCGGGTGGCGGGGTCAAGGCCCAGCACGTCCCGCGCGTTGCCGGGGCGGGGATGGGACAGGCGGGGCAACTGCCCCGCCTGGCTGCGGCGGACGTAATCAATGGCCGCCGCGCCCGCCATGGCTTCGGCATCGCTGAACGTGCCGAAGGCGTCGAGGCTGGCCACGCCGAAGGCCTCGGCCAGGCGCTGGCGGGCGGCCCCGGTGCTGGCGGGCAGCAGGACGGGTGTGCGCCGGTCCGTGAAATCCCCCAGATCCACGTCATCGGCGCATAGGATTTCCGCCGGGTCCAGCCGGCCCAGCAGGTCGTGCATGTCGCATGGGGGGACGCTGGCGGTCTCGAACAGTCCGGTGGAAATATCGATCCACGCCAGCCCCGGGTCGCCCCCGTTGCGGCCCGATGGGCGGACGATGCAGGCCAGCAGGTTCTGCCGCCCGGCTTCGAGCAGTTCATCTTCCGTCAGCGTGCCCGGCGTGATCAGCCGCACCACGGCGCGCCGTAGCGGGCCCTTGGCGGCGGCGCGGCCCTTGCGCGGCGCTTCCGTCTGTTCCGCGACCGAGACACGGAACCCCCGCCGGATCAGCCGCGCCAGGTAGGACTGCGCCGCATGGACCGGCACGCCGCACATGGGAATGGGTTCGCCGCCATGCGTGCCGCGCGCGGTCAGCGAAATATCCAGCGCGGCGGCGGCGGCTTCCGCGTCATTGAAGAACAGTTCGTAAAAATCTCCCATCCGGAAAAACAGGAGGGCGTCGGGATGTTCGGCCTTGAGCGCGAACCACTGCGCCATGGCGGGCGTGCTGCCTTCGGGGGATGGGAATGTCATGCCCGGTGTCTAGCCGCTGGGGCGGGGGATTCGCCAGCCCGGATTTGGCGTGTCCCGTGCCGCCCCTATGCCGTGCGGCTCCGGCGCAGCCGCCGGGTCACGGCCGCCGTCACCTGCCGCATGTCGGCCACGCCCGTCACATGCAGCCCGCCCAGATAGAGGCCCATGCCCGCCATGATCATGACGCCCACATCCACAACGCGCATGAGCGGCCCGGCCACCATGGCGTTGCCCAGGGGCGTATATTCCAGCATGAACAGCCCACCGGCCATAAGAGCCGCGCAACCCACCATGCCCGCAAGCTGGCGGCCCAGCAGGGGACTGGAAACCAGCGCCCCGCGCCGGCGGAGCATGAACGCCAGCACGCCCGCGTTCACCATGGCGGCCAGGCTGCTGGCCAGCGGCGGGCCGATATGCGCCAGCCAGTGCATGAAGCTTAGGTTCAGGACGAAGTTCAGGAGCAGCGTGCCGATACCCACCAGCACCGGCGTGCGGGTGTCGCCGCGTGCGAAAAAGCCGGGCGAGAGTACCTTGACCAGAACGAAGGCGGGCAGTCCCACCGCGTAGGCCCGCAGTGACTGCGCGGCCAGAACGGCGTCCCGCGCCGAGAAATGCCCATGCCCGAACAGCGCCATCATCACCGGGGTCGCGGTGACCAGCAGCCCCGCCGCGGCGGGCAGCGTCAGGACAAGGGCGTAGGAAATGGCCCGGTTCTGCGTGGCATGCGCCCCGTCGGTATCGCCCGCCGCCAGTAAACGGGTCAGCACCGGCAGCAGCGTGGTGCCCGCCGCCGCCCCCAGCACGCCAAGCGGCAACTGGTTCACCCGGTCGGCAAAATACATGAGCGAGACACTGCCCGCCGGAAGCAGGGTGGCGATGATGGTGTCCACCATGAAGTTGATCTGCGTGATGCCGCTGCCCACCAGCCCCACCCCCATGCGACCAAGCAGCGTGCGGATGCGCGGCGTCAGGCACGGGGTCACGAGCCGCAGCCGCATGCCCGCGCGCCGGGCGGCGTAAAGCAGGATCGCGAACTGGATCACGCCCGATGCGCTCACGCCCCACGCCGCCGCGTGCGCCACATCGCCCGTAAGGCGCGGCAGCAGTACGATGGCGGCGATGCCCACGACGTTGAAGCTGACATAGGCCGCCGCCGCCACGCCAAAGCGGTGCATCCCGTTGAGCACGCCCGACACCAGCGCCGCCCCGCAGATCAGGAACAGGTAGGGGAATGTGATGCGGCTGAGGGATATGGCCAGCGAATCGCGCAGCCCCCCATGCGTGAATCCGGGTGCGATGACGCGCAGCACGCCGGGCATGAAAACCTCCCCCAGCACGGTCAGCAGCAGCAGCCACGACAGCAGCACGCTCATCGTCTCGCACGCGAAGCGCTGGGCCGTGGCCTTGCCCTCGCGCTCCAGCAGTGCCGCGAACAGCGGCACGAAGGCGGCGTTCAGCGCGCCCTCCCCGAACAGGCGGCGGAACATGTTGGGCAGGCGGCAGGCGATCTGGTACGCATCCTGTGCCGCGCCCGCGCCCAGGAACGCGGCGAGAAGCTGGTCGCGCACCAGCCCCAGCACGCGGCTGATCATGGTCCAGCCGCTTACGGTCAGGAAACCCTTCAGCATTGCATCAGCCGGGCCATGCGCGGTGCGTGGGAAGCATCAGTGATCCATGACCGCGCGTTCCACGGCCACCTGCACCCGACGCGATTCGGGCGATGTGATGGACGTGAACCAGTCCGTCAGCCGCCCGTCGCGCCCGATCAGGTATTTGTAGAAATTCCACCGGGGCAGCGACAGGAACCCCCCTTCGCGCGCCAGCCAGCGGAACAGGGGAATGGCCTGCGGCCCGCGCACATGGCTTTTGGTGGTGAGCGGAAAGGTGACGCTGTAATTGCGCTGGCAGAACGTGACGATCTCCTCGGGCGTGCCGGGTTCCTGCCTGCCAAAATCGTTTGACGGCACGCCAATCACCTGCAGGTCGTGGCTGCGCCATGTCGTCCACAGGCTCTGCAATCCCTCGTATTGCGGCGTGAACCCGCATTTGGAGGCGGTGTTGGCGATCAGGATCGGCTTGCCCCGCAGGCGGGAGAAGTCGATTTCCGATCCGTCGAGGGTGGGCAGGATGAAGTCGTAGATTGTCGTCATTGGAAAGCTCGGTTCTGTCTGCGCGCCGGAAAGACCCGATTGCAGGGTGGGACGGTGGGGGTCAAGTCACCCGTTCGCGCGGGGGAGGGGGCAGGCCGGGCGCGGGTCATGCGAATTCATGCCCCACGGGGCGCGCCAGCAGCCGCCTGCCGGCCTCGGCCATGTCGATCGTGCCCGCCAGCAGGCTGGTCACGGTGGCGATGACCGGCGTGCTGACCTCATGGCGCTGCGCCAGATGCTGAAGGGCGGGAGCCGTCGCCATGCCTTCCGCCACACCCTCAAGCGTCGCGACGGCTTCCGGCGCGGACGTGCCCCGCCCGATCGCCAGCCCCAGCCGGTAATTGCGCGAGGCAAGGCCCGTGCAGGTCAGGAGCAGATCCCCGATCCCCGCAAGGCCGGACAGGGTTTCGGGCCTGCCGCCCAGCGCGTGGGACAGGCGGGCCAGTTCCGCGATGCTGCGGGTGATCAGCGCGGCGCGGGCGTTTTCACCCAGCCGCGCGCCCATGGTGGCCCCCGCCGCGATGGCGATCACGTTCTTGGCGGCCCCGCCAAGCTGCACGCCGGTCGGGTCGTCGCTGGCGTAAAGGCGGAAGGAGGGCGTGGTCAGCAGGTCGGCCAGCCTGCGGGCCTGCGCGCGCTCCGCACTGGCCAGCACGGCGGCGGCGGGCAGGCCGGCGGCGATCTCATGGGCGAAATTGGGGCCGGACAGGACGCCCAGCACACTATGGGGGAACAGTTCGGCCATGACCTGAAGCGGCATGAGGCCGCTTGCCTGCTCGATGCCCTTGCAGCACGCGATCATCGGCGCGCAGGGCGCGACCTGGCGCGCCGTGGCGCGCAGGTGCTGCATGGGGCAGGCCAGCAGGATCAGGTCGGACTGGCGCGGCAGGACATCGGTTACGGTAATGGCGTCGGGCAGGGCGAACCCCGGCAGGCGCGGCATGACCCGCCCGGCGGACATGGCGGCGGGATTACGCGCCCACAGGGTGACCTCCGCCCCGGCGCGCGCGGCCTGCATGGCCAGCGCCGTGCCCCATGCGCCTGCGCCGATCACGGCAATCCGCGCGATATGGGTCATCCCTTCGTTCCCTTATGGTGGTGTGCCGTATCCGGCATTCTGTTGTGGCGTTAATCGCAATGCGCCTGTTGGGGTTGCCATGCAAGGGGCGGGCCGATGGCGTTGCGGTGATGTCGCATCCGCGTGGATCGGGCTCCCGCGCGGAGGGGCGTTCACGCCGTCATGCGTTCCGCCATTTCGGACAGCGGCCAGCGCGGGCGCGGGCGCAGGGCGATGTCATCGGGAACGGGCAGGCCATGGGCAAGGCGCGCGCGCATGGTCTCGATCGCGGCCCACGCCACCATCACGGCGTTGTCGGTGCACAGCCGCAGCGGGGGGGCGGCGAAGGGAAGGTCATGCAAGCTGGCGAATTCCTGCAACCGCGCCCGCAGCACCCCGTTGGCCGCCACGCCACCAGCCACGACCAGCGTGGTGGGCCGGGGCATCATGTCCAGCGCGTGGCCGAGACGGTCGATGACGATGTCACTCACCGCCTGCTGGAAGCTCGCGGCAAGGTCGGCCGCCTGCTGGCGGGAAAGGGCGGTGCGGACCTGCGCCGGAAGCTTCTGCGCCACGGCGGTCTTGAGACCGGAGAAGGAAAAATCGCAGCCCGGCCGCCCCATGAGCGGCCGGGGCAGGGCAATGGCGCAGGGGTCGCCTTCACGCGCCAGCCGTTCCACCGCCGGGCCGCCCGGCCAGCCAAGGCCCAGCATCTTGGCCACCTTGTCAAAGGCTTCGCCCGCCGCGTCGTCAATCGTGCCGCCCAGCCTGCGGTACCGGCCCACCCCTTCCACCGCGATGCACTGGCAGTGCCCCCCCGACACCAGCAGCAGCAGGTAGGGAAACGGCGCGCCATTGGCCGCGATGCCGGGCAGGCGGGCGGTCAGGGCATGGGCCTCGATATGATTTACGGCAATGAAGGGCTTGTCCAGTGCAAGGGCCATGCCCTTGCCCATGTCAGCACCCACGATCAGCCCGCCGATCAGACCTGGCCCGCAACTTGCTGCAATGGCCCCGAGTTCATGCGGGCGCAGGCCAGCGGCCTTCAGCGTGTCGCGCACCAGCGCGGGCAGGGCGGACAGGTGGGCGCGGGCCGCGATTTCGGGCACGACACCGCCAAAAGGCACATGGCCGGATTGCGATAATGTCGCATCTGCCAGGATCCGGCCATCGCCCGTAACGATGGCGCAGGCGGTGTCATCGCACGAAGATTCAATGGCCATAACGGGAGTTGGCATTTCGGGGGGAAGCTGTCTGGTGTCGGGCATGGCGCAATTTACAATCCGATTGTGCCGAATGTCATCTTTCCTTTATCGTGGTGTGGTAATAGACACGCGCAATGGAGTCCGCAAAGCCATCCGCCCTGTTTCCGTCGTCCGCGCTACAAAAGGTCGCGGCCGAGGCCGCTGCCCGCCAGCGAAAGGAAGCCACGCAAGCCGAATCCCACAGGCGGAAGCTGCCGCTCAGGGTCGGAACGCGCGCGTCTCCGCTCGCGCTGGTGCAGACGCGGGCCTTCCTGACGGTACTGACCCGTTTCTGCCCGGTCCTGCGCGACATGGGCGCGTTCCAGGAACACCAGATCAGCACCACGGGCGATCAGGTGCTCAATCGCAAGCTGGCGGAGATTGGCGGCAAGGGCCTGTTCGCCAAGGAAATTCACGACGCCCTGCTGGATGGCCGGATCGACTTCGCCGTCCATAGCCTCAAGGATCTGGAAACCACGCTGCCCCCTGGGCTGGTGCTGGCCTGCACGCTCAAGCGCGAGGATGCGCGCGATGTGCTGATCCTCGGGCCGGATTGCGACGAGCCGGACCCGGCCGATCCCTATTCGGGCCTGCCGGAGGGCGCGCTGGTGGGGTGCGCCTCCGTTCGCCGTCAGGCGCAGATGCTGCATGTGCGCCCTGACCTGCAGTTCGGCCTGCTGCGCGGCAATGTGCAGACCCGGCTGGACAAGCTGGCGGCGCGGCAGTGCGATGCGACGCTCCTGGCCTATGCCGGGCTGCGCCGCCTGGGCATGGAAGACCGGGCGGATGTGATTCTCGATCCCACCATCATGGTGCCGGCCGCGGGGCAGGGCATCGTGGGCGTTACGGTGCGTGAGAGCGATGTGGAACTGCGCGAGCTCCTGTCCGCGATCGAGGATTACGAAGCCCGTGCCGTCGCCACCGCCGAACGCGCGCTGCTGGCGGAACTGGATGGCTCGTGCCGCACGCCCATCGGCGGGTATGCCCGTCTCATTCCGGTCGTGGCCGGGGGCGCGCCGGAACTGCACCTGACCGGACTTGTCGCGCGGGAGGACGGGTCGTTCCTGCTCAAGCGTTCCATAAGCGGCGCGCCATCCGACGCGGCGCGTCTGGGGCACGATCTTGGGCGCAGCCTGCGGGCGGACAGCCCGGCCGACATCTTTGCCGAATAGGCGGGCCGCGCCACCTCACGTCCCCGTCCGTAATGGGGTGATCATTACCCGTCCGCCGCCGGGGCTCGCCCCCACCATGGCGGCGGTGCAGGCCATGGGGCTGCAGCCTTTCGCGGCCCCCATGCTGCGTATCGAACACTTCGCCCTGTCCACCGGCGCGTTCCGGCCCGATGCGCTGGTCCTGACCAGCGCGCAGGCCATTGCGGCCATCGACCGGCCCCAATGGCATCATCTTCCCTGTTACGTGGTCGGCCACGCCACTGGCGTGCGCGCACGCGCCGTGGGGTTCCGCCATGTCGTGGCCGCCACGGGCACGGCGGATGACCTGCTGGGCCTGATCCGCGCCAGCGTGCCCGCCCGGAGCCGGGTGCTGCTGGCCGTGGGGCGCGGATATGGGTGCGAGATGGCGGACAGCCTGCGCGCGGGCGGATTGCGGGTGCTGCGGCGGTGTGTCTATGCCGCCCGGCCCATTACGCGCCTGCCCCAGCCCGCGCGCACGGCCCTGCATGCGGGGCGGGTCGCGGCCGTGATGCTCTATTCCGCCCGGACGGCGGAGGCTTTTCTCGCCGCGCTCGATGCGCCCCTTGCGTCCCGGCTGGACAGTGTGCGGGCCATCGTCATGTCACGCGCGGTCGCGGCGGCGCTGGCGGAGGGGCCATGCTGGGCCGCCATCCATGTCGCGTCCCGTCCGGACCAGGCGGCGATGCTGGCCTGCGTGGAACAGGCCTGCTGCTTTGGGCCGGACCATTCCCAATAAAAAAGGCCGGGAGCTTACGCCCCCGGCCCGGTCGTCCGTTCGGGACGCCGCCTGTTCAGGCGTGGCCCGGCGTCTGGTCGAACGAGTTGCGCTTGGCCTGCCACAGCGACACGAAATCGATCGGCTGGAGCACGACGGGCGGAAAGCCGCCATCGCGCGTGACTTCGCTCAGGATGTTGCGCACGTACGGGAAGATGAGGCGCGGCACTTCCACCAGCAGGATCGGCTCGATCAGTTCGGCGGGCGGGTTGTTCAGCGTCGCGATCGCGGCATAGGTCAGCTCGGCGATGAAGACCGGGCGCCCGGCGGGGCCACCTTCCTGCTGCGGGGGTTCACTGGCTTCAGCCTTGACGGTCAGGAGTACCTCGAACACCGGCTGTTCCTGCTCAAGGCGATTGGCCTGCACGTCGATATTGACCGAGATCTGCGGGCTGGAGCGCAGCGTCGCGAAGATTTCCGCGCCAGCGGGCACCTCGAACGAGAGATCCTTGATGTATTGCAGGTTGATCGCGAGCGGCAGGGCCGGAGGCGCGCCCTGGCCATCTTCTGTGGCGGGGGGCTGGGTCGTATCGGACATGCTTGTCTATGGTCTCCGCAGGTAACATGGAACAGGAAAACGGATATCGTGTTCTCTGGCCGTAGCATGGGCCAGCAGGCGATGCCATACCAGCCGCCGGAATTTTAACGGGGGTTGCGCATTGTGCTGGCTCCGGGCGTTGCCTATGTTGGGTGCAGGCTAATTTCTGGCAGGCTCGCCCGCCTGCGGTTCTGGACGCGCGGCATGAATTTCTCTTTTGGTCATTTTCCTCTGGATCTGGTTATTCTGGGGCTGGTGGCTGTCTTCCTCGTCCTGCGCCTGCGTGGCATCCTGGGCCGGAGGGTCGGCGCGGAGCCGAGTGTCCGCCCCATGGCCCCGCCCCCGGTCAGCCAGCCCGTGGTGGAACAGGCCCCCGAACCCCCGCCCCCGGCCATAACATACGAGATTCCCGGCTCCGACACGCGCGTGGGCGGCGTGCTGGCCCGTATCGCCACGCTTCAGCCCGGCTTTACGGCCGATGGGTTCGCCCACAGCGTGGAAAGCGCGTTCCGCCTGATCGTGGGGGCCTATGCCAGCGGGGATCTGACCGTACTGCGTGAACGGCTGACGGCCGCGACCTATGGCGCGTTCGAGGCCGCGATCCAGTCCCGCCAGCAGGCGGGCGAGGTTCTGCGCAGCGAAATTCGCGACATTACCGATATCGCCCTTATCGGCGCGGAACTGGATGAGACGGAAGGCCCCAATCCCCTTGCCCGTATCGAGGTCCGGATCGTATCGGATCAGGTCAGCCTGACGGTGGACAGCAATGGCCAGCCGGTGGCGGGTATTGACGCCGTGACCGAGTTTTCCGATCTGTGGACGTTCGAATGCATCCTGGGGGCGGCGGGCGCGTGCTGGCGGCTTGGGGCGAGCCGCAGCGCGTAGGAAGCCATAATTTGCCGATAAAGCCGTGATCTGATCGTGTCCATGAAAGCATTCAGGTACGCAGCGCCGCTGTGCGCTGTCCTCGCCCTGTACGGGTGTGATATGGAGTCCCTCGATCTGGGGGGGCATGCCCCTTCTTCCGGTCCGGTCGCATTCAGTGACCTGCCCGGCTGGCAGGATGATCCGCTTGAGGAGGCCCTGCCGGTCTTCCTGGAGGATTGCCACAAGATCCAGAGCCTGCCCGCCGACAGTACGCTGGGGGGGGAAGGTGCGGCCTATCCCGACCGGCAGGTGGGGGACTGGGTCGCGGCCTGCACCGCCGCGCGCGCGGTGCCCACGGGCGACCGCGCGGCGGCGCGCGCCTTTTTCCAGACATGGTTCGTGCCTTACCGCGTGCCGCCGGGCACGCGGGCCGACGGCATGCTGTTCACAGGGTATTACGAGCCGGAAATCCGGGGTTCGCTGCATCGGGGCGGAATTTACCAGACCCCCGTCTATCGCCGCCCGCCCGATCTGGTGCGCGAGCATGACGGGCAGGGCAATACCGTGACAGGCCGCCTGCAGGGTGGGCAGGTCGTGCCGTACTGGACCCGCGCGCAGATCGATCAGGGCGTTCTGGAGCATAAAAAGCTCGAACTGCTGTGGCTGGCGGATCCGGTGGATCTGTTCTTCCTCCAGATTCAGGGGGCCGGTCGCGTGCGCCTGCCTGATGAGAGGGTGATCCGTCTGGGATTCGATGGGCTGAATGGCCAGCCTTACGTGCCGCTGGGCCGGGTTATGGTCGCGCAGGGGCTGCTGCGGGCCGAGGATGTCAGCATGGCGTCCATCCGTAGCTGGCTGGAGGCTAATCCCTCCGGTGCGATGGCCATGATGGAACAGAACCCGAATTACGTTTTCTTCCGGGAACTGGGGCAAGGTGATACGCAGGCCGGTGCGCCGGGCGCGCTGGGCGTGCCGCTTACACCGGGCCGTTCCATGGCGGTGGACCGGCATTTCATCGCGCTGGGCACCCCGGTATGGGTGGAGGCGCAGGTGCCCGTCGCCGGGCATGCAACGCGCTGGAACCGGCTTGTCTTCGCACAGGATCTGGGCACCGACATCAAGGGACCCGACAGGGCCGACCTGTATATGGGCTGGGGGCCGGAAGCCGCCCAGACAGCGGGCAACCTGCGTTCGGGCGGGCAGATGATCGTGCTGGTACCCCGGAACGCATCAGCCGGACACGACGACGATAAACACGAGACCCGCGCCGACGCGCAGTGAAGAGCATACCACCATGACAGGGCGACCCCGCGCGGGGCAGGATGCCGCGCCTCCTTCCCGCGCGCCACGGAGCGTCCGTTACACTGAAGGGCCGCACCTGCTGGTGCGCGGCGACTGCATCCGTGCGCTGCGCCGCATGGCGGCGGGCAGCGTGGATGTGGTCGTGACCTCGCCGCCCTATAACATCGGGCTCAAATACCGCACCTATCGCGACCGGCTGGATGAGAACGGCTATCTGGACTGGATGGTCGAGGTCGCGCGGGAGGTCCGGCGCGTAATGCGGCCCGATGGCTCGTTTTTCCTCAACGTGGCCGGTTCCTCCGCGCAGCCGTGGATTCCGTTTGAACTCATGGTGCGGCTGCGTGAGCTGTTCGTGTTGCAGAACCATATTTCATGGGTCAAGTCGATCTCGGTCGGGTCGGACACGCATGGGCACTTCAAGCCGGTCAACAGCCCGCGCTATGTCAACCGCAACCACGAGCACCTGTTTCACCTGACCCTGACGGGGGATGTCGCGCTCAGGCGACTCGATATCGGCGTGCCCTACATGGACAAGTCCAACATCGCCCGTCGCGGCCACCGGCAGGATCGCCGCTGCCGGGGCGATACATGGTTCATCCCCTACGAGACCGTGCAGGGCAGGGCGCAGAAATTCCACCATCCCGGCACCTTTCCCGTCATGCTGCCGCAGATGTGCATCCGCCTGCATGGCAAAAGCGCGCCGGTGGTGCTCGACCCCTTCATGGGCACGGGCACAACGCTGGTGGCGGCGGTGCGCGAAGGGGGGCGGGGAATCGGAATCGATCTTGATACCATCTATGTCAATGTCGCGCGGCAGCGGGTACGCGAAGCTATGCTGACAGAGGTGGATGGCGCGACAGGGGCGGGTGATCGAAAGATTTGATCGTTTCTATCGAAATGATTATTTTGACAAATAATTCCTGAATCGGCCAGAACCCCTCATCAGGCAAGGGAAAGGGTTTTGCATGTCGGTAAGAAAGGCGGTTCTGGCGGCGGTTGCCATCGGCGGCGTGGTTTATGGCGGGACGGTCGCCTATCTTGAACATTTCGACCATGTAACGGCGCCGGCCCCGGCGGCGGCCTCGGTGGATGCGTCGTCTTCCGCCGCGCTGGATGTCATACGCGAGGCCCGGTGCGATTACTGCCACGCGGCCAAGGTTGACCTGCCATTCTATTTCAACGTTCCCGTGGCCCACAGCCTCATGAGCGGCGACCGCGAGCAGGGGCTGCGCCATTTCCGCGTGGAGCCGGTGATCAACGCGCTCCAGACCGGCCAGGTGCCGGATGAGGAACCGCTGGCCCGGATCGAGGAAGTCATCCGCCAGAACCGCATGCCGCCCACCATGTACCTGCTCATGCACTGGCATGCCCATCTGTCCGCCGCGCAGCGTGACAGCATGCTGGCATGGATCGCGCAGGTACGCCGCCAGCATTACGCCACACAGGGCGTGGCCGACCGTTTCGCGGCGGAGCCGGTGCAGCCGGTGCCCGAATCCCTGCCGGTGGACAGCCGCAAGGTGGCGCTGGGCCAGCGCCTGTTCTTTGACCGCCAGTTGTCCGGCAATGGTGTTTTAAGCTGCGCGAGCTGCCATAGCCTCCAGCATGGCGGGGTTGACGGTCTGGTCACGGCAACCGGCATCAACGGGCAGAAAGGCCCGATCAACGTGCCCACGGTCTTCAACGCGGCCTTCAACAAAAGCCAGTTCTGGAACGGTCGCGCCGCCACGCTGGCCGAACAGGCGGCGGGTCCGGTCATGAACCCGGTGGAAATGGGATCGCATGAATGGTCGGTGGTTGCCGCGCATATTCAGGCGGACCCGACCTATATCACGGATTTCCAGGCGGCGTTCGGCAGTGACGCGATCAACGAGGCCACCATTACGGAGGCGATCGCCGAATATGAAAAGACGCTGATCACCCCCGACAGCCGCTTTGACCAGTACCTGAAGGGCGATGACGCGGCCCTGAACACCCAGGAAAAGCACGGCTACACCCTGTTCAAGGATATTGGCTGCGCGGGTTGCCACACGGGCCCGTCCATGGGCGGGCAGGCGTTCGAGCCGATGGGGCTGGAAGGAAATTACTTCGCCGCCCGTGGCGGTGCGCTGACCGATGCGGACAAGGGACGCTTCGAAGTAACCCACAACCCGGCGGACATGGAGCGTTTCAAGGTGCCCAACCTGCGCAATATCGCGCTGACGGCCCCCTATTTCCATGATGGCAGCGTCAAGACACTGGATCAGGCGGTGCGTGACATGGCGCGCTACCAGACCCCGGACCATAATATTTCCGATCAGGACGTGGCGGACATCGTGGCGTTCCTTAATACGCTGACCGGGCGTTATCAGGGTGAAATCCTGCGCAATACCGCGCCGTAACCCCTTTTTTCCGGAGGGGAGGCCCGGACCCCGCCGCCTGCGCGGCGGGGTCCGTTGCGTTGTGGCAGGGGCCTGAAAACATGGATCCGCCGCGCGGGGTGTGGATCCATGCTGGCGGATAGCGGCCCAGAGAAAGGAACGACCGTGAGGCAGCGCAGACTGAACGAGGAGGAACAGGCCCTGTGGGCGGCCTTCGCTCAGGGTATCGCACCATTACGGACCGCGCGCCCGGCCGCGATGCCGGACGTGCCAGCCAGCGCGCCCGCCGCCGCGCCAGCGGGGGAAGGCAGGGCCGCCATGAGCCGTGCGGAAATCGAACAGCGGTTGATGGCGGGGCAGGTGCATGCGGTGCATGGAACCGCCGCCCACCGGCTGATGGTGCACAAAAGCCGGGACGGGGCATTCGAGATCGGCGTGCGCAGGCCCGGTCTGGATGATACGAGCTGGCGCGGGCTGGTCAGCGGCAAGCTGCGCCCCGCGCGCAGGCTCGACCTGCACGGGCAGGTTGCCCAGACGGCCTTTCACCGCCTGCATGGATTTCTGGTGCAGGCCCATGCCGACAATGTACGGTGCGTCGAGATCATTACCGGGCTGGGCAGCGGCCATCATGGCGGCATCCTGCGGCGTGAACTGCCGTTCTGGCTGGGCCGGGGTGATCTGGGGCGGCTTATCCTGGCCGTGGTGCACCCCCATGCGGCCAATCAGGGCGCGGTGCGCGTGCTGCTGCGTCGGTCGGGGCGGGCGGGAAACCGTTAGTCCAGCCGCCATGTGGGCAATTTGCTGGCCAGCCAGCGGCGCAGGGTCATGATGCTCAGTGTATCGCCGGAAATCCGGTGCAGGGCGGTCGTGGCCCCAGCACCCGTCAGCACGGTGCGCCCGGCGTCATGGGTCAGGGACTGCACGGCGCTGTCCTGCAGGGCCTGCGTCGTTGCCGCCTGCCACCGGGCCAGCGTTGCGGGCTGGGTCAACATGGGCAGCACCAGCGCGAGATCGACCGCCGCGGCCCCCGCCAGTGGTTTCCATGCCGCGTAAAGCAGGGAGGTCAGGGCGGAACGGGCGTCCTGGGCCAGGCGGGCCTCCATGCTCATGACCTCCTGATCGCGCAGCCTGAGGGGTTCGGCCCCCGTGGTCAGGCTGAACAGGGCGGGAAAGCCCGCCTGCGCCAGTGTATTGATCAGAGCCGTGGTGTCCGGCGTGCCCAGCGGATCGGTGATCTGGATTACATCGACCTGATTGTCGCGCAGGGCCGCCGCCGCGGCTTCGGGTGTGGCCAGTCCGGTTACGGGAATGGGGCGCAGGCCGAACAGGGTCATGGCCAGTACGGTGGGCAGTTCAAGGCCGGTCAGGGTGGAGACGGCAATGCGCACCGGCCGGTCGCGCATGAAATTGCCAAGGCTGCGGTGCAGTTGCGCGCGCCCGATCACCACCGGCACCGTCATGCACAGCAGCAGGGGCAGCCAGCGGCTGTAGTCGAAATGGATGCGCGGATCACCGCACAGGGATGACACCAGCGCCGAACCCGGGGCCGCCAGCGCCATCATGCCATCGGTCGGGAACTGGGAATCGAACAGATTGGCGCCCGTCACCCCATCCTGCCCCACCGTGTTGCGCACCGGCAGCGGCGTGGACAGGCCCAGACCCTGCGCCAGCGCACCGGGCAGGACCGGCCCCCAGCGCACGGCCATGGCGCTCTGGTTGCCCGCAACCAGCAGCCCCGGCGCGCCGGTGGCCCCCGGCGGCATGGGCAGGCGCTCACGCGGGAGTTCGGAGGCCGCCGCCCCACGCGGGGGCAGGGCGGTGCCGGCGGCAAGCAGGGCCAGCAGGCCGCGGCGCGAGATCATCGCCTGACCCGCCGGACCCTGCCACCGGGGCCGCGCGGACCGCGACGCCACCCCGCATGGGTGCGGGTGGACGGGGCGGGCCGGGACTGGGTGCATTGGGCGGGCATGCGCTATTCTATGGCCACTGGACTTCCGGGGGAAGGCTCATGAGGATGGCCTCGGTATTTCCGCCCGTTTTCAGGCCGAAAATGGTGCCCCGGTCGTGCAGCAGGTTGAACTCCACATAGCGTCCGCGCCGTATGAGCTGCGCGGTGCGCTGTTCGGGTGTCCATGCTTCCATCATCCGGCCCCGCACGATGTCGGGATAGGTCTCGAGAAAGGCCAGGCCCACATCACGGGTGAACGCGAAATCCGCGTCGATGTCGCCGGTATCGAGCCGGTCATAGAAAATGCCCCCCAGCCCGCGCGGTTCATTGCGGTGGGGCAGGTAGAAATACTTGTCGCACCAGTCGCGGAAGCGGGGGTAATAGCCGGGGTCATGCTTTTCGCATGCCTGCCTGAACCCGGCATGGAAGCGTTCGCCGTCGCTGATCGCCTCGGCGCTTTCGGGGAACATGGGGGTGATGTCGCCGCCGCCGCCAAACCAGCCCTTCGTGGTGATGATCATGCGCGTATTGAAGTGCGCGGCGGGCACCAGAGGGCTGCACATATGGGCCACAAGGCTGATGCCGGTTGCGAAAAAGCGGGGATCCTCGGACGCGCCGGGAATCGAATCGCGAAAGCCGGGGCTGAATTCACCGCTTACGGTGGAAACGTTGACCCCCACCTTTTCAAACACCCGCCCGCGCATGAGGCTGATCACGCCCCCGCCGCCGGGGCTGCCGTCCTCGTTCGTGCGGTTCCATGGCGTGCGTTCGAAGCGGCCCGGCACGTCCTTGCCCGGCAGGGCCGGGGCATGGGCGGCGGCGGCTTCATCCTCGATCCGTTCAAAGGCCGCGCATATGCGGTCGCGCAGGGTTTCAAACCAGGTTCGGGCCGTGTCCTTCATGGCGTCATGGGCGACGGCGGTGCGGGTAATTGTCATGGTCTTGTCATTCTGCCCGTTCAGGTCATTCGCAATAAATATTACGGGTGCCCGTTTGTTCCGCCCATTGCAAGGCGGGTAGGGGGCGGATCGGCCCGTACTGCCACGCAGGGGTTGCCAGCGTCCGATAGTAACGCGAAAAGAGGGTCCGAATTGTGGCGGGGACAAGGTAGACATGCATAGGCGAGGTCATGAGCGTGACAACGCGCCCCGGATGCGCCCCGTACCGTCGCGTCCTGTATCGTCGCGCCCCGGCTCAGGCGCCGGGTCACGCCATGGCGTGGTGGCGTCCTGTGTCGTGGCGCTGGGCCTTCTGACCAGTGGCGGCGCGTGGGCGCGGGATTACCGGGAACCGCCCCGGCAGGTCTGGAGCTTTCAGGGGCCGCTGGGTCATTTCGACCTGGCCGCGGTCCAGCGGGGCTACACCGTCTATGCCCAGGTCTGTTCCGCCTGCCATGGGATGAAATCGGTCACGTACGGTGATCTGGCGGGGCTGGGGCTGAAGGAGGGCGATGTCAACGCCCTTGCGGCCAGCCACCATGTTCCCGCCGGAACGGACGCCAGCGGGCATCCGCTCTCGCGCCCGGCCAATCGCGATGACCACCTGCTTTCCCCCTATCCCGACGCGCGCATGGCGGCGGCGGCCAATCACGGGGTGGCGCCGCCCGACCAGTCGCGGCTGGCGGTGGTGCATCCCGGCGGCGTGGACCGGATTTACGCCTTCCTGACCGGCTATGGCGAGATGCCGCCCGCCGGCATGGCCGTGCCGCCGGGCCTGTCCTACAACCCCTATGCCGCGAACGGGCGCACCGCTATGCCGCCGCCGCTGCATGATGGCGGCGTTTCCTACCCCGATGGCACGCCCGCCACCGTTGCGCAGCAGGCGCGTGATGTCACCACCTTCCTGGCATGGGTCGCCTCCCCCCACCTGACCGAACGGCACCGGGTGGGCGTGGGGGCGGCCGTGTTCGTGGTGTTCCTGCTTGTCCTTTGCATTTTACTGAAACGGAGAACGTGGTCCAATGTCCCCTAACCCTGCCCCTGATGAGCGGATCGAGCCGGTTATCGGCCTGATCGGCGGTTCCGGCCTGTATGATATCGAAGGCCTTGAGGACAAGGAGTGGCGTACGGTCGAAACCCCGTGGGGCAGCCCGTCCGACCAGCTCCTGTTCGGCCGCCTGGATGGCGTGCGCTGCGTGTTCCTGCCCCGACATGGGCGCGGGCACCCGCTGCCGCCCTCGCGCCTGAATTACCGCGCCAATATCGACGCGCTCAAGCGGTCCGGCGTGACGGATATCGTGTCGCTCTCGGCGGTCGGTTCACTCAAGGAAGAACTGCCGCCGGGCCATTTCGTGGTGATCGACCAGTTCATCGACCGCTCTTTCGCGCGTGAGAAGAGCTTTTTCGATACGGGCTGCGTCGCCCATGTCGGCATGGCCGACCCGCTGTGCCCGCGCATTGGCGATGTGCTGGAAAGCCAGTGCCGGGAACTGGGGCTGGACGTGACCCGGGGCGGCACGTACCTGGTCATGGAGGGGCCGCAGTTCTCCACACGGGCGGAGAGCAATCTCTACCGCTCATGGGGCTGCTCGGTGGTGGGCATGACCAACATGCCCGAAGCCAAGCTCGCCCGGGAGGCCGAGATCTGTTACGCCACCGTCGCCATGGTCACGGATTACGACTGCTGGCACGACAGCCATGACAGCGTGACGGTGGATGCCGTGGTCAAGGTGATGCAGGAAAACGCCAGCCGTGCGCGTGCGCTGGTCCGTTCGGTCATTCCCCGTCTCGGCGCGCCGCGTGGGCCCTGTCACGCCGGGTGCGACCGGGCGCTGGAACATGCGCTGATCACCGCGCCCGCGAAACGCGACCCGGCGGTGCTGGCCCGGCTTGACGCCGTTGCGGGACGGGTGCTGCGCGGCTGATCCATAGCTCTTCACGCCGCCATCGTATGACATGATGGCGGCGGGAGGGCTCACAGCCAGTGTTCGAAAAAGCTCAGGCTGCGCTGCATGGCCAGCGTCGCCGCCGCCGCGTTGTAGGACGGGCGGTCGGTACAGCCAAAGCCATGATCCGCGCCTTCATAGGTGAAGATTTCGATATCCGCATGCGCGGCGCGGATGGCCTCGACATCATCAAGCGGGATATGGGCGTCATCCGCGCCGAAATGTAGCTGCACCGGGCAGTTGGGTGTCTGGCTGCGGGTCTCGGCAATGCCGCCGCCATACCAGGCCACCGCCGCCGCGAAGGTGTCCGTCCGGCATGCGGCTTCCCATGCCAGCTTGCCCCCCCAGCAGAAGCCGATGATGCCCGTTTTCTCGGTCGTCAGGCACCCGGCGGCGGCGACGAGATCCTTCAGTGCGTTGTCCTCGCCACCTTCGGCGCGCAGCTTCAGGCCTTCGTGCACGCCCGCGCTGTCATACGGCAGGACGGTGTCGCGCCGCACGCGGTCGAACAGGGCGGGGGCGATGACCTGATAGCCCTGTGCGGCAAGGGAATCGCAGACCGCGCGGATATAGGGCGTGATTCCGAAGATTTCCTGCACCACCACGACGGAACGCGCGGCGTCCGGCCGGCCGGCGCGGTAAGCGGAAAACGTATGCCCGTCAGCCGCGGTAACGGTTATGACTGCGCCCATGGCATTCCCTCCATTCTTTCTCTTGTTGTCGGCCAAGAATGATGCCGGATGGTTTTACGTCAACATGAAACCGCGTGGCGGCGAATTTTGAAGGTTCCCGCCGCCTGCGCCCACCCGGCGCGGACTCGGCGGGGCGTATGGCCATGCACTGGGGGCGAGGCTGGGCACTACTTTCATCATCCGAGGCGGCATTATTTTATAAATAATTGATATATAATGGAAAAGTAAGAAAAGGACGCCTCCACCACCGGGATGGCGGGATTTGGACGCTTTTCCCTTATCCGGTGTTCTTGACACCTGGGAAGGTGCTTCCTATCTGGTCATTAGCACTCTCACGAGGGGAGTGCTAACGCGATGCGGCCTGGCGCGCGCGCCAAACCGGTGGCGTTGCTTAATCAAGGGCGTTACCTTTTTTTATAGATGTGGAGCGATCCATCCATGACGAAATTTCGTCCCCTGCATGACCGCGTGGTCGTCCGTCGCCTCAAGAGCGAGGAAAAGACTGCAGGTGGTATCATCATCCCTGAGACCGCCAAGGAAAAGCCGATGGAAGGCGAGGTGATCTCGGTCGGACCGGGTGCCCGTAACGAGCAGGGCCAGCTTGTGGCCCTGGACGTCAAGGCGGGTGACCGCGTCCTGTTCGGCAAGTGGTCGGGCACGGAAGTGACGATCAACGGTGAAGAACTGCTGATCATGAAGGAAAGCGACATCATGGGCGTGGTCGCCTGACCCACCCCGCTTTCCCGACCGAGTGACATTTAAGAAAACCTTCCCTACCGGAGAAAAGAAAAATGGCAGCCAAGGACGTAAAGTTCGGCGGTGAAGCCCGCCAGCGCATGCTGCGTGGCGTTGATATCCTTGCGGACGCGGTCAAGGTGACCCTGGGGCCCAAGGGCCGCAATGTCGTGCTCGACAAGAGCTTCGGCGCGCCGCGCATCACGAAGGACGGTGTCTCCGTCGCCAAGGAAATCGAACTGGCTGACAAGTTCGAGAACATGGGCGCGCAGATGGTCCGTGAAGTCGCCTCCAAGACCAACGACGTCGCGGGCGACGGCACCACCACCGCCACCGTGCTGGCCCAGGCCATCGTGCGCGAAGGCGCCAAGGCCGTTGCCGCCGGCATGAACCCGATGGACCTCAAGCGCGGCATCGACAAGGCGGTTGGCGTTGTCATCGAAGAGCTGAAGAAGAACGCGAAGAAGATCACGACCCCGGCCGAAACGGCGCAGGTCGGCACGATTTCCGCCAATGGCGAAAAGGAAATCGGCGAGATGATCTCGCAGGCCATGCAGAAGGTCGGCTCCGAGGGCGTCATCACGGTGGAAGAGGCCAAGGGCCTGCACACCGAGCTGGACGTGGTCGAGGGCATGCAGTTCGACCGTGGCTACATCTCCCCGTATTTCGTGACGAATGCGGAAAAGATGACCGTCGATCTGGACAGCCCCTACATCCTGATCCACGAAAAGAAGCTGTCCTCGCTGCAGCCGATCCTGCCGCTGCTTGAGGCGGTCGTGCAGTCCGGCCGTCCGCTGCTGATCATCGCCGAAGACGTCGATGGCGAAGCGCTGGCGACGCTGGTGGTCAACAAGCTGCGTGGTGGCCTGAAGATCGCCGCCGTCAAGGCGCCGGGCTTCGGTGACCGTCGCAAGGCGATGCTGGAAGATATCGCGATCCTGTCCGGTGGCCAGGTTATCAGCGAAGATCTGGGCATCAAGCTCGAGAGCGTCACGCTCGACATGCTGGGCACCGCCAAGAAGGTGCACATCAACAAGGAAAACACCACGATCGTCGAAGGCGCTGGCGACAGCGCGGGCATCAAGGCCCGTTGCAGCCAGATCCGTGCGCAGATCGAGGAAACCACCTCCGATTACGATCGCGAGAAGATGCAGGAACGCCTGGCCAAGCTGGCGGGTGGTGTTGCCGTGATCCGCGTCGGTGGGTCCACCGAGATCGAGGTGAAGGAACGCAAGGACCGCGTTGACGACGCCCTGCACGCCACGCGCGCGGCGGTTGAGGAAGGCATCGTTCCCGGTGGTGGCACGGCGCTGGCACGCGCTTCGACCCAGCTTGGCGGCCTGCACTTCCATAACGATGACCAGCGCGTCGGCGCCGAGATCATCCGCAAGGCCCTGCAGGCGCCGCTGCGCCAGATCGCCCACAACGCGGGTGAAGATGGTGCGGTCATCGCGGGCAAGGTTCTGGAAAACAGCACCTACACCTTCGGTTTCGACGCCCAGATCGGGGATTACAAGGATCTGGTCGAAGCCGGGATCATCGACCCGATGAAGGTTGTCCGCACCGCGCTGCAGGATGCGGCGTCGGTTGCCGGCCTGCTGATCACCACCGAAGCGATGGTGGCGGAGCGTCCGGAAAAGAAGGCCCCGCCGATGCCCGAAGGTGGCATGGGTGGTATGGGCGGCATGGGCGGCATGGATTTCTGATCCAGCCGGGCATACGCCACGAAAAAGGGGGGAAGGGCCACGGGTCCTTCCCCCTTTTTTTATGCCCGTTTCATGTCCGATGGTGCAGATGTGAGAACGCGGATGTCGGGATTATTTGACACGGACGCCCATTTCATGCTGCCCCTATGGTGCACGAACGACGTGAAAGCGGCAGGGTGTTTTCCGGATGCCCCGTTTTTTTCATCGCCGTAAAGGCACGCGCCCGGATTCCCGGTATTAGGACCGGGAAGGATGGCGCTGGAGAAGAGACTGGCTATGGCTACCGGAAAAGTAAAATGGTTCAATGCAACCAAGGGTTTTGGCTTCATCATGCCTGATGATGGCGGCAAGGACGTGTTTGTGCACATTACCGCCGTGCAGGCGGCGGGCCTGCGTGGCCTGAACGAGGACCAGGCGGTCAGCTATGACATCGCCATGGAGCGTGGCAAGGCCGCCGCGACCAACCTCAAGGCGCTCTGACGTCTCTCCCGCTTCAGGGGGTAAGGTCGGGGAGCAGTCAGGAAAGCTGGCTGGCGGGGGTGTCCTGCGCATGCAGGAAGCCCGTGATCTCCCGCGCCGCCGCGCTCAGGCTAAGGCGGCGGACCATTACCCCCTCGGGAAAAGCCGACAGCAGGCGTGACGGGGTGCGCCGGTCCAGCAGGACGAACACGCCCCTGTCCTGTCGGCTGCGGATCAGGCGACCGAACGCCTGGCGCAGGCGCAGGCGGGCGATCATGTCGTCATAACGCCCCGGTGCGCCACCGGACAGGTGAATCCGCCGCTCCCGGTGCAGGATGTCGGGACGTGGCCATGGCACGCGCTCGAATGCGACAAGCCGCAGCGCGTCACCGGGCACATCCACCCCATCACGCATGGCGTCGGTTCCCAGCAGGCAGGCATTGCGCTCGCTGCGCAGGATGTCCACCAGCGTCGCGTTATCCATCGGGTCCACATGCTGGGCGAACAGCGGCAGGTCCGCGGCTTCCAGTGGGGTGACGATGCGCCTGTACACTTCCCTCAGCCGCGATATGGCCGTGAACAGCCCCAGCGCCCCGCCGCCCGACGCCATGAACAGCGTGCGGTAGGCCCCGGCCAGCGCCGCCGGGTCATCATGCGCCACATCATTGATGATGTACGCCCGGCTCTGCGCGGCGTAGTCGAACGGGCTGGGAAAGGACGCACGGATGGCGGGTGAGGGCAGGTGGATCGCGCCTGACCGGGCCTCCGCCGCGTCCCATGCGCGCTCGGCGCTGTCATGGGTATTATCCTCTCCCGTTTCATCACGCAGGGTGGCCGATGTAATCAGCACGCCGTGCGCGGGGGCGGCCAGCACGCTGGCGAACGGAATGGTGGGGTCAAGCCAGTGGCGGTACAGCCCGACATCGCGCTCCCCGGGGTTCTGGCCCTCGCGCCGGTCCATGCGGATATAATCGATATATTGCGGGGTCGCCCCATCGGGCGGCGTGTCATCCGCCCGCATGCCGCCCAGCATGGGGCACCAGCCATCCACCCGTGCCAGCGCGCGGCGGCGGATGGAGCGGATGGCGGCGGCAATCCGTTCGCGCATGGGGGTGTCCAGCCATTCGGCCTCGGTATCCAGCGCCTCATCCAGTCGCGCCACCAGCGTACGCAATGGTTCGGCCAGGCGGCGCAGCGCCCGTTCCAGCCCCTGCGCCGCCAGGTGCAGCGATTCAGGCATGGGGTGAAGGTCGCATTCACTGTCGCCGCCCCGGCGTTGCCCGCCTTCGGGGCTGCCCTGCGTGCGGGCCAGCACCTGCTGGCGCAGTTCGTGCAGCAGCAGTTCGGTGGGATTGGACAGCACCGGCTCATCCGCCACCACAGGCGTACCGGCCTGCTGGCCATGGACAGGGTCATGCGCGGCGAGGCGGGCCGACCAGCCGGGTGCCGGCAGGGCGCGGGCGGCCATGAGCGCGGTGTCGAGCGGGATTTCGATGCGCGGAATATGGACCAGAAGATCTTCAAGCCGCCTGCGCAGCCCGCGTGCGCGTGAACGCGCGCCTTCCGCGCCAAGCAGCCAGCGGCGCAGTTCCGCCGCCTCCAGCCCCGACAGTTCCAGCGCGAAGGCGCTGTCGGCCGACTGCGCGATATGATGGCCTTCATCCATGATGTAGCGGGTGGGCGTATGATCCTCGTTGCTGGTGTCCGAGCCATCCAGCGCGTGCCATGCCGCCTGCGACATGACCAGCGCATGATTGGCAATGACCAGATCCGCTGTCCTGGCGCGGCGGATGGAATGTTCCACCAGGCACTGCTGGTAATGCGGGCACGCGCCATGAATGCATTCGCCGCGCCGGTCGGCGATTCCGGTCAGCAGCCCACGGCCGAACAGGTCGCCAAACCAGCCCGGCAGGTCACCGCCCGACAGGTCGCCATCATGCGTATGGGCCGCCCACAGGGCTATGAGCGCCAGCCCGATCAGGCTGCCATCCGCCGCCTGCCCGCGTGAGAGGGCGATGTTCACGCTCTCCTCCATGTTGAGCAGGCACAGGTAATTCTCCCGCCCCTTGCGCACCACCACATGGCTGCGGCGCTGGGCGGGATCGGGAAACAGCCGGGCGAGTTCGGATTCAATCTGGCGTTGCAGGTGGCGGGTATAGGTACTGATCCAGACCGCCCCCCCGTTGCGGTGCGACCAGATGCTGGCGGGCGCGATATAGCCAAGGGTCTTGCCCGTGCCGGTACCGGCCTCCGCCAGCACCATATGCGGGTCGCCCTGGGTTGTGCGGGGGGCGAAGGCCTGGGCCGCGACGTGGCTGAAGGCCTCCTGCGCGGGGCGGTGTTCGGCCCCGTCACCCAGGATGGTGCGCAGGTGGGCGCGGGCTTCCTCTCCCGTTACCGGCTGCGCGGCGGGCGCGGGCCGGGGGGCGGTGTCTTCCCATCTGGGCAGGCGGGCCCAGACCTTCAGGGCCTCGTTGGGCTGCACCATGCCCGCGGGCAGCCTGTCGGCGCCGTCCAGTCCCAGCGCCGCGCAGACCGAAGGCCCCCATGCCCATCCCGCCTGCCGCATGCGCCATGCCAGCGCGGCCTTTATGCCGCCTTCGGGCGTGTTGCGGCCGCGCGAGATGCGGCGCAGCATCTCGAACGCCAGATCGGGCAGCAGGTCGGCCTCCGGCCGGTCCAGCCTGTGTTCGGCAATGCCCAGCGTCATGCCCAGCCCGCGCGCCGTGGGCGGCGTGCCCTGCGCGGGCAGGGCGAAGGCGAACAGTTCCAGCAGGTCCAGCCATGGGCAGGGGCGTGGCGGGGGCGGCAGGTCAAGCCTGCGTGCGGTGGCGGGCGCGTGAATGACCATGAGCGCGGGCCATTGCGGCAGTTCGCGCCGTATGTCCGCCGCTGTCATGGACACGATCTCCCCTTCCGGGGTCAGGACCGACCAGGCGCCGTGGCGGGGAATGATCGCCGGTGCGCTGTCCGGCAGGGGCGGGGTGTCTGGCATGTCGGTACATGATATAGGGTAAGTGGGCGTCTGTCGCCCGCCGCGTGTCATGTCATTCCCGTTGCCGCGCCCCGTGGTGTGGAATAGGATGGATTGACCCGCGTCATTCCTGCCCATAGCTTGCCGGTCCATGTCAGAACAGCATCGTCCCCTTATCTCTCCCCTTCCCAAATCCTGGCCGTTCGAGGAAGCCGCCAAGCTGTCCGCGCATGTCGGCGCGCGCGCGGTGACGGCGGAACGGCCCGTGCTGCTGGAAACCGGATATGGCCCGTCGGGCCTGCCCCATATCGGCACGTTCGGGGAGGTCGCGCGCACATCATGGGTGCGGCAGGCCTTTACGGGGCTGACCGGCCTGCCCACGCGGCTGCTGGCGTTTTCGGATGATATGGACGCCCTGCGCAAGGTGCCCGAAAACGTGCCCAACCAGGACATGCTGCGCCAGTTCATCGGCAAGCCGCTTTCACGCGTGCCGGACCCGTTCGGCACGCACGATTCCTTTGCCGCGCATAACAACGCCCGGCTCCGCGCCTTTCTGGACGGTTTCGGCTTTGAATATGAATTCGCATCTTCCACCCGGTATTACGAAGGGGGCCGTTTTGACGCCGCCCTGAAGCGCGTGCTGGAAGTGCATGACGAAATCGTGGCCGTGATCGCCCCCACGCTGGGGCAGGAACGGCGCGCCACCTATTCCCCCGTGCTGCCCATCCACCCCCGCACCGGCCAGGTCATGCAGGTGCGCATGGATGCGATCGACCCGGTCGCGGGCACCGTGCGCTGGACGGATGAGGATGGCGAGACATTTGAAACCCCGGTGACCGGCGGCCACGCCAAGATGCAGTGGAAGGCCGACTGGGCCATGCGCTGGTACGCGCTGGGTGTCGATTATGAAATGTCGGGCAAGGATCTGATCGACAGCGTGCGGCTGTCGGGCAGGATTTGCCGCATCCTTGGCGGCCAGCCGCCAGCGGGCCTGACCTATGAGCTGTTTTTGGACCAGAACGGGCAGAAAATCTCCAAGTCGAAGGGCAATGGCATTTCCGTCGAGGAATGGCTGCGCTACGCCCCGGCGGAAAGTCTGGGCCAGTACATGTTCAACGCCCCGCAGCGCGCCAAGCGGCTATTCTTTGATGTCATCCCCAAGGCGACGGATGAATATCTGGCCCATGTGGGCAAGGCGAAGACGCTTGCCGCTGATGACCCGGCCCTGCTGACCAACCCGGCATGGTTCATCCATGGGGGGCAAATTCCGGCCAGCGCGGGCAGCCCCGTCACGTTCGGCATGCTGCTCAATCTGGCCAGTGTCGCCAATGCCGAGACGCCGGATGTGCTGTGGAAGTTCATCCAGCGTTACGACGCCGCCGCCACACCGCAAAGCTGCCCGATGCTGGCGCGTCTGGTGGACCATGCCATTGTCTATTATGCCGATTTTGTCCGCCCCACGAAGCATTATCGCGGCCCCGACGCGCATGAGCGCAAGGCGCTGGCCGATCTGGCCGAAGCCCTGCGCGGGCTGGAGGGGGAGGATGTCTCCCCCGATACCTGCCAGAACCTGGTGTTCGAGATCGGGAAGACCCATGGCTTCGACCCGCTGCGTGCGTGGTTCGGCTGCCTGTATGAAGTGCTGCTGGGGCAGAAGGAAGGCCCGCGTTTCGGGATTTTTGTCGCGTTGTACGGGATCACGGAAACCGTGGCCCTGATCGAGGCGGCCTTGACCCGTGACGAAAGGGCGGCAGGCTAGGGGCCAGCCATGGCCGAACACCCGCGTCACGACGACGCCATGGCCCCGCGCGATACGGGTGGGAAGCCTGATGGAACGCCCCCCCCGGGCAGGCGGGGAATACTGCGTCACCTGCCCCACATACTGGGCCTGCTGCTGCTGCTGGCCGCCATCGTGGTGGTCCAGCGCGAAGTGCGGCACCTGCACTGGCATGACATAAGCCAGGCGCTGGCCGCCATTCCGGCGACGACACTGTGGGCGGGGGCGGGTTTTACGCTGCTGTCCTATCTCGTCCTGTCGTTTTATGACTGGCTGGCCGTGCGGCAGGTGGGGTGCGCGCTCTCGTTCCGGCGTACGGCGTTCGCGGCGTTCTGTTCCTATGTCCTGTCGCATAATCTGGGGTTTTCGGCCATTTCCGGGGCGGCAGTGCGCTTCAGGCTGTATGGCAACTGGGGCCTGAGACCGTTTCAGGTTGCCCAGATCATTGCCTTCTGCTCGGCCACCTACCTGCTGGGGGCGGCGGTCCTGATCGGCAGCGTGCTGGTGCTGGAACCGGCCACGGTGCCCTTCATCGGGCAGGAACTGCCCACCGTGCTCATGCGGCTGGTGGGCATGGTGATGTGGGGCGGGGTGATCGCCTATGTCGTCATGGGGCGCTATGTCAACGAGATCAGGGTCTGGCGATGGCGGATAACCTTCCCGTCCTCCGCCATGGCGGTGATGCAGACAACGGTCGCGGCGCTGGAAGTCGCGGTGACGGCGGCGATCGCCTATACCTTCGTGCCATCGGCGCCGGGGCTGGATTACGGTACGTTCCTTGCCATCTACATCGCGTCCTACACGGCGGGGCTGGTGGCCAGCGTGCCCGGGGGGCTCGGGGTTTTTGACGGCACGATGATGCTTGCGCTCAGTGCGTACCTGCCCGCCACGCGCATCGTGACCGCCATTCTGGTCTTCCGCCTGTTCTACTATATCGTTCCCCTGTTCGTGGCGGGCATCATGTTCGCCTCGCATGAACTGTTCCTGCGCGGGGATGCCGCCCTTTCGCGCAAGGTCGGTGCGCGCCGTCCGCTGCGGGGGCCGCGCACGGACCGCCCCAGTCAGGTCATTCGCGAAAGCGAGGCCGATTTTTCCGTGGCCGTGGCGACGGGCGCCGTCTCCCTGTGCGGCGCGCTCCTTCTGGCGCTGACCCTGCTTGACCCGGAAGGGTGGCTGAACGCGGGCAGGCTTCAGCCTGTTTTTGTCATGATGGGGGATTACCTGCTCTCCCTTATCGGGGTGGTGCTGATCGGGCTGGGCATTGGCCTGTCGCAGCGGGTGACGCTGGCATGGAAGGTCACGATCACCCTGCTGTCGGTCGCCTGTGGCCTGACGCTGCTGCGTGGGTCGCCCCTCGTGGTGCCGGGCCTGCTCATGCTGGTCTGTATTCTCGTCGCCCCGTTCCGTGGATCCTATTACCGCCATGCCCGGATCCTGAGCGAACCGCTGTCTTTCCAGACCATCGTGTCCATCGTGCTGCTGATCGGCTCCATCGTGATCCTGATGCTGGCTGGCCCGCATGATTCGGTGGGCGGGAGCTGGTGGGAGATCATGCTGTTTGCCTCCCGCCCCGGTATCACGCAGTGGACGCTCGGGCTGGCGGTCATGCTGGGCCTGACCATGATTGTGCGTCTGGTCCGGCCGGGGCGCATTCACGTCCTGCCCTGGGATGCCACGACGCAGGCCCAGTATTGCGCCCTCGATCATGCGCTGGAGGGGATAGGGCAGGGTACGCCGGTGCCGTCGGGGCTGATACAGGGCGCGCGGCGGGAGGCGCTGCTGCCGTTCGTGCGGATCGGGTCCTATCTTGTGGGGCTGGGTGACCCGGCGGGTGAGGCTGATGACTGTACATCCGCCATATGGTGGCTGCGCGACCTTGCGGTGCAGGAGGGGCGTCGCCCGGTATTCTGGCACGTGGGCACGACATTGCTGCCGGTTTATAATGAACTCGGGCTGACATCCTGGCCGCTGACGGCCGAGGAAGACTCGGCTTCCTCCAGTTTCCTATGTGCCGCGGCCACGGATCTGCCCCGGGTCAGGCCGCTCATGCGCGATGCCTTTCCCCTGACAGGGCAGACTGACTGCTGATATTCCAAGCGGTATTTCAGCCTTTTCGCCGGGTCTTTCACGGCGCATTGGCGGGTGGGATTTTCGGCACGGGTTGCCCGGCCAGCACGGCCCGGACGCAGGCGCGCAGGGCCGGCAGCACGTCCTGGCCGAATTGCGGTGTGCGCCGTTCCCATGCCCCGGTGCGCCATGACGGATGGGGGAGCGGGAAATAACGGGGCAGGTAATGCCGGAAATCAAGGCAGCGCCGGGCCACCTGCCCCGCCCCCAGAATATGTTTCTGGGCATAGGATCCCACCACCAGGGTCAGTTCTATATCGGGCATCTGCGCCATGATCCGTTCACGCCACTGCGGTGCGCATTCCGGGCGGGGCGGGCAGTCTCCACCCTGGGGCAGACGCCCGGGATAGCACAGCCCCATGGGCACCAGTGCAATGCGGGTCGTATCGTAAAAAGTGGCCCGGTCTATGCCCATCCACGCCCGCAGCCTGTCGCCGGAGGCATCGTTAAAGGACTGTCCGGTTTCATGCACCCGCGTACCGGGCGCCTGGCTTGCAATCAGCAGCCGTGCGGTGCGGGAAATATGCACGACCGGGCGCGGCCCCAGCGGCAGATGCATCGCACAGGTCCGGCAGTCACGAATGGCGTTGAGCAGGTCTTCAAGCGTTTCGGCCATGGCTCTCCTACCCCTCCAGCAGGTCGCGGGTCCAGGCAGGTACCGTATGCGTCGCGGGGCCGAGAATGGTCTGGTCGAAGGGGGCCGGGCCGGAGGGGGCTTCAAGATTGAACAGCATCGTATCCGCGTGAGCGGCCACGCTGTCCACAAATCCCGCCGCAGGATAGACAACGCCTGAAGTGCCGATGGCGACGAACAGGTCGCATTCCGCCAGCCGTTTCTCAATAATATCCATATGATAGGGCATTTCCCCAAACCATACGATGTCAGGCCGCAGCGTGGGCGCATGGCAGGCGGGGCAGGGCGTATCGGGGTAACAGTCGGTCCGCCATACGGGCGTCATGCCGCACCGGGTGCAGCGCAGCCGCAGCAGTTCGCCATGCATATGGATGACATCCTGACTGCCCGCGCGCTCATGCAGGTCATCTATATTCTGGGTGACGATGGTGAGCTGCCCCTGCCACCGGCCGCTACGCGCGGCCTGTTCCACCGCCGCCAGCGCCAGATGGGCGGCATTGGGCTGCGCGGCGGGTAATCTGGCCCGCAGGTCGTTATAGAAACGGTCCACCCGCAGCGGATCCCGCCTGAAGCCCTGTGGCGTGCAGATATGCTCGATATGCTCATTGTTCCACAGCCCGTCCGCCCCGCGAAAGGTCTGCAGGCCGGATTCCTGGCTGATGCCTGCTCCAGTCAGGACCACGATGCGCCGCATGCCGCTACATCCTCCCATATGGCGAAGAGAGTGTTCCAAAAGCACCGCTGACGGGCCTGGGGCGGCGGCCACGACGGACGTATGTTCCGGATTTCGGCTCCGGGCTCCTGAAACATTCCCTCACCATAGGCGCGGGCGTGGATACTGCCCATAAGAAAACCGCCATGGATGTCTCCATGGCGGTTTTTCCGTAGTCGAGATCAGGAAGAAGGTAGCTTCCGGAGAAGCCACCCCTGCGCCTTACTGCGCGGTATCCTGACCCGTATGCGTCTGCGGTGCGAAGGTCCAGCCTGCGCCATAGGGCTGCGGGAAGAACACGGACCAGCCGCTGCTGGTGCTGTTCCAGCCCGAGCTGGAAACCGGAGCCCCGGTGTCACGCAGCTTGGTCACGTCGGCGGCGGTCACGGTGCCCGGCGCCTTGTTGCCCCAGCTTGTGCGGATGAAGTTGACCACATCGGCGATCTGCTGGGCGGACAGCGACTTGCTGTAACCCGGCATGGCGACCGCGGACGGCGCCCAGTTGCTCGGCGGCAGGATGCCACCATGCGCAACCACGTTCACCAGCGAGGTCGGGTTCTCGGTCACGACGACCGGGTTGCCAGCCAGCGGCGGGAACATGCGGGCGACACCACCACCATCGTTACGGTGGCAGATGGCGCATTCCTTCACATACGTATCAGCACCCGGAACGCTGGCGGTGTTACCCGAAGCCAGCATGTTCGCGGTGGAGGGATCGTAGGTGTAGTTGCCCTGTGACGGCGGGACCGGCGGCAGGCTCTTCAGATACTTCGCGACGGCGCGCAGGTCGTCATCGGTAAAGTACTGGGTGCTCCATGCCACCACATCGCCCATGCCACCGAACACGGCGGAGTGGTCGATACGACCGGACTTCAGGAACAGGTAGATGTCGTCCTCGCTCCAGCGGCCCAGACCCACGACCGGGTCATTGCGCAGGCTCGGCGCAACCCAGTTGTCGATCGGCGCGCCACCGGACAGGAAGTCAGGACCACCCGCCGTGTCCAGCGCCTTTTCCTGCATGGCGAAGCCACGCGGCGTATGGCACATGCCGCAATGGCCGGGGCCAGTCACCAGGTATTCACCACGCGCGACCTCGGCATCGGTGCCGGGGGCGGGGGTGTAGTCCTTGGGCGCGGGCGAGAAGAGCATGCGCCACACACCCAGCGGCCAGCGCATGGACAGCGGCCAGGAAATATCCGGCTGCTTGTTCGGCTGCGCGACCGGCTTCACGCCATGCATGAAGTAGGCGTACAGGGCCTGCACGTCTTCCTTCGTCATGCGCGAGAAGGCCGGGTAGGGCATCGCCGGATACAGCGAGGTACCGTCCTTGCGGACACCATGGCGCACGGCTTCGTCGAAGTCTTCGAAGGTGTAGCGCCCGATACCGTAAGTCGGATCCGGAGTAATGTTCGTGGAGTAAATCGTGCCGACCGGGCTCTTGATTTCAAGCCCGCCCGCATAGGCCTGACCGTGGAGAGCGGTATGACACGCCACGCAGTCACTCAGCCGCGCGACATACGCTCCCTTCTCGATTAGCGCGGAGTCGGCATCTGGCGTCTGCGCCAATGCCGTCCCAGCAAGCAGACTAAACGCTGCCGCGCTGAATGTCACCTTAAGCCTGTTGATCATTATGTTCACCATCATGCGTCGCGTTGATGCGAAAAATTGTCAAAACCGGGATTACGGCAGCTGCTCGGGAATACCGGCGGCGTTCTTCCGGGCATCAACTTCCCTCTGATAGGTCTCGTTCGCACGCTTGATCAGGAACTGACGGATATCCTCAATCTCGTTCGGGTTCATGTTGCTGTCGAAGCGGTCCATGCCGTAGGCGGTCAACGCGCCGCGGCCAACAACATTGTAGAACGCATCCTGGTGGCGGATGGAGCCGGACCAGCGCAGATCGGGCAGCACGCCACCGCCCTCGGCATTGTCACCATGGCAGGCGGCGCAATACGTCTCGAACTGGAAGTAGCCGTTATCCGTCCGGGTGGCGTCAAACTGTGCCGGCGGCTTGACGGGGAGGAAGCCCGCGTTGTTCTGCTTGGGCAGCGCGCCAGCCTTGCCATCGAGCGAGAAGGCAATGATGCGCGAATGGTTGACGGTCCAGCCGCTGGTGCGGGCAAGCCCACCCAGGAAGAACGGATAGATGCCGCCCCAGCCCACTTCAACCGCGACATACTGCTTGCCATTGGCAAGATAGGTCACGGGCGGTGCGATAATGCCGCTATCCGCCGCGAAGTGGAACAGGTCGGACCCGTTCGTCGCGTCATAGGCATGGAATTCGCCGTTTGCCAGGCCCTGGAACAATACGTCTCCGGCCGTGGCCAGGATGCCGCCGTTCCACGGACCCTTGTGGTCCACGCGCCAGGCTTCCTGCTGCTTCTGCGGATCCCAGGCCAGGAGGTAGCCCTTCAGATCCTTCACGAAGGCCTGCTTGGCTTCAGGCGAGTCGGGAATACCGACCTTGTTCATGTCCAGACCCAGGTTCCAGCTATCCGGGTGCGGCAGGAACCCGCCCTTCTGGTTGGTGTACAGGAACGGAACCTGCTGGGCCGGAATGTAGACGAGCCCGGTCTTGGGGCTGAACGCCATGGCCGCGAAGTTATGGCCGCCAAGGTCACCCGGAATGCCGTACCAGTCCTTGCCCGTAAGGGTGTAGAGCGCATCGGGGTTGTAGATCGGACGGCCCGTTTTCGGGTCGAGGCCGCTGGCCCAGTTCACATAGACGTAGTTCTTGCCCGAGATGAACTCACCGGTCTTCGCATCGATGATGTAGAAGAAGCCGTTCTTCGGCGCATGAACGATGACGTGGCGGGTCTCACCATTGATCGGCAGGTCAAGCGTCATGATCTGCTGGACAGAGGTGAAGTCCCACTGGTCCATCGGCGTTTCCTGGAAATGCCAGACGTATTCGCCGGTTTCCGGCTTCAGCGCGACGATGCTGCCCAGGAACAGGTTGTCGCCCTTGCCTTCGGAGCGGTACTTGTAGTTCCACGGCGAACCGTTGCCCACGCCCAGATAAACCAGGTCGCTCACGGGATCGTACACGATGGAATCCCACACCGTGCCGCCGCCGCCCTGGCGGGTCCAGGCGCCGGTCGGGCTCCAGGTCTGGTAGGCCTTGTTCATGAGCACGCTGTCGGACGCGGCGTGGTCAGGCTCGTTCTTGGGGTTGGGAACCGTGAAGAAGCGCCAGTCAACCTTGCCGGTTTCGGCATCGAACGCCGTGACGAAGCCACGCGCGCCGAATTCGGAACCACCGTTACCGATGATCACGCGGCCCTTGGCGATACGGGGCGCGCCGTCAACCGTATAGGAACGCTGCTTGCCCAGTTCCGCTTCGGGCGGAATGGTGTTGACGCTCCAGACCAGCTTGCCGGTCTTGGCGTCCAGGGCGATCAGGCGACCATCGAACGTGCCGAAATAGACCTTGCCATTCCAGTAGGCCGCGCCACGGTTGACCGTGTCACAGCAGCCCTTGTCCGCGATGTTGCCGGGCACGCGCGGGTCGTACGACCACAGCAGCTTGCCGGTCGCGGCGTCCACGGCCTTCATCATGCTCCAGTTGGTGGTGGCGTACATGACGCCATCGACAACCAGCGGCGTGCCTTCCTGGCCACGGTTGGTATCGAGATCCAGATACCAGGCCAGCTTCAGGTTTCCGACATTGGAACGGTTGATCTGATCCAGCGGGCTGTAGCGCTGTTCAGAATAGGTACGGCCATAGGTAAGCCAGTCACCGGGATGATCATCAGCATGGATGATCGCTTCCCCCGTGGCGCCCTGCCCCTCATCCGCCGATGCCATGGTGGCATAACCCGAGATGAGAGCCGCACATATCGTTCCGGCTGTAAGCGTTCTGCTCAGAGAACGTCTTTTTCCGAAAACGGCAGAAATCATATGTGATGTCCTCAGAAAAACTAACGGTTTCGAATTCAGGACGCCGCCGCCGCAACTTTTTGCCGGGGCCGGTTTCCTGTCTGTCACTGGCCGGGAAACGCGTATTGCGTCCCTTATCCATCCAGACGGGAAACCGGCGATTTAGCAGAAGAAAAAGCAGGTAGTCCGTTTCATCCGAACATACTGAGGCTGGCACGTCCGTCTCCTGACAATTTAGTGTTCAAGATCACTAAATCGTGAATATGTTGTCAGATAAGCAATGAAACGGATAACCGCAAAATCTGGCACAATTCAATTATACCATTGATATAAATAAATAATTTAAGTGATTGGCCAACATCTCCCATCAGGCCAGTTCACAATGAATGGCGCGAAATATATTTTTATTATTCAATAAATATATAAATGGGGGACATGCCGGAACCCGATACGCCCCTATGCGTAACGGTATGCGCGGGGGAATCAGGGAGCCAGCGGATAGTGTTCCAGCGGTTCGTAAAAAGGTCCATCCGCGCGGCGCAGGGACTGGAACAGGGTGAAATGCCCCACATGCTCTTCCTCCGATGCGGGGAGGGGGGTGGCCAGCCAGCGCTGCCGCTGGTCGGAATCGGTGCGTTGTGACTGCCCGAGCGTCACATGTGGCACAAAGCGCCGCCCGCGTCTGGCCGGGGTAGGCAGGATCCTGTTCAGGGTCGCGCGGATCTTGTGTTGCAGTTGTACAAGCACAGGATCGGCGGCAAGGCCAATCCATAACGTGTCCGGTCCGTAGCGCGTTTCGGACTCGAACAGGCCGGGCGCGGTCAGCCGCAGGCCGGGGTGGGGCGCACGAATTGCCGCCAGGGCATGGTGTATGTCCTCCAGCACCGGCCGCTGGGTGATCTCCCCCATGAAATGTAGCGTGAGGTGGTAGGAATCCGGCGGGTACCATACCACATCAGGCAGGCTGCCCCTGAGTTCACCAGCCACGCGCTGCAGGGAAGGTGGAAATTCCAGTCCGACAAAAAGACGCATGAAGTACCTGTGAATAAAAGAGCGGACGGCATGGGTCGCACAGGGCGCGTACAGTATATATATCCCACGCCGCGCATGCCGGGCATGTTGCCGTATTGTAATGTGTTGGACACGCTGAGGTTCTTGAACGTGTTCTAGCATGTTCCCACATTCAGGGAGAGGCACGTCAGTCAAGGACGTGCAGGAAGGAAAAACAATGGCTTTTGGCCCTGATTCGCGGAGCTTCGTCCGCCCCGCCGCTGAGAGTGCCGCAGGCTCCGTCGATATGGGCCTGCGCGCCTATATGCTGCGAGTCTATAACTGGATGGCATCGGGACTGGTGCTGACCGGGCTGGTGGCGTACCTGATCGCCAATACCGGCCTTCAGGCGCTGTTCTTCCAACATGTCGCCACCCCCACGGGAATGGTGGCGATCCGGCCCACGGGCCTGGCCATGCTCGCCATGATCGCGCCGCTGGGCTTTGTCATGGTGATGTCCTTTGGCGTGAACCGACTGTCCACGCAGGCGGTCCAGACACTGTTCTGGCTCTTCTGTGGCGTGATGGGCGCCAGCATGTCCAACATCTTCATGGTGTTCACTGGCGTTTCCATCACGCGGGTGTTCTTCATCACCGCGGCGACGTTCTGCACCATGTCGATATGGGGTTACACGACTCGTACCGACCTCAGCCGCTTCGGTTCCTTTCTCATGATGGGTCTGTTCGGTCTTATCATCGCGGGCGTGGTGAACATGTTCCTTGCCAGCCCGGGGCTGTATTTCGTCTACAGCGCCGTCGGTGTGCTGCTGTTCGTGGGGCTGACGATGTTCGACACCCAGCGGATCAAGGCCACCTACCAGCAGTTCGCCTATTATGAAGGACCGGATCAGGCGGCCAAGCGGTCGGTTTACGATGCGCTGAATCTCTACCTCAACTTCATCAACCTGTTTCAGTTCCTGCTTCAGTTCATGGGCGTGCGTAACAGCAGCAATGACTGAGGAAGGACAGGAGTCCTGTAAATTTCAGACCCGAAAGGTCTGATTTGGCGAAAATGGAGGGCTGTCGCGAAAGCGGCAGCCCTTTTTGCATGAAAAGACTGATTTTGTGGACGATCCGTCAAAATAGATAAGACTTATTTACACAATGAAATTATATGATGACGGGAGTGTGAGGTTCATGACAGTTAAGCAATGCCTTGTAAAACCGGGATTTTTAAAGATAAATCAGCCACTGTGTAATGTTCTGAAATATTATGTGAAGGCTTGCCTATAGGGCCATTCAGGTCGGATAACCCTTGAATAGAAAAACTATATGAAAGGGTAAGCGGCACAGAGCATGCGCTTCAGTACACAGGACGGCATCGCGATTTATGGTCCGATCTGCCCTGACAGTAATGATTACGTAAGGTCTGGCGGGCCGTATTGATCAAAATCATGGTCAGCCGGTCGGCAACTAACTCATGACGGATGCAAACTGAAAGTGACGATTGTCATTTTCGGGAGTCGACGTGGCGCGATGTCGCTGGATGCAGGGGAAAGGCCAGGTGCATTTTCCCTGTGGGGCGTATAGCGTGGCCGTTGTTGTCTAAGCCCGTGGATGAAGCGAGGATGTGAGCAAAACAGGGTGATGTCGAAACCAACGAGGCGTGAGATGAAGAAAAAAATCTTGCCAAGATTAACGAAGTTGATGAGCTTATCTTCAGCAGTGCTGTTAGCAGGCTGCACATGGGATACGCTCGACCCCAAGGGCATAATCGGCCTTCAGGAAAAAAACCTGATCATGACGGCATTGTTCGCGATGCTGCTGGTCGTGGTGCCGGTATGTATCCTGACGCTGCTGTTCGCATGGCAGTACCGTCAGTCCAATACATCGGCCGAATACCTGCCGAAATGGTCGCATTCCAACAAGATCGAAGTGGTTATCTGGGCCATCCCCAGCCTGATCATTCTGTTCCTGGCGGTGCTGACCTATCAGACGTGTCATTCGCTTGATCCGTACAAGCCTCTCGAGGCGGAAGCTAACGTCAAGCCAATTCATGTCGATGTTGTGGCGCTGGACTGGAAGTGGCTCTTTGTCTATCCGGACGAAGGGATCGCAACGGTCAACCAGCTTGCCATGCCGGTGAATACGCCGGTCGATTTCCGGATCACCTCTGACTCCGTGATGAATTCCTTCTTCATCCCGCAGCTCGGTACGATGATCTACGCCATGGCCGGGATGCAGACACAACTGCACCTCATCGCCAATGAACCGGGTGATTTCCAGGGTGAATCGTCCAACTTCAGCGGCCGTGGCTTCTCCGACATGCGTTTCCGTGCGCTGGCCATGCCTGCGGACCAGTACAGCGCGTGGGTCGAGAAGGTTAAGGCTTCTTCCGAGCAGTTGGACAGCGCAAGCTATCCGAAGCTGGCCGCGCCGAGCGAGGCCAACCCGGTTGAATACTTCTCGCATGTCGACGCGGGTCTCTTTGATGAGATCGTTGCCAAGTACAACAACGGCATGATCATGGATAAGAGCACCGGAAAGATGCTGCACGTGCAGCAGTCCGCGATGTCCGACATGAACATGAAGGAATAGGACAGATGTTAGGCAAATTAACTTTGTCGGCCATTCCTTATGATGTGCCGATCCTTGTCGGGACTTTCATCGGTGCTGCCATTGCTGGCCTGGCCGTTGTCGGTCTCATCACCTATTACGGTAAATGGGGCTACCTGTGGCGTGAATGGCTGACCTCGGTCGACCACAAGCGCATTGGTGTCATGTATATCGTTGTGGCCCTCGTGGCGCTGTTCCGTGGTTTCGCGGACGCGATCATGATGCGCTCCCAGCTTGCGCTGGCCTATGCCGGCAACCCCGGCTACCTGCCGCCGCACCACTATGACCAGATCTTCTCCGCCCACGGCACCATCATGATCTTCTTCATGGCCATGGCGTTCATGCAGGGTCTGATGAACATCGTGGTGCCGCTGCAGATCGGTGCACGCGACGTGGCCTTCCCGTTCGTGAACACGCTGAGCTTCTGGATGACGACCGTCAGCTTCGTGCTGGTCAACGTCTCCCTGTTCATCGGTGAGTTCTCGCAGTGCGGCTGGCTGGCGTATCCGCCCCTGTCCGAGCAGCAGTTCAGCCCCGGTGTCGGTGTTGACTACTATATCTGGGCGGTTCAGCTGTCCGGTGTGGGCACGCTGCTGACGGGTGTGAACTTCTTCACCACCATCGTGAAGATGCGCGCGCCGGGCATGAACTACATGCGTATGCCGGTGTTCACCTGGACCATCTTCTGCACGACCGTGCTGATCATGGCCGTCTTCCCGATCCTGACCGTGGCCCTGGGGCTGCTGGGTCTGGACCGTTACCTTGGCATGCACTTCTTCACCAATGATGGTGGCGGCAACCAGATGCTCTACCTGAGCCTGATCTGGGGCTGGGGCCATCCGGAAGTGTACATTCTGGTTCTGCCCGCTTTCGGTGCCTTCTCCGAAATCACGCAGACCTTCGCACGCAAGCCGCTGTTCGGCTACAAGACCATGGTCTACGCCACCGCGTCCATCATGATCCTGTCGCTGCTCGTGTGGGCTCACCACTTCTTCACCATGGGTGCCGGCCCGAACGTGAACACGTTCTTCGGTATCATGACGATGATCATCGCGGTTCCGACCGGGGTGAAAATCTTCAACTGGCTGTTCACGATGTACAAGGGGCGTGTCGAATTCCACGCGACCATGTACTGGGTGATCGGCTTCATGATCACCTTCTCCATCGGTGGTATGACCGGTGTGATGCTGGCGATCCCGGCTGCTGACTTCGTTCTGCACAACAGCCTGTTCGTTATTGCCCACTTCCATAACGTGATTATCGGTGGTGTGTATTTCGGTTACGTCGCCGCGATGAACTTCTGGTTCCCGAAGGCGTTCGGCTTCAAGATGAATGAAGCCTGGGGCAAGCGGGCGTTCTGGTTCTGGCTGGTTGGTTTCTACTTCGCCTTTATGCCGATCTACGTTGTCGGTTTCGAAGGCATGACCCGCCGCATGAACCACTACGACAATCCGGAATGGCATCCCTGGCTGCTGATCTCCGCTTTCGGCGCCGCGCTCATCGCGCTTGGTGTTGTCTGCCAGCTCATGCAGATCTACGTTTCGGTCCGTGACCGTAACCTGGCTGAAAACCGTGACCTGACGGGCGATCCGTGGAACGCTCGTACGCTGGAATGGTCCACCTCCTCGCCGCCGCCGTTCTACAACTTTGCCATCGTGCCGACCGTGCATGAGCTGGATGCCTTTGCTCATGACAAGGAAGCCGGTATCGATACCCGCAAGGTTGGTGGCGACTACAAGCCGATCCATATGCCCAAGAATACGGCATGCGGCTTCGTGATCGGTGCCTTCAGCTTCGTGCTTGGCTTCGGTGCGATCTGGTATATCTGGTGGCTGGCCGCTGTTGGTCTGATCGGTATCATCGCTACGGTGATTGCCCGTTCTGCCAACAACGATGTCGACTACTATGTGCCGGTCTCCGAGATTGTTCGTATCGAACAGGAGCACTCCCGTAACCTTATGGCAGCACAGGCAGCGGAATAATGGCGCAAAACATTACTGCTGATGCAGTCCACGACCACGACGAACACCACGAATCTCCTGTGGTGTTCGGGTTCTGGCTGTATCTGATGACGGACTGTGTCATCTTCGGTTCGCTGTTCGCAGTGTTCGCGGTGATGCGCAACCAGTTCGCCGGCGGTCCGACCGGCCACGAAGTGTTCGAGCTTTCCGGTGTTGGCATTGAAACCGCCATCCTGCTGCTGAGCTCCATTACCTATGGTTTCGGCATGATCGCCGCCCACGACAACAAGGTCAGCACCATGCGGACCTGGCTCGGGGTGACCTTCCTGCTGGGGCTGGGCTTCCTTTTCATGGAAATCCGTGAGTTCTCTCACATGGTTGCTGAAGGTAACGGCCCGGATCGCAGTGCGTTCCTGTCCTCCTTCTTCACGCTTGTGGGTACGCATGGTCTGCACGTGACCTGCGGCCTGCTGTGGATGGCGGTCCTGCTGTTCCAGACGGCGGGAAAGACCGAGCTGAACGAGCGCATGATCGGTAAGCTGACCTGCCTCAGCCTGTTCTGGCACTTTCTGGACATCGTCTGGATCTGTGTCTTCACCTTTGTCTATCTGATGAGTGTGATCTGATGGCAGACCATGTATCCTCCACGGGAGAGAGCCACGGGAGTGTAGGGTCTTACCTTACCGGGTTCGTACTTGCCGTTATCCTGACGGTCGCTGCGTTCGGTATCGTGATGTCGCATGCGATGTCACCGTCCGGCACAGCCGGGGCGATTGCCCTGCTGGCGGTCATTCAGATCGTTGTTCATCTGGTTTACTTCCTGCACATGAACGGTTCGTCCGCTCAGCGCTGGAACGTCATGGCATTTGTCTTCACGGTGTTGTCGGTTGTCGTCCTGGTTGGCGGCACGGTCTTCATCATGCATGACACGTCCATCAACATGATGTCGCGCTAAGCGGTATCGTGGCGGGGGCCGGAGGGTTTGATCGCCCTCCGGTCCCGACGGCATAAAAAAAGACCGGCGCGAGAAATCGCGCCGGTCTTTTTTATGGGACCCCTGTGGAAAAGGCGGGGATCAGCCTTTCTGGGGTTCGGGGGAAAGAAGCTCTTTCTTGTTCGGCTTGTCTTTCCATTCCTCGGCATCGGCCGGGGCGTCGATCTTGCGTGTGATGTTGGGCCATACCGCGGCGTATTTGGCGTTCAGTTCGGCCCAGGGGGTGGCGCGGTCGTCACTATCGGGGAAGATGGCCTCAGCCGGGCATTCCGGTTCGCATACACCGCAGTCAATGCATTCATCCGGATTGATTACGAGAAAGTTCTCACCCGCGTAGAAGCAGTCAACCGGGCAGACTTCGACACAATCCGTGAATTTGCAGCGAATGCAGTTTTCGGTGACCACATAGGTCATCGCCTATCTCCGATCATTATTTTGTTCGGCCTGCGGCAATAGGCCCGGCCATTGGAAGGGACGAGGCACCACATCGGGCATGACCTCATCGGGAATGGCGGAAGATATGAGAGTGTTTTCCGGCTGTGGCAAGCCCAAGACGGCAGCTAAAGCACAATCAGGGCCGGCATCTGCATTGCGGACACAATATTCACGTGGATTCCGGAATAACTTCGTACAGAAGCCGTGCAAGGGGCGCTGATTGCCGCCGTTCGGCACAACTAATAATGCGAATGACTATCACCGTTTTTCTGTCCGGGGCGGGCAGGGTCAGGATATCGCCTATATGTACCTGCGCATGCGCCTTGGTCACGCGCTGGCGGTTGATGCGTACCTGGCCGCCTGTCGCCATCTGCGCGCAGGCGCTCCGGCTGCGGCCGAAGCGGGCATGAAGCAGCCACAGATCCAGGCGCTGGGCAGTGGGAGACGGAACGGAAGGCTGTTTCATGCCGGTCACGAACGGTTAAGCAGGGTGGCAAGGGCCGCGAACGGGCTGTCGGCCCGGCGGGACGGACGCGCCCCACCCTTCAGCGCCGGTCTCCCTCCCGCCTTACGTTTTTCGGGGTGTTGGGGTTTTCCCTTTCCATCGGATGCGATTTCGCGCTGGAACCGCACCATGACCGGGGCAGGGGGACCATAATGCTCGGCTGGCATGGGACGGGGGTGATAGACGCGCATGTTCAGCCCCTTCATGACCGCGGGCAGGGCTTCGCGCCGCACCCCCAGTCGCGATGCCAGAAGTGGCGGCAGCGGTATGGGCGCGCGCCGGGTCATGCGGGCAAGTTCGAGAATGAATTTTTCCGCAATATCCAGCCGGATCCGCACAGGCCCGGCATCCAGCCAGCCCATGCGGTCCAGCAGGGGCGCGGGCAGGGCGTCGGGGGGCAGGGTGACGCGGCTCATGGCGGGCAGCGGGGGGCACGGCATGTTCAGGCTGATGGCGATCAGCCAGCCGCGCAACTGCATGGGCCGTTCCTTCAGGATCGCGGGCATGAACAGGCTGTAATGCCCGACCCGTATGCCCAGCCGCCGCAACCGGCGGATCATGTCCGGCCCATAATGTTCGCCCCGGTGCAGGACGGCGATTCCGGCCCCTTCGCGCAGGCGGTGGACGATACCGCGCAGGTCGGGCGTGCTGGCCACGGCGGCCTGCACGGCAAAAAGCGGGGCCAGGTGTTCATGCACGATCCGGCCCAGCCATGCCTGAAGCCGGTTGCGGATGCGTTCGCGCTGCGCATTGTCCAGCAGGGGGTTGTCGAGAACCTGCGGGCGGGGGGCCAGCATGTCGGCGCCAGGTTGCAGGCGCGCGATCGGCATGTCCTGCCACAGGATGTGCAGGCCATCGGCGGAAAAGGCGAACTGCCGGTCCTCGTCCTGCACGAGCAGGGCGACACGGCGCGGGATCTCGCTACGGACCGCACGGCGTGCGGCGCGCATGAGCAGGCGGCCGTCATCGGCATCGGTATGGTCGCCCGCAATCAGGTCAAGACCGGCGATACGCCCGACTTCATGGCCTTCCACCACCACGTTGCCCTGTGCCGTCACGGCGGAAAGCAGGGCGTCATGCCCCCCTTCATCCAGCCGGCGGATGAGGCTGGTGGCGCGACGGTCCACAAAGCGGGCGGTCAGTTGTTCATGCAGAATGTCGGACAGCCGGTCCTCGGCTTCGCGGGTGCGGGCCTGCCAGTGTTCGGCATTGGCGATCCAGCCGGTGCGCGAGGCGATGTAACTGCATACCCGGATGCCAGCCAGCCGCTGCATGAGGGAGTCTATGGTGCCCTCCGTATGGAAGAAACTGGCAAGCTGCTTGTCCATCCATGCGGCGGGAATGCGCCCGTCGTGAATGATATGGGTGAAAATCCGCCCGCACAGGCGGACGTGGCTGTCATCGCCCAGTTTGCGGAAATCGGGGATCTGGCAACTTTCCCATAACAGCCGTGTCGCGGCGCGGGAGTGCACGAGGGGGCGGATTTCGGTATTTCCCGTCAGGGCGGCAAGGGCCAGCATGTCACTGGCCTCATGCCCGGCGGTCAGTTCCGGGCGGGGGCAGGAGTGGTTGAGGCTGCGTAGCAGGGCTTCGGGCGATGAGAAATCCAGCGTGCTGTTGCGCCATGACAGGCGTGTCAGCGGGTCGAAGCGGTGCTGCTCCACCGCTTCGGCCAGTTCTTCACGCAGCGCGGGGCAGGTGCCGGTGGTGCCGAATGTGCCATCGCGCAGGCCCCGCCCGGCCCGTCCGGCCACCTGCGCGATTTCACCGGCGTTAAGGGGGCGAATGCGCGTGCCGTCGAATTTGGACAGGCTGGCGAAGGCGACGTGGTTGACATCCATGTTCAGCCCCATACCGATCGCATCGGTCGCGACGAGGTAATCGACCTCCTTTTCCTGATACAGCGCCACCTGCGCATTGCGCGTGCGCGGTGAAAGCTGGCCCATGACAATGGCGCATCCCCCCCGCCTGCGGCGGAGCAGTTCGGCTATGGCGTACACCTCGCTGGCGGAAAACGCGACAATGGCCGAACGCGGGGGCAGGCGCGTGAGCTTGCATGCCCCCGCATGGGTAAGCTGGGACAGGCGGGGGCGATGTTCGATCTCGATACCCGGCACCAGTTGGCGGATCAGGTTGCGGATGGTGTCGGCGCCCAGAAACATGGTCTCCGCCGTGCCGCGCGCATGCAGCAGCCGGTCGGTGAAGATATGGCCCCGGTCGGGATCGGCGCAGAGCTGGATTTCATCCACCGCCACGAATTCCACCCGCCGGTCCAGCGGCATGGCTTCCACCGTGCATGAAAACCAGCGTGCCCTGGGCGGCACGATCTTTTCTTCCCCCGTTATCAGGGCGACGGCGTGCGCCCCCTTGCGCGCGACCATGCGGTCGTAATTTTCCCGCGCCAGCAGCCTGAGCGGGAAGCCGATGATCCCGCTGGAATGGGCAAGCAGGCGTTCGATGGCCAGATGGGTCTTTCCGGTATTGGTCGGGCCGAGCACGGCCCGGACCTTCATATCGGGATGGGGGCCGGAACCCTGCCCGGCCACAGTGCGATAGGGGCCACCAGGGCCCGAGGGTACACCCGTCATGTCAGCATGCTCCGGCCAAGCGGCGGCAAATGCAAGCAAAACCACATGCGGCTTGCGTTGCACGGTGGCCGGACGCACGCTGGCATGAATAAAACGCGGCAGGGAGGGCGTTTAATGAACATGTTGGAAAATCCGGACTGTCTGGTCCTGGCGGAAGATGTCGCCGGTCAGGATGTGGGGGTGGTGCATGCCATCCGTCCCGCGGCACTTGATGGTCTGGGCGGTCTTGTGGGGGCGGCGGCGGCCCGCTTTGCCGGCCAGGCCGGATTTGTCGCCCGGTACGGTCAGGTACAGCTTCTTCCCGGCGCGGATGGCAATGTCACCACCGCCCTGCTGGGGGTGGGTGAGGAAAAGGACGGCGCCGATCCGTTCGTGTTCGGTGCGCTGCCCGATTCGTTACCCCCCGGCCTGTGGCGCGTCGGCGCGCCGGCGGATATCGCGGCGACGGACATCGCCCTTGGTTTCTGTCTGGGTGCGTACCGCATGCCTGCTTTCGGGCGGGATATGCCCCCGGCGGCGGCCGGCGCGCGGCTGGTGGTGGATACGACCGGACGGGCGGCGGCCGAGATGGCGCAGTGCATGAATCTGGCGCGCTCGCTGATCAATACGCCCCCCAACCTCATGGGGCCGGATGATCTGGCCATCGCGGCGGCGGCGGCGCTCGGGCCACTGGACGTGCAGGTTCTGGTCATTCGCGGGGCACGGCTGGAAAAGGATTTTCCAACCCTGTGCCATGTCGGCGGCGGATCCGAACGGGCCCCCTGCGTGGTGGAGGCCCGCTGGCACGGCAGTACCGCCACCGATGATGCCCCGCTGATCTCCCTCGCGGGCAAGGGGGTGTGTTTCGATACCGGCGGTTATGACCTCAAATCGGCTTCCTCCATGTTGCGGATGAAAAAGGACATGGGGGGGGCGGCCATCATGCTCGCCCTTGCGCGGCTGATCGTGCTGCGCGACCTGCCGGTGCGGCTGGAACTGCGGCTTGGCTGTGTGGAAAACAGCGTGTCCGGCCGGGCAATGCGCCCGTCCGATGTGGTGACGACCCGATCCGGGCTGACGGTCGAGATCGGGAATACCGATGCCGAGGGGCGGCTGGTGCTGTGCGACCTGCTGCATGCCGCCTGCGAACACCAGCCCGACCTGCTGGTCGATGCCGCGACGCTGACCGGCGCCGCCCGTGTGGCGCTGGGGCCGGACGTGCCCGCCCTGTTCGCCAATGACGATGCCGTGGCGGCGGCCTTTGTGGCGGCTGGCCATGCCTGCGGCGACCCGCTGTGGCGGCTGCCGCTGTGGCCGGGATACCGCAAATGGCTGAGCAGCCCGGTGGCGGACCTGAACAATATTTCATCCAAACCCACGGCTGGGGCGATCACGGCGGCGCTTTTTCTAGAAAATTTTGTCAGAACTGATGTGCGCTGGATTCATATCGATACGTACGGGTGGAACGATGTGTCACGTCCCGGCCGGCCAGAGGGCGGAGAAAGCCTTGGTTTAAGAGCAGCTTACGAAGGAATATTAAATATATTTAACATCGGGGACAGAATGCATCGATAAAGAAACAATCCCGCAAGCGAACTAATTCTCGCGCTGCGACTTATATATGCTGTAAGTGCCAATTATATAGGCAGTGCAGAAAGTGCTTCTCCAGCCCCGGTCCGATTCTGCATCTGCGCCGGTTAGCGGGACTGATATTCGACAAAGGATTTCCACCGATGGCCAAGTCATCACAGGCTCATACGGATCAGATGATCAATTCCCTGCGCGATACCATTGTGGCGATGGTCCGCCGTGACGGTCCCGATCTGTCGGCCCGCCAGCTGGCTGTGTTCCTGACCTGCTACCTGAGTGACGACGCACATACCGTACGTGGTCTCGCCGCCGAGCTGAACGTGTCCAAGCCCGCGATCACCCGCGCGCTGGACCGGCTGAAGGATCTGGATCTGGCCCGCCGCACGCCGGACCCGATGGACCGCCGCTCCGTGCTGATCAAGCGCACGCTCAAGGGCAATGCCTACCTGCGTGACCTTTCCGCCATCGTGAGCGAGACGGCGACACAGGAAAAGGCCGCCACCCCGGCCCGCAAGCCCGTCCGTCCCCGCCGCGCCGAGGGGCTGCGCCGGGTAGGCTGAACACGCCCATGGCTGTTTTCGTGCATTTCAGGCACTGAAGGATTTGATCCATGCGTATATCACGACGTCTGGTTGCCGCCGCCATTGCACTGGCGCCCCTGGCCGGTATGCCCGCGCTGGCCATGGCGGCCGACTCCTCGCTCGGAACGCCGTCGGGACAGGTGACGATGAAGTTCAAGTCGCTTGATGTCGGCGTTGGTCATACATGGGGCACGGGCAAGCTTGTGTTCAAGCATCACACCTACCGCTTCAAGATCGAGGGCGGGTCGCTGGCGGCCGTGGGCTTTGCCAATGTGGATGCCCGTGGCACCGTCTATAACCTGACCAAGGTCCAGGATTTCGAAGGCAGTTATGCCGCCGTGAACGGGGATGTCACGGCTGGCACCGGCGTGGGGGCCATACTGCTGAACAACCCGGCAGGCGTGCGGATCCAGCTTGACACAACCAGCACGGGCGGCCGTCTGGCCGCGGCGGCGCAGGGCATGAAGATTACGCTGCGCAAATAACCTTTCCAGCGGTCCCGACAGGTCCGGATCAGGGGGAGGATGGCCGCAGGGCTGTCCTCCCCCTTTTCGTCACCATGTCAGTTCCGGTGTGCGGCGTACCCGCCGCCACACGGTCACGGCCCAGCCAAGCTGGACAATGCCGACCAGGCCAAGGGCGGTGGATGGGGCGATCCGGTTCGTGGCCACGGCCCCGGCCACAAGGCTCCCGTAAGCGGTCGCCCCCCATGCCATAAGGGTAATGCGCGGCGCCTTCATGCCGCTGCGATGGGCCATCTGGTACAGATGCTCGCGGTGCGCGCGCATGAGCGGACGGCCCGCATGGATGCGCCGCAGCAGGGTCGCCGACACATCCGTCAGCATGCCTGACAGGATCAGCGGCATCAGCATCCCGCCATGGGACAGATGCGGCAGGCCCGCCATGCGCAGTCCCAGCGCGCCAAGCACCAGCCCGCAGCACTGGCTTCCCACATCCCCCATGAAAAGTCGCGCACGCGGAAAGTTCAGGGGCAGGAAGCCGGCCATGGCCGCAGCCAGAACCAGCGCCGTGCCCCATATGTCCACGCCGCCATGGGCGGCAAGGCACAGCCCCGCCGTGGCCAGGCAGGCCAGCAGCGTGCAGCCACCGGCCAGCCCATCCAGTCCATCCACGAAATTGAGAACATTGCACAGGCAGACCAGCCACAGAATCCTTAACGGCAGTTCGGCCCATGCCGCAGGCAGGGGCAGGGCCGCGATGCCGCCCCCCGCCACCACGCTGGCCGCGGCGACCTGTGCCGCAAGCTTCCATGCCGGGGGCATGGGGTGCATGTCGTCATGCCATGAAAAAAGGCCAAGCCAGACCGTGGCGAGCAGCAATGTGATGTCCGCCCTGTCCGCCACATGGTGGAAGATCATTTCCGTCACTGGCATACCGACAAGGAACACGGCCACAATCGCCAGCCCCCCACCCTTGGGCACGGGGGCGGCGTGGGCGCTGCGCCCGGTAGGATAATCCATGACGTGCAGACCGATCACCCGACGTGACAGGACCGTCGCCGTCAGGCCGCCCGCCATGAGCACAAGGCCAAACAGGGCCACGGCGGCATGGGTGGAATGCATGCTGGTCATGAAAGCCGGGATTGGAGCATGATCTCTCCTTCTTGCCCTACGTCCGCTCGGCTATAGGTGGCGCAGAATGGTTAGGCAATCCTCCCGCCGTCGCCCGGCCCTGGCCGAATGCGCGCGCATGATACGGACCCTGGCGGTAAATTGCGCCCTTGATACGCTTATGGGCACGATCGCCGCCTTCGTGGCGCAGGGCGTGAGCGGTTTCGTGGCGCGGGGGTGGCCGGCATGGGCGCTGCCGGTCGTGGGCATGGGGGCCATCGCGGTGGCGGGCTGGCCGTTCCGTGTTTTCCAGCAGCACTGGCGCTTTGCCGGGCGGTCCGACTTCTGGCGGCTGGGCGGGGCCTGCGTGCTGGCGGGCCTGCTGGCGACCGGCCTGCTGGCCGGGCTGGGCGCGGGAGCGGGCGCGCCCGCTTTCGGCATGGCTTACACCATGGCGGCGTTCATGCTCATGGCGGGCGCGCGGGCGGGGTATCAGGGCTGGCGCCATTACCGTGGCGGACGGGCCATGCGGTCCGGCGCGCGGATCATCCTGCTGGGGGATGGGGAGGGGGCGAGCCGTTTTCTCAGGCTGATGCCCGACCGGGCGGGCCGGGTCGTGGGCATGGTGGTCGAAGGGCCGCAGCGCCGGCCGGGGCGGCAGTTGTGCGGTGTGCCGGTGTTGGGGCAGGTGGGGGATCTGGCGCGCATCCTGTCCCGCATGGAGCCCGCCGGGGATATGCTGCTGGTTGTGGTCGATCCGGACTTTCGCGGCGCGCGGCTGGCGGCCGTGCTGCACGCGGCGCAGGACACCGGCACGCAGGTCCGCTGCATGGCCGACCTGTCGGGCCTGGCCGGGGGTGTGTCCGCCCCCCTGCCGCCTGTCAGCCTGACCGACCTGCTCAATCGCCCCGCCGTGACACAGGATGGGCACGGCATTGCGGAAATGCTGCGCGGCAGGCGCGTGCTGATTACCGGGGCCGGTGGATCCATTGGCGGTGAACTGGCCCGGCAGATCGCCGCCCACGCCCCGGCGGAAATGGTGCTGCTGGACATCGGGGAATTCCCGCTGTGGCAGGTGGATCTTCATCTGGGGGAACAGGGGAGTGACGTAGCGCGGCATCTCGTGCTGGCCGATATACGCGACGCCGGGCGGATCGACCGGGTTTTTGCCCGTTTCCGGCCCGAACTGGTCTTTCATGCCGCGGCGCTGAAGCATGTGCCGATGGTTGAGGACAATCCCTGCGAAGGGCTGCTGACCAACGTGACCGGCACCCGCATCGTGGCCGATGCCGCGGCGCGCCATGGTGCGCGGGCGATGGTGCTGATCTCGACGGACAAGGCGGTCAATCCGGCCAGTGTCATGGGGGCGTCCAAGCGCGTGGCGGAAATGTACTGCCAGGCGCTGGATATGCGGGCCCGTGGCGGGACAGAGGGCGCGGGCATGCGGTGCATGAGCGTGCGGTTCGGCAATGTGATGGGATCGACCGGATCGGTCATTCCGCTGTTCCGCCACCAGCTTGAGCGCGGTGGCCCGCTTACGGTGACCGATTCGCGCATGCAGCGTTATTTCATGACCGTATCCGAAGCGGTGGGGCTGGTCCTGCAGGCCAGCGCCTGTGGCACCGGGGCCGAGGCGGGCAGGCTTGCCCCCCTGTTGCGGGGCGGCGGGATATTCGTGCTGGATATGGGCACGCCGGTGCGTATCCTTGATCTGGCGCGCCAGATGATCGTCCTGGCCGGGTTGCGGCCCGGCACGGATGTGGAGATCCGCTTTACCGGCCTGCGCCCCGGTGAAAAGCTGGAGGAAGACCTGTTTTACCGGCAGGAAGTGCTGCAGCCCACCGGCTGTCCCGGCCTGCGGATGGCAACACCGCGTACGGTGGACCTTGCGCAGGTGGCCAATATCATGGATGCACTTGATGTGGCATGCCGTAATGGTGATGGCGCGCAGGCGCTGGAACTGGTGCGCGGGCTTGTGCCCGAGTTCGTACACAACCCCCATGGCAGGGTCACTCCGGTCCCGGCTGGACCGCTCGATGTGGAAAGGAATGCATCATGAACGCTCCGCTGGAAGCCCCCGTGGGCTTTCTGAACCTGCCCCAGCAGCAGAGCCTGATCGGCCCCCGGATCAAACAGCGTGTCGATGCGGTCATGAAGCACTGCCGCTTTGTCATGGGCCCGGAAGTCATGGAGCTTGAAGGCCGGCTGGCCAGCTATAGCGGGGCGGCGGAATGCGTGGGTGTCTCGTCGGGCACGGATGCGATCCAGATCGTGCTGATGGCCGAGGGAATCGGGGCGGGCGACGCCGTATTCCTGCCTGCCTTCACCTATACCGCCACGGCCGAGGTGCCGCTGGTGCTGGGGGCCACCCCGGTTTTCGTGGATGTGGATCCCGCCACGTTCCAGATCGACCCCGCCAGCCTGCGCCGCCGCATTGCCGATGTAAGGAAGGCGGGCCGCCTGCGCCCGCGCGCGGTGATCGGGGTGGATCTGTTCGGCCAGCCCGCGCCGTGGCCGGAACTGCGTGCCATCGCGCAGGAGGAGGACCTGTTCCTCATGGCCGACTGCGCGCAGGCGTTCGGGGCCAGCCTGTCCGGGCGCAGGCTGGGGCGGGAGGCGGTGGCCACCACGCTGTCGTTCTTTCCCTCCAAGCCGCTGGGTGCGTATGGCGATGCCGGCGGTATCCTGACCGATGACCCGGCGCGGGCCGAACTGTACCGCTCGCTGCGCACGCATGGGGAAGGCAAGACCCGTTATGAGGTGCTGCGCACCGGCATGAACGCGCGGCTGGATACGATCCAGGCCGCCATCCTGCTGGCCAAGCTGGATATTTTCGACATGGAGCTTGATCGCAGGCGGGCCATAGCCGCCGCTTATGACGGGGGTGTGGCGGGCCATGTCACGCCGCCCGCCCGCGTGCCGGACAGTCAGGCGTCATGGGCGATCTATTCCGTCCTGACCAGGGGGGCGACGGAGCGCGCGGCCATCCAGCAGTCCATGCAGGCGCGCGGCGTCGCCTCCGCCATCTATTACCCGCGCCCCCTGCACCATCAGCCCGCTTATGCGGCGGCGCATGATGGCGTGGCCCTGCCCGTGGCGGAGGAGCTGTCCCAGCGTATTCTGGCGCTGCCGCTCCACCCGGAACTGACGGATCATGACGTTGGCCGGGTTATCGCGGCCGTGTGTGCCCAAGGAGATCAAACCTAAATGAAACGCGAGACAGCCCTGCTGATCGGGTTCCTGTTCATCACGGTCGGTACGGCAACGGGGTTGTGGTACATGGCCATGCCCAATTTCCGGCCGCTGAGCTTTCCCACCATGGAATCGGGCACCATCGCCGTCGGGCCCATGCGCAAGGAACGCAGCCTGACCGCAGCCCAGATCCATACGCTCAATGACTGGTTGCAGGCCCATACCGCCGGATGGGGCCCGCTGGGCCAGACACCGCCTTCAAGCGGGGACGCGGTCATGGAAATGCAGGTGCGCGCGGACGGGGCGCAGCATGACGCCGCCCCGGCGGAGCCCTACCGCATCACGCTATGGACCGGGATCAGCGCGGCGGACTGGAACAATACCGTGTTCGTGGAATCGAAGCCCGGCGCGGTCATCCGTTTCCACCATTTCAAGAACAAGGATTTCAGCGCGCTGCGTGATCTGGTCAATCAGTACGATTATCCCCGGTCCGCCTTTCCATGAGCCTGGTGGCGGAAGGCACGGCGGGGCTGATCTTTGATTGCGACGGCACGCTCGTCGACAGCCTGCCCCTGTACCGCGAGGGCTGGATCACCGCCCTTGAGGACGCGATCCGCCAGAGCGTGCCGCTGGAATGGTTCCACGGCCATGGCGGCATCTCGGAGCAGATGGTGCTGGATATCGTCGAACAGCGTCTGGGCCGCAGCGTGGAGCGTGACCTCATCATCGCCCGTGCGCGTGAAATGATGCTCCAGCAGCTTCATGTGCTGGAGGAAATTACGGTGGTGACGGATATAGCCCGGCGCTATCACGGTCTGCTGCCCATGGCCGTGGCCTCCAACGGGTCGCGGCAGATCGTGTCCGCCTGCCTGCGGCACCTGGGGCTTGAGCGGCTGTTTGACACCATCATCACCATAGATGACGTGGACAATCCCAAGCCCGCGCCCGATATGTTCCTGCTGGCGGCGGGCAGGCTGGATGTCGCGCCCGCATCCTGTCTCGTGTTCGAGGACAGTCGCGAGGGCATGCTGGCCGCGACCCGCGCGGGCATGCCGCATGTCGATGTCAACACGCTGCTGCCCTGAAGCCGCCGCGCGCTTCAGCCGGTGCCGAGCGAGCGGTAAAGCGCGACCACCCGCCTGCTGACAAGGATGGACAGCGCGGGAATGACCGAGAACAGGGCGAATACCCAGAAGGCGGCCTGTTGCGCCCCGGTGGTTCCCCCCGGCTGCGCAAGCCCCGCGGCGTTGGCGATCGTTCCCGCCACGGCGGACGCTACGGCCGTGGTGTAAAGCTGTATGGTCGTGAGCGAGGCGGAGGCCAGCCCCTGTTCGGCAGGCGGCGTCAGGCGCAGGATCCCGCCCAGCAGATGCGGCCATGCCATGCCGACCCCCGTGCCTACGGCGGCGAACGCCACCCCGATGGGGATGATGTCCGCCAGCGACCCGCTGGCGGGGCATGGCATCCACCATGTCAGGAACACGATCGCCCCGAACCCCAGAACCGGCGCCGTCGCCAGTGCGCGACGCGCCTGATGCGGCGTGGCCCCGCCGCTTGTAAAGGAACCTGCCGACCACCCGGCGGCCATGAGGGCCGACAGGTAACCGGCCACCACCGGGCGCTGGTGGTGCAGGACCTGAAGGAAAAGGGGCGCGAAAATTTCAATGACTTCCACACTCAGGGCCAGACCACCCAGCAGGCAGTAGAACGGCAGCAGGGGGGAGCGCAGGCCCAGCGCGCCCTTTGGTAGCAGCCGGGTGTCGCGGTTATGCTCGCAATGGGCAAACCACGCGAACAGGCCCAGCGAAATGGCCAGCCCCGCCAGATTCTGCTGGAAATGAAGGGCCGCGCTGGTCACGGACAGGACAAGCACCGACATCACCAGCAGCATGAGCTGCCGCCACGCCATCGCGGATGTGGGCATGCCGGCTTCGGCGCGGGCAGGGGGCAGCACCCGCACCGCGAAAATGGCGAAAACCAGCGATCCCGCGCACAGGATCCAGAACGCCAGCCGCCATGCCCCGATCTCGGCGAACAGGCCGCCCATGGCCGGGCCGATCAGGGTGGCGATTCCCCACATGGAGGAAAGCATGCCCATGGCGCGGGTCCATAACGGCTCGGCAAAGACCAGCCGGATCACGGCATAGGCCAGTGAAACCAGCATGCCCGCCCCCAGCCCCTGAAAGCTCCGGCCCCACAGCATGACCCCCATGGACGGGGCAAGCGCGCATAGCAGCGCGCCCAGCGCGAAAACGCCCGCCGCCATGGCGTAGGCCCGCCGTGGCCCCAGCGTGCCAAGGGCATGAATGGACAGGGACGAACCGATAATGGAGGCGACGATGAAAAGCGTCTCGTTCCACGCATAGTACCGGATGCCGCCAATATCCTTCACGGCGGAGGGCAGTATGGCCAGGATCATGTAGAGATTGATCGCGTGCAGCGCGACACCGACCGCCAGAACGCAGGATTTCGCGCCATTGGCGCCGGAGAACAGGAGCCGCCACGTGGGAGTGGATGCGTTGCCCATGTCTGTTGTACCGTCCATCGAAATGACCTTGGGTGCCGCGGCGGGAAGTCGGTCGCGGGGCTTGCCCGGGCATGCCGATACTGTTGATAAAACCCCAAGCATGGTTGAGGTCAATGGCCCAGAGTACGAAATCTTCCGCCCTGCCGCGGGAACTGGCCGTGGGGGATGTCGCCCGGCGTTCGGGTGTTCCCGTTTCGACATTGCATTATTACGAATCAAGGGGCCTGATCACGGCACAGCGTAACGGTGGCAACCAGCGGCGCTACCCCCGCGCGGTGCTGCGGCGTGTCGCCGTGATCCGCATTGCCCAGCGCGCGGGCCTGTCGCTGGCTGAAATCAGGCAGGCCCTCGAATCCCTGCCCGATGGCCGCCAGCCCAACCGGCGCGACTGGCGGCGCATGTCATCGGCCTGGCGGCTGTCGCTTCAGGACCGGATCGAAAACCTCGTCAAACTGCGCGACCAGCTTGAGTCGTGCATGGGCTGTGGCTGCGTGTGCTTTCAGGACTGCCCGCTGCACGCGCCCGATGGGGCGCCGCCCCGTCCCGTGCCGCCCGGCGGGTGAACGGGCGCGGGCGGTCAGACGCGCTCGTCATCCTTCAGCCCGGGGATGGCGCGGTCGGCCGTGGCCAGCAGGGCCGCCGTCAGGGGGGAGGCCAGAATAAGGCCCGGAACGCCAAGGATGGTGCCAAAAATCGTCTGGGACAGGATGGTCAGCCCCGGCGGCATCTGCACCGCATGGCGCTGGATCAGGGGGGCCATGACGTTGCCCTCGAAAAACTGGATGGCGGTATAGAGGCCCATCACCATGAATCCCTCCCGCGTGCCCTGCGAAAGGGCGATCAGCACGGCGGGCACGGCCCCCACGAACGCGCCGATATAGGGAATGAAATTCGCCAGTCCCGCCACGACCCCAAGGGCGAGCGCCAGCGGCACGCCGATGCACCACAGCCCGATGAAGGACAGCAGCCCCACCACGGTCATGTCCAGCGCCTGGCCCGCGGTCCATGCCCACAGGGTGCGCCCCGCCGTCAGCAGCAGGTCGCGCGCGTTCCTGCGGTATTCATGCGGGACAAGCCGCAGCATGCCGTTGACATACAGTTCCGGCGATATGGCGAAATAGAGCCCCGCGATCAGGATCACCGCCAGCGTGCCCGCCGCGCCGAAGGCGGAGGAGACGAACCCCGTCATCGACCCCGCCAGCGAGCCGAACCCGCCCCCGCCCGAGGATGGCTGGTTCCCCCCCAGCGAGGCGGGCAGGTTATCAAGGATCATGCGCCCGGTGGAGGAATGGCCCATGCTGTCGCGCAGGCTGTGGGCCTGCGTGCTCAGCGCGGTGCGCAGTTTCACGGCCTGTTCCGATATCTCGGGGCCGCTGCTCCAGATCAGGCCGGTCAGCGCCGCGATCAGCACGCTCACCACGGCGGTCAGGGCCAGCCAGTAGGGCAGGCGGGCGCGGCGTTCCACGATCCCGGCCAGGTTGTGCAGGATGACGGCCACCAGCGTGGAGGCGAAGATGACCATCAGGACATCGCCCACCACCCAGATCAGCATGACCACCACGGTAATGATCAGGGTCAGCCGCAGCAGCGCGTAAATGCGCGCCAACTGGGCGGCGCGGGGGTCAGTCGTCGGGTTTGCAGTCTGTTCATGTGCGGTGCGGGAGGGAGAGGAAGCCGATGGGGGAATGGCTGTCATCGAGATGTCCGTCTGGTATGCGGGGAACGGGCTGGGCGGAACGTGGGCACCGCAGGGGAAGACCCCCATAACGTATCGGAAAGCGAATAGGCTGGATCGGACCGGATTTCCATAAGATGAAACCGGTTTTATGGCATTGTGCGGAACCGGACCGATACGGCATTGATTATCCTGAGCCGTAAGCCATTCTCACCCATCGGGAAAGAGCGCAGATGTGACCAGGCCGAACATTTCCCCTACAATCAGCACTTCATCAGTACGTATTGGAGCCGCCGAACTTGCACTGGCGGTAAGCACATTCGGTATCGGCACGGGCGAGTTCGCGATGATGGGCGTCCTGCCCGGCCTGGCCCGTTCGCTTGGGGTGAGCGTGCCGGCGGCGGGCCATGTCATCAGCGCCTATGCGCTGGGGGTGGTGGTGGGCGCGCCGCTTATCGCCACCATCGGGGCGCGCATGTCCCGGCGCGGGCTGCTGCTGGTGTTGCAGGCGCTGTTCGTGGTGGGCAACGCGGCGTCCGTCCTGTCCCCGGGGTACTGGTCGCTGCTGTGCATGCGGTTTGTGGCGGGGCTGCCGCACGGGGCGTTTTATGGCGTGGCGGCGCTGGTCATGGCGGCCATGGCCGACCCGGCGCGCCGGGGCCGCGCGGTGGGGAGCGTGTTCGTGGGGCTGACCGTGGCCCATGTGGTGGGGGTGCCGCTGACCACATGGGGCGGGCAGGTGCTGGGGTGGCGCGCGATGTATGGGGTGATCACGTGCATGGGCGTGCTGGCCCTTGCCCTGATCGCGCGCAATGTGCCCGAGGTGGCGGCGGAACGCGCCAGTTCGCCGCTGCACGAACTGGGTGTGCTCAGGCGCCCGCAGGTCTGGTTCACGCTGGCCACCGGGGCCATCGGCTTTGGCGGCATGTTCTGTGTCGGCACCTACATGACCGAGGTGCTGCTTGCGGTGACCCATGTGCCCGGCTTCGTGGTGCCGCTGGCCCAGTCCCTGTGGGGCGTGGGCATGGTGGCGGGCAACATTGCCGGGAGCAGGCTGGTGGATATCAGCCCCGCGCGGGCGATTGTCGTGACACTGGCGGGCAGTGCGCTCATGTCCTGCCTGTTCGCGCTATGCGCGGGCAACATGGTCGCGATCCTGCTGGTCATCAGCCTCATGGGCGGCATTATCGCGCTGCTGCCCGCGTTGCAGACACGGCTTATGGATGTCACGCCGCAGGCGCAGGTCCTGGCCGCCACCCTCAACCATTCCGCCGTCAACATCGCCAACGCCTTCGGCGCGTGGCTGGGCGGGGCGGTGATCGCCGCCGGTTATGGCGCGCAATCCGTGGGCTGGGCGGGCGCGGGCCTGTCCATCGGGGGGCTGGCGGTGTTTGCCGCCGGCCTGCTGGCGCAGCGCATGGAGGGCCGCCGCGTTCCGGCGTGATGGTGATGGCCGGGGCGCGGGTCAGTCGGCGCTGGCGGCTTCGAGTTCCGTTTCGGCTTCCAGCCAGTCTTCCTCCGCCCGGTCATGTTCGCGCGCGATGGCGGCAAGGCGGGTATTGAGTGCTGTGACTTCCTCCGCCTTGCCGCTTTCATACAGTTTCGGGTCGGCCAGCCTTGTCTCCAGCTTCGTGCGTTCCGCCACCAGCCGCGCCATGAGCTGTTCGGCGTCGCGGATGCGCCTGCGCAGGGGGGCCACGGCCTTGCGGGCCTCGGCGCGTTCGCGGCGGTCGTCACGTTTGGGGGCCGCCGCCGGGCGCGAGGCGTCATTGCCCGAGGCCGCGCGCGCGCGTTCACCCAGCCATACGCGGTACTCCGCCATGTCGCCATCGAACGTGCGGACCGTGCCGTCGCCCACCAGCCACAGCCGGTCCGCCACCAGTTCGACCAGATGCGGGTCATGGCTGATCAGCAGGACCGCGCCCTCGAACGCCGCCAGTGCGCGGATCAGTGCATCGCGCGCGTCAAGGTCGAGGTGGTTGGTCGGTTCATCCAGGATCAGCAGGTGCGGGGCGTCGCGCGTGGCCAGCGCCAGCAGCAGGCGGGCCTTTTCCCCGCCCGACAGGTCGCGCGTGACCGTCTCGGCCCGTTCCGCGTCCAGCCCGAAGCGGGCGAGCTGCGCGCGCACCATGGGCGGCGTGGCGTCGGGCAGGGCGCGGGCCATATGGTCAACGGGGGATTCGTCGGGGCGCAGTTCCTCGGCCTGATGCTGGGCGAAATACCCCACCTTCAGCTTCGGGCTGTGCTGGATGGTGCCTGACTGTGGCGCAAGCCTGCCCGCCACCAGCTTGGCGAAGGTGGATTTGCCGTTGCCATTGGCGCCCAGCAGGGCGATCCGGTCTTCCATGTCGATGCGCAGCGACAGGTTGGACAGGATGGTATGCGCGCCATACCCGGCGCTGACCCGCTCCATGGTCAGCATGGGCGGCGGCAGGGCGGAAGGTTCGGGAAAGGAGAACTGGCTGGGCGCGTCTTCCACCACGCTTTCGATCTGGGGCAGTTTTTCCAGCGCCTTCAGCCGGGCCTGCGCCTGCCGGGCCTTCGTGGCCTTGGCGCGGAAACGGTCCACAAAGGACTGCATATGCGCCCGGCGGGCATTGATGCGCTCGGCCATGCGGGCCTGTTGCAGGGCCTGCTCGGTGCGGATACGCACGAATTCCTCATACCCGCCGGGGGTCAGGGTCAGCTTGCCGTGGTCGAGATGGGCAATGGCGTCCACCGCGCGGTCCAGCAGCCCCCGGTCATGACTGACGATCAGCGCGGCCCCGGCAAAGCGCGCCAGCCAGTTTTCCAGCCAGATGGTGGCTTCCAGGTCAAGGTGGTTGGTCGGCTCATCCAGCAGGAGCAGGTCGGGGTTGAGGAACAGCGCGGTGGCCAGCGCCACGCGCATGCGCCACCCGCCCGAAAAGTCGGAGACCGGGCGCGCCTGGGCCGCGGCGTCAAACCCCAGCCCGGACAGGATGGCGGCGGCGCGGGCGGGGGCGCTGTGGGCGTCTATGGCCAGCAGGCGTTCATGAATATCGGCCACGCGCGTGGGGTCGGCGCAGGTTTCGGAGTCGGCCAGCAGCGCCGTGCGCTCGACATCACCCGCCAGCACGGTGTCCAGCAGCGAGCCGTAGCCGGTGGGCGCTTCCTGCCTGATGCGGGCCATGCGCGCGCGCGCCGAAAGGTGGATGCTGCCGCCATCGGGGGCGATATCCCCCGCGATCGCGGCCAGCAAGGTCGATTTGCCCGCCCCGTTGCGGCCCACGAGGCCGATCTTGCGGCCCGGGTCAATGCTCAGGCTGGCCCCGTCAAGCAGGGTGCGGCCTGCGATGCGCAGGGTCAGATCAGATATGACAAGCAGGCTCACGGGCGGGAAACTCCGGCAATATGGGGGACATGGCTGGTTTCGTGCGGGTTGTACCTACCAGTCCGTGGCGATATGCTCTAGATGGCCCTTGTAAGGTGATGTCGGCCCGTGACCAATGCCGGACCGACAGATTTCCGAACCTGTTTGAAAGGAGCTGTCCCATGGCAGTCGAACGTACCCTCTCCATCCTGAAGCCTGATGCGACCCGCCGTAACCTGACCGGCAAGATCAATGCCGTGTTCGAGGAACATGGCCTGCGCATCGTGGCGCAGAAGCGCATCCAGCTGACCCCGGCCACCGCCGGTGCGTTCTATGAAGTGCATAAGGAACGCCCGTTCTACAACGATCTGGTGTCCTTCATGATCTCCGGCCCGGTCGTGGTGCAGGTGCTCGAAGGCGAGAACGCCGTGACGAAGAACCGCGACGTGATGGGCGCCACCGACCCCAAGAAGGCCGAGGCCCACACCATCCGCGCGAAGTTCGCTGAAAGCATCGAGGCGAATTCCGTCCACGGTTCCGACAGCCTTGAGAATGCGAAGAATGAGATCGCGTTCTTCTTCGCCGGCACCGAAATCCTGCCCTGATCCGGGCGGACTGGATGCCGGGTGGGGTCTGTGGCCCCACCTCCGGACGAAAAGCTGGCTTCGTGCCAGCTTTTTTTTATGCCGCCAGTTTTATGCCGCGCGCGGTGGGAACACCCTTTTCACACGGACAGCAGGCAGGTGGTTTCACACAGTTCGCGGGGGGCGTCAGGCGCCAGCATGCGCAGCAGGGCGGCGGGGTAGAGCCTGTGTTCCTGCCGCAATACGCGCGCGGCCAGCATATCGGGCGTGTCACCCGCCAGCACGGGTACGGCCGCCTGTCCCAGTATCGGGCCTTCATCCATGCCCTCGGTGACGAGATGCACGGTGCAGCCATGGATGCGCACCTGGCTTTCCAGCGCGCGTTCATGGGTGTGCAGCCCCGCGAAGGCAGGCAGCAGGCTGGGATGGATATTGAGCATCCGCCCCGCCCATGCGGTGGTCAGGAACGGCGTGAGCAGGCGCATGTAGCCCGCAAGGCAGACATATTCCACACCCGCCGCGCGTAGGGCCGCGTCCAGCGCGCGCTCATGGGCTTCGCGGTCCTTGCGGTAGGGGCGGTGGTCGATGGCGCGTGCCTCCAGCCCCGCCGCGCGCGCGACCTCCAGCCCCGGCGCATCGGGGTTGTTGCTCAGCACAAGGGCAATACGGGCCGGATAGTCGGGCCGCGCGCACGACTCGATCAGGGCGCGCATGTTGCTGCCACGCCCGCTGATCAGGATCGCGATCGGTTTCTTTTCCATCGGGGCCGTATCAGTCACGCAGCGCGGGCAGGCCGTCAAAGGCCAGCGTGGCCGGGCTGTCCGGGGTTTCGGCCTGCGTGATCGCGCCGATGACAAAGGCCTGCTGCCCGCGGGCGGCAAGATGGGCAAGTGCCGCCGCGCTGTCGCGCACGACCAGAACCATGCCGATGCCGCAGTTGAAGACGCGCAGCATTTCCTCGGTCGTGACATTGCCCATGCTGGCCAGCCACTGGAACACGGGCGGGATGGGCCAGCTTGCCCCATCGACCACGGCGCGCACGCCCTGTGGCAGCACGCGCGGCAGGTTGCCCGGCAGGCCGCCGCCGGTAATGTGCGCCGCCCCCATGAGCAGCCCGGCCCGGTGCAGGTCCAGAACGGGGTGAACGTAGAGTGTCGTGGGCGTCATCAGCGCCTCGCCCAGCGTCTGGCCATCGGCGAATGGGCAGGGGGCGTCCCATGCCAGCCCGCTGCGCGTGACAATGTTGCGCACAAGCGAGAAACCGTTGGAATGGACCCCGGCCGAAGGCAGGCCGATCAGCGTATCACCGGGCTGGATGGCGCCGGGCAGCAGCGCCGTGCGTTCGGCCGCCCCCACAGAGAAACCGGCCAGATCATAATGGCCGGGTGCGTACATGCCCGGCATTTCCGCCGTTTCGCCGCCCACCAGCGCGCAGCCGGATCCGGCGCAGCCTTTCGCGATGCCGCGCACCACCTTGGCCGCGTCCTCGATGGAAAGCTTGCCCGTGGCGAAATAGTCCAGGAAGAACAGCGGGGTCGCCCCCTGCACCACCAGGTCGTTCACGCACATGGCGACAAGGTCGATGCCCACCGTCTCGTGCAGCCCGCTTTCAATGGCGATCATGAGCTTGGTGCCCACCCCATCGGTGCAGGAGACCAGGATGGGGTCGCTGAACCCGGCGGCCCTGAGGTCGAACAGCGCCCCGAACCCGCCAAGCCCGCCCATGGTGCCGGGGCGGTCCGTCGCCTTCGCCGCGGGCTTGATGACCTCGACAAGCGCGTCACCCGCGGCAATGTCCACCCCGGCATCGCGGTAGGTGGCGCTTGGCGCGGTATCGGAGGGAGCGGTGGGCGGGCGTGGGGCGGACGTCATGCGGCGGGCCTTTGTGTAATCAAACTATCACTTTCCCGGACTCCCGCGGGCAGGCTATGAAAACCACAGCACGGAACCGGGATCGAACGGACTTCCGGCTTTCTTTACGTCAAGGCGGGGCAACGCACAAAGCGGTGGTTGAGCGCACGAAGCTTAAAATGGATGAAAACGCGGTTGCCGGCGCGATCGGGCAACTGGTGTTGCCGTTTGCCCACACGCCACGGTTCGCCGCCAGCGACTTCGTTTTTTCAGCCGCCAACGCGGCGGCGCGTAGCTGGCTGCTCGGCCCCACCCCATGGCCCGAGCGCAGGCTGGCGCTATGGGGGGCCGCGGGCACCGGCAAGACCCACCTGCTGGAAATATGGGCGGCCCGGCACGAGGCGCTGCTGCTGCACGGCAGCCGCCTGTCGCATGCCCATGTCGCGGCCCTGTTCACCGCGGGTGCCGGGGGCAGGCCCGTCATGGCGCTGGCGCTTGACGGGGCGGATGGCTGTGGCGATGAGCGTGCGCTCCTGCATCTGCTCAACACCGCGCGCGAACAGGGGATCGCCCTGCTTCTGGGGGGGCGCGAACCCCCGGCGCGCTGGCCCGTGGCGCTGCCTGACCTGGCCAGCCGGCTGCGGGCGACCATGGCGGTGGCCATACGCCAGCCGGGTGACGGGCTGTTGCGCGTGCTGCTGCTGCGGCTGCTGGCCGAGCGGCAGATCGTCGTGTCCCAGCCGGTGGTGGAGTGGCTGCTGCGCCGCCTGCCGCGCACCGCGCTGGCCATGCAGGAAGCCGCGCGCAGGCTGGACCATGCCGCCATGGCGGCGGGTGCGCCCGTTACGCGCGCCCTCGCCACGCAGGCGCTGGCGGACATGCTCCTGTCGGTGGACAGCATGGAGCCCGAAACATGAACGGCCGCTGAACCACGCCTGCCTTCGGCGGCTCTGGCCAAGGGGTCCACCGCTGGCCTAGAGTCGCACCCAACCAAAGAAGACCACCCCGAACGGGAGAATGAATCCATTGGCCAGAACGCCACGCCCCCCCACCGCCGCAGCACGAGCGCCGCGCCCCCGCAAGCGTGCCGCAACAGGGCGGCAGGTTGCGTTGCGCGAACCGGCCGAGCCGTTGCCCGACGCCACATCGCCCGCGCGGTTCATCAACCGCGAACTGTCATGGCTCGATTTCAACCAGCGCGTGGTGGATGAGGCCGACAACCCCCGCAACCCCCTGCTGGAACGGGTGCGTTTCCTGTCGATCAGCGCCAGCAACCTTGATGAATTCTATTCCGTGCGCATCGCGGGGCTGGTGGGGCAGGTGCGCGAGGGGCTGGTCAAGACCTCGCCCGACGGGCTGACCCCCCAGCAGCAGCTTGCCGCCGTGCGTGAGCGCACGGGGCGGCTGTTGCAGGAACAGCAGCGCATCTGGCGCGATCTCCAGCGCGAACTCGAGGCCGCGGGCATCGTGGTGTGCGATGAGGTCTCCTTCACCCCCGAGGAACAGGCCTGGCTGGAAAACTGCTTCATGGAGCGCGTGTTTCCCGTTCTGACGCCGCTGGCCATCGATCCCGCGCATCCGCTGCCGTTCATTCCCAACATGGGCATCGCGCAGGCGCTGCGGCTCATGAACGCCACAAGCGGGCAGTTCGTGATGGAGGCCCTGATCCTGCTGCCCGCGCGGATCGAACGCTTCATCCGGCTGCCCGCCGCCCTGTCCCCACCGGGGGTGACGCGCTTCATCCTGCTCGAGCGGCTGATTGTCATGTGCATTGACCGGCTGTTCCCCGGCCTTGTGGCGGGGGAATGGGGGGTGATGCGCGTGGTGCGCGATACGGATGTGGAATTCGAGGATGAGGCCGAGGACCTGGTCCGCTCCTACGAATCGGCCCTCAAGCGCCGCAGGCGCGGCGTGGTGATCCATCTCGACATCGAATCCCGCATGCCCGAGGATCTGGCCCGCTCCATGGCGGATGACCTGGCCCCGCCACCCGATGAGGTTTTTGTCCAGTCCGGGCTGATCGGGGTGGTCGATCTCAAGCAGCTTATCGTCGATGACCGGCCCGACCTGCTGTTCCCCGCCTATACCCCGCGCTTTCCCGAACGGATCGTCGATTGCGGGGGGGACTGCTTCGCCGCCATCCGCGCGCGCGACATGATCGTCCACCACCCGTTTGAAAGCTTTGACGTGGTGGTGCAGTTCCTGCGGCAGGCGGCACTTGACCCCGCCGTGGTGGCGATCAAGCAGACGCTGTACCGCACATCGCGCGACAGCCCCATCGTCAAGGCGCTGATCGAGGCGGCCGAGGCGGGCAAGGCCGTGACCGCCATGGTCGAGCTGCGCGCCCGCTTTGACGAGGAGGCGAACATCCGCCTGGCCCGCGTGCTCGAAGCGGCCGGGGTGCAGGTGGTCTTCGGTTTTTCCGACCTCAAGACCCATGCCAAGCTCAGCCTCGTGGTGCGGCGTGAAGGGACGACCCTGCGTTCCTACGCCCATTTTGGCACGGGCAACTACCACCCCATTACGGCGCGGATCTATACGGATCTATCGTTTTTCACCTGCAACCCGGAACTGGCGCGCGATTCGGCGCGGCTGTTCAATTACATGACCGGCTACGCCATGCCCGCCCGAATGGAGGCGATCGCGTTTTCGCCCGTCACCATCCGCCGCACGCTGGAAGACCTGATCGCGGGCGAGATCGCGCACGCGCAGGCGGGCCGGCCGGGGCAGATATGGCTCAAGATGAACTCGCTGGTCGATCCCGACCTGATCGACCGGCTTTACGCCGCGTCGTGCGCGGGGGTGCGGGTGACGGCGGTGGTGCGCGGCATCTGCTGCCTGCGGCCCGGTGTTCCGGGCCTGTCGGAGAACATCAAGGTCAAGTCGATTGTCGGGCGCTTTCTGGAACACGCCCGTATCTATGCCTTTGGCGACGGGCACCGTCTTCCGTCCAAGCAGGCGAAACTGTACATCTCCTCGGCGGACTGGATGCAGCGCAACATGGACTGGCGGGTGGAAAGCATGGTGCCCATGCTCGACCCGCAGGTGCATGCCCGTGTGCTGGACCAGATCATGATGATTGACCTCAAGGACAACCTTCAGTCATGGATTCTACAACGTAACGGTGTCTGGCGGCGACTGGAGCCGGGGCGGAGGCCGTTTTCATCGCATGAATATTTCATGGAGCATCCGGGCTACCCGGGGCGTGGTGCGAGCGGGGGGGAAGCGCCCATACGGGTCAGTGCGTCCCAGCCCTGGCATGCGGAACCGATCATTGAGGACTGAGGATTACAGCATGGATGCGCGGGCGGGTAACATATGGGGCTGGATGTGACAGGTTCTGGCGGGTTCCGCCGCTCGGCGGTGATAGATTTAGGCTCCAATTCCGTCCGCCTTGTGGTGTTTGACGGCATTTCGCGTAATCCGATGCCCATCTTTAATGAAAAAGTGGTCCTGCGCCTTGGCCGCGGGCTGAACGCGACGGGCCACCTGAACGAGGAAGCCGTGCCGCTGGCCATGGAGGTCATGGCCCGCTTCAACGCCATCGCGCGCGGGATGGAGGCAAGCCCGTTCGAGGTGCTGGCCACCGCCGCCGTGCGCGACGCCACCAATGGCCCGGAATTCGTGGCGGGCCTGAAATCACGCCTGCCCGGCGTGCCGATCCGTATCCTGAGCGGGGAGGAGGAAGCGGATTATTCCGCCACCGGCGTGCTGTGCGGCATACCGGACGCCAACGGGCTGGTGGCGGATATCGGCGGTGGTTCGCTGGAACTGATCCGGCTGGAAAACGGACGCAAGCTCAACGCCTGCACCCTGCCGCTGGGGGTGATCCGGCTCAATGAGCGCGCGGGCGGCGATCTGGCCCGCGCGCGCGCGCTGACGGATGAGGACCTGGCCCGCGTGGGCTGGCTGGACGATGTGCGCGGGCAGGATCTCTATCTGGTGGGGGGCGCGTTCCGTGCGCTGGCGCGCATGCAGATCGTGCGCACGGGCTATCCGCTCAATATCGTGCATCTGTACCGGCTCAACCCCGATACCGCGCGCGAAATGGCGGACTGGATCGTGGGCGCGGGCAAGCGTTCGCTCGAGCGTCTGCCCGGCGTGCCGCGCAAGCGGCTGGAAGATGCGCCTTTCGCCGCCACCGTGCTGCGCCGGCTCATGCGGCGCACGCAGTCGGTGGGGCTGGTCTTCTGTGTCGATGGCCTGCGTGAGGGATGGTACATGCGCAACGTCGCCGCCAGCGTGGCGGGCAACGACGCGCAGGAAGCGGTCGCGCGTGAAATGTGCGGCATGCTGGGGCGCAGCATGACCCTGCCGGTGCGGCTGGCGGACTGGACGGCCCCCCTTTTCCCCGATGAGGGGCAGGTCGCCCGGCAGTTGCGCGCCGTGGCGTGCTGGCTGTCGGATGTCGGCGCGCATGACCACCCGGAATACCGGGCCGAACAGACCTACCTGCGTATCCTGCGCATGCAGGGGGTGGGCTTTACCCATCAGGCGCGGGCCTTCCTGTCGCTTACGCTTGCGGTGCGGTATGGGGCCGACCTGTCGGTGGCCTATCTCCAGCCCTCCCGGCAACTGCTCGATCAGGTACAGTTCGCGCGCGCCGTGGCGTTGGGGCAGGCCCTGCGGCTGGCCTATACCGTAAGCGGCGGGACCGAGGCGCTGCTGGATGGCACGCGGCTGGAATGTGAGGGCGGCACCGTCTCGCTTCATTTCGCGCCGGGGCGCGATGTCGTGCAGGGGGAAAGCGTGCGCCGCAGGCTGGAACGCCTGGGCGGCGCGCTGGGCATGGCCGTCAGGATCCGTGATCACTGAACGGACCGGGACTGGCGAAGCATAAATGGGCATACGGCATGGACATATGCGTGATCTGCTCCTGATCCGTGGCGGCACGGTCGTCACGGGGCAGGCCAGCCTGTGCGTGGATGTACTGTGTGGCGGGGTGGGAGAGATTCTGGCGGTCGGACCGGATCTTGAAACGCCCGTGGGCTGCACGGTCATCGATGCTGGCGGCCTGCTGGTCATGCCCGGCGGCGTGGACCCGCTGACCGGTATCGGGGCGGATGCGGCAGGCTTCACCCGCAGCGCCGAGGCGCTGGCGGGCGGCACGACCACCCTTCTCGATGTCATGCGGCCCGGGGGCGACCTGGCCACGGCGTGGCGCGACTGGTGGCACGCGGCCCGGCAGGCCCATACGGATGTGGGGCTGCACATGCTGCTGCCCGATGCCTCGGCGCCCGTCCTTCACGCCATGGGGGGGCTGGTGGCGCGGCATGGTGTCAATTCCTTTCGCCTGTCCATGGCGGCGGGACTGGAGGATGGCGCGATCCTGCGGATTGTCGGCCACGCCGCCGAACTGGGCGCCCTGTGCGTGATCGAGGCCCAGAACGCGCAGGCCATGGCGTGCCTGCGCGCGGAACTGGAGCAGGCCGGAATTACAGGGGGGGAAGCCTGCCTGTTCGCCGCCCCCCCACCCGTGGAGGCCGAAGCGACGAACCGCGCCATCATGCTGGCGGGATTGCGCGGCGCGCCGGTGCAGGTCGGCCCGGTTTCCACCAGCGGCGCGGTGGCCGCCCTTGCCGCCGCCCGCCTGCGCGGCCAGCGTGTGGACGGGCATGTGCTCGCCGCGCATCTGGTGCTGGATGAAGCCGTGTACGACCCCGATGGCGACGCCCATGACCCCTACATCACCGTGCCGCCATTTCGTGACGGCAGCCACCGCCATGCGCTGTGGGGGGCGCTGGTTTCGGGTAATCTGGGCATGGTCGCCAGCGGTTTTTCCCCCACCGGACAGGGGGCGGGACTGGCGGACGGGCTTGCGCAACGCATGCGCGTGGTCTGGCGGCACGGCGTGCAGTCGGGACTGCTGACGGCGGAGGAATTCGTTTATGTCACGGCGGAGGCCGCGGCCCGGGCCTTCAACATCTACCCGCGCAAGGGGGCGATCATGCCCGGCGCGGATGCGGATCTCGTCCTGTGGGATCCCGATGCGGTGGAAACCAGCCCGGCGGATGCGGGCGGCCTGTACGCGGGCGTTACGCTGGGGGGGCGGGCCGTGCAGGTCCTGCGCGGCGGCGTAACGGTGTGGAAAGACGGTGCGCTGTGCGCGGCGGGGGGGCATGGGGCCTATGTGCCGCGCCCGGCTTTCCGCCCTGCGCTGTCGGCGCGCATGCGGCACGCGGCGCGGCTTTCGGAACGTGTGGGGCGTTAATAACGTACCATTCCGGTTCTGATTTTGACTTCCGTTCATCCAAGGTGACAATGTAGGATTGCGTCCCATATACAGGGACAACACGATGGAATGGCTGTTCCGGCTGTCTGCCTTGAGGGGGGTGAGGCAGTCCGTAGCCACGATAGAGGGAACAGATTTGACGGGGATCAGAAACGACATCCGTTTCTATGTCGGAAACGAATGCCATACGCTGGCGCATATCGCGCCAACACGCACGCTGCTGGACTGGCTGCGTGAGGAACGCGGCCTGACCGGCACCAAGGAAGGCTGTAACGAAGGTGATTGCGGCGCCTGCACGGTGCTGGTGGTCCGGCTGGAGGGTGAGCGGCTGGTCTGGCGCGCGGTCAACGCCTGCATCCAGTTCGTTTCCATGCTCGATGGCGCGCAGGTCCTGACGATCGAGGACATGCGCGCCCCCGATGGCACGCTGCACCCGGTGCAGCAGGCCATGGTTGACCAGCATGGTTCGCAATGCGGCTTCTGCACGCCGGGCTTTGTCATGTCCATGGTCGCGGGCCGCAAGGCGGATGGGCTGGCGCAGGACGAACGCCATATTGACGACATGCTGGCGGGCAACCTGTGCCGCTGCACGGGGTACGCGCCGATCGTGCGCGCCATGCGGCAGGCCATGCAGGCCGGCCCCGACCATTTCGACGCCATGGCGCACGACATGGCCGAACGCCTGCGCCAGTTGCGTGACGGGGCCAGCGTGGAGATCAGCGGGCCCGCGGGCCGCCTGACAATCCCGGCCACGTCGGATGCGCTGGCCAGCACCCTCATGACGCATCCCGATGCCCGCATCGTGGCGGGGGCCACGGATGTCGGGCTGTGGGTGACCAAGGGATTGCGCGACCTGCCGCATCTCGTCCCGATCGGCCAGATCGCGGATCTGCGCCGCATCACGCGGGGCGCGGACGCACTGTATATCGGCGCGGCCGTGACATGGCAGGAAGCCCGGGCCGCATTGCGCGACATCCTGCCCCAGCCCGATGAGGAAGTGATCCGCCGCATCGGCTCGGTGCAGGTGCGCAACGCCGGAACCGTGTGTGGCAATATCGCCAACGGATCCCCCATTGGCGATGGGCCACCGCTGCTGATCGCGGCGGATGCGCGGCTGCACCTGCGCCGTGGCGACGTGCGGCGCACCATCGCGCTGGAAGATTTCTTTGTCGATTATGGCAGGCAGGACCGTGCGCCCGGTGAGTTCGTGGAAGGTATCAGCATTCCGCTGCCCGGGCCCGCGACCGTTATCCGTGCGTGGAAAATCTCCAAGCGGTTCGACCAGGATATTTCCGCCGTCCTGGGGGCGTTCTCGCTCACCCTCACGCCCGATGGCACCATTACCCGCGCGCGGGTGGCCTTTGGCGGCATGGCGGCGACGCCGCGCCGCGCGCCGCGCACCGAAGCCGCGCTGGAAGGCCATGAATGGAACGCGGCCACGCTGGAAGCCGCCCGGCAGGCGATAATGGAGGATTTCGCCCCCATTACCGACATGCGGGCAAGTGACTGGTACCGCCGTACCATCGCCGCCAATCTGCTGACCCGGCTTTATGCCGATTGCGGGCCGGAGGGCGCGCGCGCGCCGATCAGCGTGCATGCCGCCTGCACCGCCGCCGGAGAACACGCCCATGGCTGATGGAAACAGTTTCGCGTCCGCCACCGCCACGGCGGGGAACGGGATCGTCGCGGGCGGGGCCTCACGCAGCCTGCGCCATGAAAGTGCCGCCATGCACGTGCAGGGCAGCGCCAGCTATATTGATGACCTGCCCGAGCCGCGCGGCACGCTGCATCTGGTGCCGGGGCTGAGTGCGCGTGCCCATGCCCGCGTCCTGTCCATGGATCTGGAGGCGGTCAGGCGGGCCGAGGGCGTGGTCGGCGTCTATACGGCCGCCGATATTCCCGGTGAGAACCAGATCAGCCCGGTGGGCAAGGGCGATGAGCCGCTGCTGGCGTCCGATCTGGTCTCATTTTACGGCCAGCCGCTGTTTGTCGTCGCCGCCACCACGCGGGGCGCGGCGCGCCGGGCCGCGCGCCTGGCCCGGGTAGAGTACGAGGACCGGCCCGCCATACTGGACGTGGCGCAGGCGCGCGCGGCGGGCAGCCCCATGGTGTGGCGCCCGATGGAAATGAAGCGCGGCGATGCGGTGGGCGGCCTGGAACACGCCCCGCGCAGGCTTTCGGGCCGGATTACGGTTGGTGGGCAGGAGCATTTCTACCTTGAGGGGCAGGTCGCCTTCGCCCGACCGGGTGAGGAGGGGGAGGTGCATGTCATTTCCTCCACCCAGCACCCGACCGAGACCCAGCACATGATCGCGCATGTGCTGGACCGCCCGGCCAACCTCGTCACCACCGAGATCCGGCGCATGGGCGGCGGCTTTGGCGGCAAGGAAACGCAGGCCAATACCTGCGCCTGCCTTGCGGCGCTGGTGGCCGACCTGACCGGACGGCCCGCCAAGATGCGCCTTGACCGTGACGACGACATGACCATGACCGGCAAGCGGCATGATTTCGTGATCGATTACGATGTCGGCTTTACCGATGAAGGCCGGATCGTGGCGGTGGACATGGTGCTGGCCGCGCGCTGCGGCTGGTCGGCCGATCTGTCCGGCCCGGTTATCGACCGGGCGCTGTTCCATGCCGACAACGCCTATTTCTACCCCGATGTGCGTCTGCGCTCCGAACCGCTGCGCACCAATACGCAGTCCAATACCGCCTATCGCGGTTTTGGCGGGCCGCAGGGGGTTGTCGCGGCCGAGCGCGTGATCGAGGAAATCGCCTTCGCCACCGGCCTCGACCCGCTGGAGGTGCGCCTGCGCAACGTGTACGGCACGCATGACCGCAACGTCACGCCCTACAACATGGTGGTCGAGGACTCGATCAGCGCCGAACTGGTGCCCCAGTTGGCCCGGCGTTGCGATTACGCCCGGCGGCGCGACGCGGCCCGCGCGTTCAACGCTACCAGCCCGTACCTGCGCCGGGGCATTGCGCTGACCCCGGTCAAATTCGGCATCTCGTTTACCGCCACCCATTACAATCAGGCCGGTGCGCTGGTTCATGTCTATACCGATGGCTCGGTGCAGGTGAACCATGGCGGCACCGAAATGGGGCAGGGGCTGCATACCAAGATGGTGCAGGTGGCCATGCGCGAATTCGGGCTGGGCACCGATCAGGTGCGCATTACCGCCACCACGACCGGCAAGGTGCCCAATACATCGGCCACCGCCGCCTCCTCCGGGGCGGATCTGAATGGCATGGCGGTGCTGGATGCGGTGCGCCGTATCAAGCGCAGGCTGGTCGCCTTCGCCGCCGCGCACTGGAACGTGGGGGAAGACGCGGTGCGCTTCCTGCCCGATGGGGTGCATCTGGGGGAGAAGGTCATCCCCTTTTCGCACCTGACGCGGCAGGCCTATTTCGCGCGTGTGTCCATGTCGGCCAACGGGTTTTACAAGACCCCGAAAATCTCATGGAACGGGGAGACGGGGCAGGGCCGGCCTTTTTACTACTTCGCCTATGGCGCCGCGTGTTCGGAGGTGGTGATCGATCTGCTGACGGGCGAGACGAAGATCGACCGTGTCGACATCCTGCACGATGCGGGTGAATCCCTTAACCCCGCGCTGGATATCGGCCAGGTCGAAGGGGGCTTCGTGCAGGGCGCGGGATGGCTGACATGCGAGGAACTGGTGTGGGACAAGGCGGGCCGCCTGCGCACGCACGCGCCCAGCACCTATAAAATCCCCGCCTGTTCGGACCGGCCGCGCATCTTCAACGTGAACCTGCTGGAAAACGCGCCCAACCGTGAACAGACCATCTTCCGCTCCAAGGCCGTGGGGGAACCGCCTTTCGTGCATGGGGTCTCGGTCTTCATGGCCATATCGGATGCGCTGGCCAGTCTTGATGACTACCGCACCTGCCCCCGGCTCGATGCGCCCGCCACGCCGGAGATGATCCTGCGCACGGTGGAGCGCATGCGCCACGGCAACGCGCCGTCTTCCACCTGAGGCCATGAGCATGACATTGCGCGCGGATCTGGCGCGATGGCGGCACGAAGGCCAGCCCATCGCCCGGATCGCCGTATCCGCCGCGCGCGGCTCCACCCCGCGTGAGGCGGGCACGTTCATGCTGGTTACGCCCACTGGCCTGTCCGGCACGATCGGTGGGGGGGAACTGGAATGGAACGGCATTCACCGCGCCCGTGAACTGCTTGCCGGCGGCGGCGGGCCGGTTGATCTGCGCATCAGTCTGGGTGGTGATTCCGGGCAGTGCTGCGGTGGTGAGATCGTACTTACGCTGGACCTGCCCGACGCGGCGGAACTGGACCGGATCATGGCCGGGCTGAAACGCCAGCGGCTGGCGGAGCCGCTGCTGCTGCTGTTCGGCGCGGGGCATGTGGGCCGTGCGCTGGCGCATGTGCTCGCCCCCCTGCCGCTGCGGCTGGCGTGGTGCGATTCGCGGGCGGATGAATTCGGTCGCGTCATTCCCCCCGGCGTCACGGTGCATGATGATGGGAACTGGGAAGGGCTGGTGGCCAGCGCCCCGGCAGGATCGGGCGCGCTGGTCCTGACCCAGAGCCACGCACTTGACAGCCTGATTGTTGCGTCCATCCTCGAACGGGGTGATTTTGGTTATGTCGGGCTGATCGGCTCACGGACCAAGCGCCGCCGGTTCGAAGCGGGCTTCCGCCAGATCGGCCTGCCGGAAGAGCGTATCGCTACCATGATCTGCCCGATAGGGGACAGGGGAGTGCGCGACAAGCGTCCCGCCGTGATCGCGGCGCTGGTGGCGGCGGAAATTGTCACGCATTTCCTGCACCGGGGGCAGGCGGATGGTGATGTAGAGGGGGATGACAGGACCTGATGAGTGATCCGCTGGCCCGTACGCCGCGCATGATGCGCCTGCACGCGCGTGGTATTTCCTATTTCAATGCCGTGCGGGAATGCCGCTCCATCCGCGAGGCGGCGCGACGGCTCAATGTCACGCCATCCGCCCTGACGCGCCAGCTCGCGCAGATGGAAGCCGAAATCGGCGCACCCCTGTTCGATCGCCTGCCCGATGGCATGGTCCTGACGGAGGTGGGCACCATCATGGCCCGCCATATCGTGACCGTGATGCAGGACGCCGCGCGGACGGAGGAGCAGATCAACGCGCTTTCCGGCCGGCATGACGGGCGGCTGCGCATCATGGCGGTGGAGGGAATCGCGGGCCAGCTCCTGCCCGCCCTGCTGGGGCGGATCATCGCGGCCTTTCCCTCCGTCGAACTGCATGTCGAGGTGGGATCGCCCAAGACCATCGTCTCGGCCCTTCAGGACGGGCGGGTCGATCTGGGTATCGCGTTTTCGCTGGCGCTCTATCCCGAACTGCGGCGGGTCGCGGTGGCGCATTTTCCCGTGGGGGCCGTTGTGCGCGCCGATCACCCGCTGGCGCATCTGCGTACCGTCACCATTGAGGAATGCATCGCCTACCGGCTGATCCTGCCCACGCGCACCCTGTCGCTGTACCGGGTGATGGAACCCATGCTGCGCCCGTGGCAGGACCAGCTTAATGTGGTGCTGCATACCGGCTCCATCGAACTGACCAACCGCATGGTGCAGGCCGGGGTGGGGCTGGCGTTCCAGTCCCCGCTGGCGATAGACGTGCAGCCCGGTCAGGACGGACTGCGCCATGTGCCGCTGCGTGATACCCGCGCGGTGACGGATCTGGGGGCTTACGTGCGTGAATCGCGCTGGCTGCCGCCCCTGCTGGAAACCGTGATCGAGGAACTGCGCCTTGAACTGCGCCGCGTGCAGGGTGTGAGTGACGAGCGGGTTGTCTGATCCGCGTTGCGTTTTGGGCAACGGAACGGTCAAATCATTATACTAGACGAAACACCCCCCCGCCTGATTAGATTTGTACATCACGGTGCGGTTGGGGGAAAATCCGCGGGGCGTCGGGGGACGTCGTGCGGGACTGCATCAACAACATGAACATTAAAGACGGGGATCCGTATATGGACACCATTACGCAGGCGACAGCCGGTGGGCTTGCAGCACTGGATGCGGCAGTGCGCCGGGATCTGGACATTATCCGGTATCCCCGCAAGGAATGGACGCCGCACATGGAGCGCAACGGCCAGCGCGTGCTGGACGTGGCCATTATCGGCGCGGGGCAGGGTGGGCTCGCCACCGCGTTCGCGCTCAAGCGTACCAACGTGACCAATGTCCGGATCTTCGATCGCGCCGCCAAGGGGGGTGAGGGGCCGTGGATCACCTTCTCACGCATGATCACGCTGCGCACGCCCAAATACGTGACCGGCCCGGACCTGGGTGTGCCCTCGCTTACGCCGCGTTCGTGGTACGAAGCCCGTTACGGCGCCGAAGCGTGGGAAAAGCTGGACAAAATCCCGCGTGAGGAATGGCAGGACTACCTTGACTGGTACCGCGACATCCTCGACCTGCCCGTCGCCAACGACCACGATTTCACGGGTGTTACATGGGAAGACGGCCTGCTGCGCCTGAGCTTCCGCCGCCCGGACGGCTCGACCCATGTGCATTATGCCCGCAAGCTGGTGCTGGCCACCGGCATCGAAGGCTGCGGCACATGGTACGTGCCCGAATTCATTCGCGACAACCTGCCCCGCGCACGTTACGCCCATACTTCGGAAAACATTGATTTCGCGGCGCTGAAGGGCAAGCGGATCGGTGTGCTGGGGGCCGGTGCGTCGGCATTCGACAACGCGGCGACGGCGCTGGAAGCCGGTGCGGGCAGCGTGACGCTGTGCCTGCGCCGCAAGGAAATCCCGTCCATCAACCCGTATCGCTGGATGGAAAATACCGGGTTCCTCGCCTACTACCCCGCGCTGTCGGATGACCTGCGCTGGGGCTTCATGCGCCGGATTTTTGAACTGAACCAGCCGCCGCCGCAGGATACGTTCTGGCGTTGCCGCCGGCATGAGACCTTCTCCTTCCGCACCGGCTGCCCATGGACGGGCGTACGGATGGAAGGCGACGAGATCGTGGTCGATTCGCCCGATGGCGAGATGCGGTTCGATTTCGTGATCATCGGCACGGGCTTCGCGACGGACCTGTCGCTGCGTCCGGAAACGGCGTCCTTCGCCCCGTCCGTCGCCCTGTGGGGTGAGCGTTATACGGCGCCGGTGGATTGTGAAAGCGCCGTGCTGAAAACCTATCCCTACCTGGGGGATGCTTACCAGTTCCAGCCGCGCCATGCGGAGGATCCGCTGGCGCCGATGCTGGCCAACATCCACAACTTCACGTTCTCGGCCACGCCGAGCATGGGGCTGTCCGGCGCGTCCATCAGCGGCATGCGCTTTGGCGTGGAGCGTCTGGTGCGCGGGATCGGGCGTGACCTGTACGTGGCCGATGGCAAGCAGCACCTGGAAAGTCTGCTGGCCTATGACGTGCCGGAACTGGTCAGTCTCGACCCGCCTGTTGCATGATACGTCCCGGGTAGATTTATCCATTCGGGAGGAAATGAACAGATGAGCAGCGCAGAACGCGTTTCACCTCCCGCGCCGGGCGTTACCGGCGCGGGGGGGAGTGAGGACCGCAAGGTTCCCCCAGTAGCCGACATGGCGCGGATTATCGGTCTGTCCATTCCGGAGGCCTGCATGCCCGATGTCGTGGCGAATACGGCGCTACTGCACGGTTATGCCGACCTGCTGGCCGGGTTTGCGCTGCCCGATGACTGTGAACCAGCCTACGAGTACCAGCCATGAACGCGCCCGTAACCCCCATGGCGGGCGCGCTGGCGCTCGCGGCCGATATCCGCGCGCGCCGTCGCAGCGCCGTATCGGTCGTGACGGGCGCGATCGCGGATATCGAAGTCCGCGATACGCGCTTTAACAGTGTGACCCGCATCCTGGGCGCCGCCGCCGTGGCCCAGGCCGAGGAAGTGGACCGGGCCATCGCGGCGGGCCGGGATCCCGGCCCGCTGGCGGGCGTGCCCTTCGGGGTGAAGGACCTGTTTGACGTGCGGGGCGAGGTCACCACCGCGGGCTCCATCGTGCTGCGCGACAACCCGGCCGCGACACGGGACGCCACGGTCGTCGGCCGCCTGCGCGCGGCGGGCGCGGTGCCGCTCGCGACACTGAACATGGATGAATTCGCTTACGGTTTCTCCACCGAGAACACGCATAATGGCACGACCCGCAACCCGCACGATCCCGCCCGGCTGGCGGGCGGGTCATCGGGCGGATCGGCGGCTTCCGTCGCGGCGGGGATGCTGCCCTTCACGCTGGGGTCGGACACCAATGGCTCCATCCGCGTGCCGTCCTCGCTCTGCGGGGTGTGGGGGCTGAAGCCAACCTATGGGCAGATGCCATTGCAGGGGGTCTATCCGTTCGTGGCGAGCCTTGACGTGGTCGGTCCCATGGCCAGCACCGTCGAGGATCTGGAGGCGGTTTACACCATCATGGCGGGTGCGCCGCTGCCTGCGCCGCCCGCGGTGGGTGATGTGCGCGTGGCCCGTCTTGGCGGGTGGTTCGCCAGCAACATCTCCGCGGAACTGGCCAGCGGCCTTGATGCGGTCATGGCCCATCTGGGCCACGGCCAGACGATCGAACTGCCCGAGGTGGCCCGCGCGCGGGCCGCGGCCTTCCTGATCAGTGCGGCGGAAGGGGGCAACCTGCACCTGCCGCGCCTGCGGCGGCGCGCCATGCAGTATGATCCCGCGACACGGGGCCGTCTCATGGCGGGGGCCATGCTGCCCGCCGCCACCTTCGTGCAGGCGCACAGGTTCCGTCGCTGGTTCCGTGACCATGTGCACGCGGCACTGGCGCAGGCGGATGTGCTGATCGCCCCCACCACGGTGGGTGTGGCGCCACGTATTGACCAGCCGTCCATCATCGTGGATGGCAAGACCGTGTCGGCCCGGGCCAATCTGGGCATTTTCACCCAGCCGATCAGCCTGACGGGCCTGCCGGTGCTGGCCGCGCCGCTGGCGGGGGACGGCCTGCCGCTGGGCATCCAGCTTATCGGCGCGCCAGGGGGCGAAGCCAAGCTTTTCGCGGTGGCGCGTGAACTCCAGCGCGCCGGACTGGCGCGCTGCACCCCGCTGGCGGCGGGATACGCCGCGAAGGACAGCCCATGCTGAACACGCCGCGCTCATGCCGGGGGATGGTCACATCCCCCCACCATCTGGCCAGTCAGGCCGGGCTGGATGTGCTCAAGGCAGGGGGGACCGCGCTGGAAGCCGCCGTCGCCACGGCGGCGGCGCTGGCGGTGGTCTACCCCCACATGACGGGGATCGGGGGGGATGCGTTCTGGCTGACCATGTGGCCCGACGGGCGCGTCGAGACCATAGATGCCTGCGGGGCCGCGGCCCGCAAGGCCGATGCCGCGTTTTATCGCGCTGCCGGGCTGGACGCGATTCCGTGGCGCGGACCGCTGGCGGCCAATACGGTGGCGGGCACCGTCTCGGGCTGGGACATGGCGCTGTCATGGAGCCATGCGCTGGCCCCCGGCCTGCCGCTGGGCCGCGTGCTGCGCGATGCGCTGTACTATGCCGAACAGGGTGTGCCCGTAACCGCCAGCGCGGCTGAAATCACCCGCGAAAAGGCGGATGAGCTCAGCGATGTGCCGGGATTCAGGGATCTGTTCATGCCCGGCGGCCGCCTGCCGCGCGTGGGCGACATCCTGCATAACCCCCGTCTGGCCACCACGCTGCGGCGACTGGCGGATGAAGGGTTGTCCAGCTTCTATCATGGCGCGGTCGCGCGCGAACTGGCCGCCGACCTGCACGACCTTGGCAGCCCGCTTACGCTGGCGGACCTTCAGGCCCACAAGGCCAGCCACCAGCCCGCGCTGCATGCCCGGGTTCGCGGGGCCGACCTGTACAACATGGCCCCGCCCACGCAGGGTGTGGCGTCGCTGCTGATCCTGGCGCTGTTCGACCGGCTGAAGGCCGACCATGCGGATGATTTCGATTACCTGCACGGTCTGGTCGAGGCGACCAAGCAGGCGTTCCGCTATCGTGACACCCATGTGGGCGATCCTGCCTACATGACGGTGCAGGCGCAGGATATTCTGGATGATGGCAGGGCGCTCGACCGCATGGCCAGCGCCATCGACCCCCGAAAGGCCGCGCCATGGCCATGGCCATCGCAGGCGGGCGATACGGTCTGGCTTGGCGTGATCGATTCCGACGGGCTGGCCGTCAGCATGATCCAGAGCCTGTATTTCGAATATGGGTCCGGCATCGTCGGGCCGCGCACCGGCGTCGTGTGGCAGAACCGGGGCACCAGCTTCGGCCTCGACCCGCAGGGCTGGAACGGGCTGCGTCCCGGCCGCAAGCCGTTCCATACGCTCAACCCCGCCGGGGCCCGCTTCCATGATGGGCGGACCATGGTTTACGGCACCATGGGCGGCGAGGGCCAGCCGCAGACGCAGGCCGCCATCTTCAGCCGCTATGCCCGCTATGGCGTGCCGTTGCAGCAGGCGGTCACGGCACCCCGCTGGTTGCTGGGCCGTACATGGGGCGAGACGAGCGTGAGCCTGAAATATGAAGACCGCTTCGACCCGGCGGTGATAGAGCGCATGCGCGCGGCGGGGCACCAGATGGAACGTGTGGAACCATTTTCCTCCAAGATGGGGCATGCGGGGGCATTGGTCCGCCACGGCTCCGGCCTGCTGGAAGGGGCGAGCGACCCGCGCAGCGATGGATGCGTGGCCGCATGGTAGGGGAGACGGACAGCATGGACCGCCCATCGGGCCACCGGGCGGTGGCGCGCTGCGCCCTGCTGGGAAAAGCGCCGTATTCCGAGATGGAAGGCGGCCTGTTCCGCCCCTATCTCGGCCCGTCCTACCGCGCGACATGCGACCGGCTGGCCGCGTGGATGGCGGAAGCGGGCATGACCACGCGCATGGACGCGGCGGGCAACCTGATCGGCCGTTACGAGGGGACGACCCCCGATGCCCCGGTCCTGCTGATCGGCTCGCATATCGACAGCGTGCGCGATGGCGGTTTTTTTGATGGCATGCTTGGCGTCATCCTCGGGATCGAGGCGGTGGCCCATTTCGCGCGGGCGGGAAAGCGCTTTCCCTTCGCGCTGGAAGTCATCGGCTTCGGGGATGAGGAGGGATCACGTTTTCCCTCCGGCATGCTGACCTCGCACGCCGTGGCCGGTGTGCTGGAAACCCCGGACCCGGCCATGAGCGACTGGGCGGGCACGGCGACACTTGCCACCGCCTTGCAGGAATTCGGGCTGGATGTCGGGGGCATGCACCACGCATCGCGCCGGGGCGAGCGGATCCTCGCCTATGTCGAGGCGCATATAGAACAGGGCCCGGTGCTGGAGGCGGAAGGCCGCGCGCTTGGCGTGGTCAGCGCCATAGCCGCGCAGCACCGCTACCGCGTGACCCTGCGCGGCATGGCGGGGCATGCGGGCACGGTGGCCATGCCGCTGCGTCGTGACGCGCTGGCGGCGGCGGCGGAGGTGATCCTGGCGGCCGAGCGCATAGCCCGCGCGGGCACCGACGGGCTGGTGGCGACGGTAGGCTCGCTGCACGTCACGCCCGGCGCCGCGAACGTGGTGCCGGGCGAGGTGGTGTTCACCCTTGATGTCCGCGCCGGAACCAACGCGGTGCGCGACCGGGCGGCGCAGGATATCCTTGCGGTCATCGGGCAGGTGGCCCGGCAGCGCGACATGGAGCTGGACATGGTGCTCCAGCAGGATCTTGACGCCACACCCTGCGACCCGGTGCTGACCGGGCTTATGGAACAGGCGGTGGATGACGTGACCGGCGCGCCCGCGCGCCTGCTGGTCAGCGGTGCGGGGCATGACGCGATGATCATGGCGCATCTGGCCCCGGTTTCCATGCTGTTCATCCGCTGCGCGGGGGGGATCAGCCATAACCCCGCCGAATCCGTGACGGATGCGGATACGGACCAGGCCCTGCGCGCCATGACGACCTTTATCGGACTTTTTGAGAGACGTTTCGGATGACCCAGACATTTTTTGGCCAGATCAACCCTCCTGCCCGGCTGCTGATGGGGCCGGGACCGGTCAACGCGCACCCGCGCGTGCTGCGGGCCATGGCGGCCGACATGCTGGGCCAGTTCGACCCGGAAATGACCGGGTACATGAACCAGACGATGGATCTCTACCGCCAGGTCTTCATGACCGATAACCGCTGGACCTTCCTGGTGGACGGCACGGCGCGCGCCGGGATCGAGGCGGCTCTTGTCTCGCTGGTCGAGCCGGGGATGAAGCTGCTGATCGTGCGCGCGGGTCGCTTCGGGCTGCTGCTGTCCGAAATCGCGGCACGGATCGGCGCGGAAATCGTGACCGTGGATATTCCGTGGGGTGAGGTCGCGACACTGGAGCAGATCGAGGAGGCGATCGTGACCCATCGCCCCCGTGTGCTGGCCTGCATCCATGGCGATACCTCCACCACCATGGCGCAGCCGCTTGATGGCGTGGGCGCGCTGTGCCGCAAATACGATGTGCTGTCCTATGTCGATGCGACGGCCACGCTGGGCGGCATGGCGGTGGCGACCGACCGCTGGGGCGTGGACGTGGTCAGCGGTGGCCTGCAGAAGTGCATGGGCGGCCCGCCGGGTTCCGCGCCCATCACCATTTCCGACCGCGCGGCGGAACACATCATGGCGCGCCGCCATGTGGAAGCCGGTATTCGTGGCAGCGATACGACCGATGGCGTGCGGGCACGCATCCCGTCGAACTATTTCGATCTGGCCATGATCATGGATTACTGGTCCGAAAAGCGCCTGAACCACCATACCGAGGCCACCAGCATGCTGTACGCCGCGCGTGAGGCCGCGCGCGTGATGGTGGAAGAAGGGCTGGAAGCCCGCTTCGCCCGGCATGCCAGCGCGTCCCGCGCCATGTGCGCGGGGCTGCGCGCCATGGGGCTGGAACTGTTTGGCAGCGATAAATACCGCATGACCAACGTGACCGGCGTGTACATTCCCGACGGCGTCGATGGCGAACGCGTGCGCCAGCGGATGCGTGAGGATTTTGAAATCGAGATCGGCAGCGCCTTTGGCCCGTTGCAGGGCCGGATCTGGCGCATCGGCGCGATGGGATACAATGCCGAGAAGCACAAGGTGCTGCTCACGCTGGGGGCGCTGGAAACGGTGCTGCGGCACGAAGGCCACGGCTTTGCCGCCGGTAGCGGCGTGGACGCCGCCCTTGCCGCCTATAACGCATAAGAACGGGAGATCAGCCATCATGTCTGTCGCAGGTGCCTATCCGCGTGACCTTGTGGGCTATGCGGGCAACCCGCCGGATGCGCAATGGCCCGGCGGGGCCCGGATCGCCGTGCAGTTCGTCATCAATTATGAGGAGGGGGCCGAGAATTCGGTCCTGCATGGGGATCGCGGGTCGGAAGCCTTCCTGTCGGAAATGGTGGGGGCGCAGTCCATTCCCGGCGCGCGCGCGATCGCGATGGAAAGCCTGTATGAATATGGTGCGCGTGCCGGGTTCTGGCGCCTGCACCGCATCTTTACCCAGCGTTCGCGGCCGCTTACGGTTTTCGGGGTGGCCGCCGCCATGGCGCGCAATCCTGCCGCCGTCGCGGCGATGAAGGATGCGGGGTGGGAAATCGCCTCCCACGGGCTGCGCTGGATTGATTACCAGCACATTCCCGAAGCGGTGGAGCGCGCCCATATTCACGAATGCATCGCGCTGCATACGGAACTGACCGGGTCGCGCCCGCTCGGCTGGTACCAGGGCCGCACCAGCCCCAACACCGCCCGCCTGATCGCGGAGGAAGGCGGCTTTGTCTATGACGCCGACTCTTACGCCGATGACCTGCCCTATTACGACCGCAGCAATGGCCGTGCGCAACTGATCGTGCCGTACACGCTGGATGTGAACGACATGCGCTTTGTCGCCCTGAACGGCTTTACGGAAGGCGAGCAGTTCTTCAACTACCTGCGCGATACCTTCGAGATGCTGTATGAGGAAGGGGCCGACAGGCCGCGCATGATGTCGGTTGGCCTGCACTGCCGCGTGGCGGGCCGTCCGGGCCGCGCGCGGGCCGTGGCGCGCTTTCTGGACTATATTGCCGAACGGGAAAAGGTCTGGGTCGCGACGCGGCTGGATATCGCGCGGCACTGGCAGAAGGTGCATCCGGCATGAGCGACGTGATCGGGCGGGTCAATACGCTTTCCCCCGTGCGGTTTGTCGAGCTGTTCGGGGCGCTGTATGAACATTCCCCGTGGGTGGCGCACCGCGCGCACGCCCATGGCCCCTTTACCGATGCGCAGGCCATGCTCGCGGCCATGCGGCATGAACTGGACCAGGCGCATGACACGGAAAAGCTGGTGCTGATCCGTGCCCATCCGGAGCTTGCGCAGCGCATGGGGGTTGACCCGACGCTGACCTCGGCTTCCGCCGCCGAACAGGCATCGGCCGGGCTGGACCGACTCACACCGGAGGAGTTCACCCGCTTCCGCGCCCTGAATGAGGCCTATGCCGCCAAATTCGGGATTCCGTTCATCATCTGCGTGCGGCGGTCGGACAAGGAGGGGATCCTGAACGGGATGCAGACCCGGCTGGAAAACACGCCGGAGGCCGAGCAGCAGGCCGCCCTGGCTGAAATCAACAAGATCGCGGCGCTCCGCCTGGCGGATGTGCTGGAACGCATGGAGCAGGAACCATGAGTACGCTTTCCACCCATGTGCTTGATCTCGTATCCGGCAGGCCCGCGGCGGGCATGGCCATCAGCCTGTGGCAGGGGCAGGACTGCCTGTTTCGCGGTGTGACCAATGCCGATGGTCGCTGCCCTGAACTCAGCCAGCATATGGGTGAGATGCAGGCAGGCGCCTACCGGTTGGATTTCGCGGTGGCGGATTATTTCCGGGCGCGCGATGTCGCCCTGTCCGATCCGCCGTTCCTTGATGTCGTGCCGATCGCCTTTGGCGTGGCGCGGCCCGCGCCGGACGGGAAAGGGGGGCATTACCATGTGCCGCTGCTGGTCTCGCCCTACGGGTTCTCGACCTATCGCGGGAGCTGACGGGGTTTCTTTCCGGAATGCAAAAAAGGGCCGTGGCGGGTGACGCCACGGCCCTTTTTTTAAGGCTGGCTGAAAAGCCCGCCCAGGGAACATGCTGTAATCAGGCAGCTTCCCGTATCCCCCGCGGCGGGCTGGCCGCCAGCGGGGGAAAGCCGGATCAGACCAGCGCCTGCTTGAGGGCCGCCGTCAGGTCCGTCGTGCTGGCCTTGCCGCCAAGGTCACCCGTGCGCACGGCGCCGGAGGTGATGACCTTCTCGATGGCCTTGTCGATGCGGGTGGCCAGATCCTGCCGGCCCACATGCTTCAGCATCATGTTCGCCGCCAGCAGCAGCGAAGTCGGGTTGGCCTTGTTCTGGCCCGCGATGTCGGGGGCCGAACCGTGCACGGCTTCGAACACGGCGGCCTTTTCACCAATGTTCGCACCCGGCGCCAGGCCAAGCCCGCCAACCAGACCGGCCGTGAGGTCGGACAGGATGTCACCGAACAGGTTGGTGGTGACGATGCAGTCGAACTGCCACGGATCGGTCACGAGCTGCATGGCGCAGGCATCGACAATGCGCTCGTTCACTTCCACGCGACCTTCATATTCCTTGGCGACCTTGCGGCCTTCTTCCAGGAACAGGCCGGTCAGCAGCTTCAGGATGTTGGCCTTGTGCACCAGCGTCACGCGCTTGCGGTTGTTCTTGACCGCGTATTCAAAGGCATAGCGCACGATGCGGTTGCATTCCGCGCGGGAGGTGTAGCCCGCGCCCATGGCGATGCCCTTGGGGTCGTCACCCACGGCGATGTAGTTTTCCATCGCCGCGTAATACCCTTCAAGGTTTTCGCGGAAGATGACGAGGTCGATGTTCTCGAAACGGCCACCGGGCACGATCGTCTTGGTGGGGCGCACATTCGCGAACAGGCCGAACTCCTGGCGCAGTGTGACGTTGATGGACTTGAAGCCACCGCCGACGGGCGTGGTCAGCGGGCCCTTCAGCGCAAGGCCGGTGCGGCGGATGCTGTCGATCGTTTCCTTGGGCAGCGGGCTACCCGTGGCATCAAGTGCCGAGACACCACCAAGTGCCTTTTCCCATTTGAAGGGAGCACCGACCGTATCCAGGACTTCAACAACGGACTGGACAATTTCAGGCCCGATTCCATCACCGGGAATCAGGGTAGCGGGAATTGTTTTTTCTGCAGACATTCTCGAACGTCTCCCTTTGTGCTTGCTACTGAAAAGCGTTTCAGCATGCCCACCGGCTTGGCCTACCCGGTTCGTTGCCGGGTGCCCCGTCGGAACTGGTTAAAAGTCCTAGGCCCCGGAAGCACATGTGACAATCGGGCCACCGGGGTGCGGTCATGGTTTTGCAGTCACATTATCCGGCGTGCAATGGCGCGCAGGCGGCCTTGAGCCATATCCGCGCCGGTGTATCCAGATGTGGTGCAATCCGTTCAAAAACCCGTGCATGGTAAGTGTCCAGCCATGCGGTTTCGCCGCCCTCCAGGACGGTGGCGTCAATCAGCCGCCTGTCAAAGGGGGCCAGGGTCAGCACCTCGAATTCCAGGAACCGCCGCCCCGCCTCCCCGATGGGGGAGGGCTGGACCAGATGGAGGTTCTCCAGCCGGATGCCGAACGCGCCGGGGCGGTAATAGCCCGGCTCGTTGGACAGGATCATGCCGGGCTGGAGGGGCACGGGACGGAAAACGGGGGAAATGGTCGCCGGGCCTTCATGCACGGACAGGTAGCTGCCAATGCCGTGGCCGGTGCCGTGGTCATAATCCAGCCCGTCTTCCCACAGCGCGTGGCGGGCGAGGGCATCGAGCGCGTGGCCGGTCACCCCATCGGGAAAGCGGGCGCGCGCCAGCGCGATATGCCCGCGCAGCACGCGGGTAAAGGCGTTGCGCACGTCCTCATCGGGCCTGTCCGGCCCGGTCCACACGGTGCGGGTAATGTCGGTCGTGCCAAAGGGGTACTGGCCGCCGCTATCGATCAGGTAGACCTCGTTGGGCTGGAGCGCGCGGTCGGTTTCGGGGGTGACCCGGTAGTGGATGATGGCCCCGTTCGGCCCCGCCCCCGAAATGGCGGGAAAACTTTCCCCCCGGTAGTCCGCGCAGGCCGCGCGGAAGTGGTCGAGCCGGGTGGCGGCCTCAAGCTCCGCCGTGCGGGTCGCGTTTTCATCCAGCCAGTGCAGGAAACGGCATATGGCCACCCCGTCAAGCAGGTGGGCGCGGCGGCTGCCCTCCTGCTCGGTCGGGTTCTTGATCGCCTTGGGCAGCAGGCAGGGATCGCCCTTGCGCATGACGGTGGCGCCCGCATCCTCCAGTACCTGGATGAACCACAGGGCGTTGCTGGCCGGGTCCACGCGCACGCGGGCGGGGGCCAGCGCGCGCAGCGCGTCTTCAAGCGCGTGCGGGGGCTGGATGGTGATATCCGTGCCCAGCCACGCGCGGGTTTCATCCGCCACCTTGTCCGGTGCGATCAGCAGGGTGACGCGCGCATCGTCATGCACGATGGCGAAGCTCAGGCTGAGCGGCGTATAGGGCACATCCTGCCCGCGTATGTTCAGCAGCCATGCGATGGAGGCCGGATCGCTCAGCACCACGGCGGATTCGCCCGCCTTGCGCAGATCCCCGGCGATGCGCGCCCGCTTGGCGTGGCTGTCCTGCCCGGCCCATTGCAGCGGCTGCGGCACGCAGGGCGTGCACGGCGGGGCGGGGCGGTCGGTCCAGATGCGGTCCACCGGGTTGGCGGGAAGTGAGACCAGATCCAGCCCGGCCTCGATGAAGGGACGCAGCGCGCTTTCGCTGATCAGGCGCGGGTCATAGCCGATTCGCCGGTCAGCCCCATGCGTGGCCAGCCATGTCGCGGGCGGGGTTTCGCGCAGGTGCCGGCGTTCCCATGCCGCGGCGTCCACCTGCTGTTCCATCTGGGTGGTGTAGCGCCCGTCGGAAAAGACGGCGGCGCGATCGGGCAGGATGGCGGCCATCCCCGCGCTGCCGGTAAAGCCGGTCAGCCATGCCAGGCGCTCGGCGCAGGGGGCGACGTATTCGCCCAGATGTTCATCCCCACGCGGCAGGACAAAGCCGTCCACCCCCATCTGCTTCAGGGCGGCGCGCAGCGCATCGAGACGGTTTGGAGCCTGGGACATGGGAGCTTCCTTTGCGGCGGTAATGGATCAGGAATGCGATATGATGCGGTACAGGAACAGCAGGTCCATCCACCGGCCGAATTTGATGCCGCATTCGGGAATCAGCCCGCCATGCTGGAAACCGAAGCGTTCATGCAGCAGGCGGGAGGCGACGTTGGTGGACGTGATGCCCGCCACCATCACGTGCACATGCTCCGCCTTCGCCCGGTCGCACAGCGCCTGAAGCAGCGCGCTGCCAATGCCCTGCCGCTTGTAGGCCGGGGCGATATAGACGGAGTGTTCGACCGTATGCACGTAGCCCGAAAAGGGGCGGAACATTTTCCAGCTACTGTATCCCGCCACGCTGCCATCGGGCATTTCCGCCACCATGACGGGGTAGCCGCTGGTCTGGCTGTCATGGAGCCATTCCAGCCGGGCGGCCACGGTGGTCTCGTGCGTTTCCCACATGGAGGTGCTGTTGCGGATGGCGTGATTGACGATCTCGACAATGGCCGGGATATCGGCATCCGTCGCATCGCGGATCAGCAGCGCGGGGCGGTCAGCCATGGGGCTTGCGCAGGATCAGCGTCGCCCAGTCTCCCTCGCGCAGGTGGCGCTCAAGCACAAGGCCATGGCGACGGTGGGCGGCCAGCACCATGCGGACCTGCGTGTTCAGCAGCCCCGCCAGGATGGCGGTGCCGCCGGGCATCAGGTTATGGGCAAGGTCGACCGCCATGGCGCATAGCGGGCGGGCAAGGATATTGGCGAAAACCAGGTCATAGGGCGCATGGCGGCGGATGGCGGGCGTGGCCCAGCCATTGCCAAGGTGACAGTCCACCAGCGTGGCCAGGCCGTTCATGGCGGCATTGCGCCGGGTCACGCGCACCGACCACGGGTCGATGTCGGTCGCCAGCACGGGCCGGTGCAGCAGGGCGGCGGCGGCCATGGCCAGAATGCCCGAGCCACAGCCCAGGTCAAGGATGCGGCGGGGGTTGCGGCAGGCGATCATTTCCAGCGCGCGCAGGCAGCCGCGCGTGGAGCCGTGCTCACCCGAGCCGAAGGCCACCCCCGCATCGAGCGTGATGGTGATGCGCTGCGGGCGGCCCGCGCGTTCCAGATGCGTGCCCCGGATGGCGAAGCGCCGGCCCGCGAGCTGTTCGGGAAAGGATTCGTAGGTGCGGGCCAGCCACCCTTCCGACTCCGTGTGGCTGCGTTCGAGTTCCGCATCGACGCCGCTGGTCAGCGCCGCAAGGATCAGGGCCGCGCGCAGTTCGTCCTCGCCGCTGCCGGTATCCTTGACCCCCTCCACGCGCCACAGTGTCTGGCTGTCATCCACTTCGAAAATACCGATGGTGGTGCAGACGGTGGACAGGGCGGATTCATAAGGCTCGACCGCATCAGGCGGGACAGTGACCGATATGGTTTCCAGTTCTGTGGCGTGACGCCGGGGGGAAAGGCTCATTTATACCTGCTCAACAAATGTATCGATCACCCGCTTGGGGCCTGCTTTTTCAAACGCGATTTCCAGCCGGTTGCCCTCGACCGCGGTAATGGTGCCGTAGCCGAATTTCTGGTGGAATACACGCACCCCCACCTTCATGCCCGGCGTGGTGGCGGCCGGTGGCGTGACATCATGCACGCGGCGGCTGGCGACCAGCGGGAAGGGCGTGCCGCCAAACACGGCGGGGCGACCGAGGAAACTGCGCCGGCTGTTGGATGTGTCGCCCATGGTTTCGATATGTTCGGCGGGAAGTTCCTCGATAAAGCGGCTGGGAATGGCGGACTGCCAGCTTCCATAGATCAGCCGGTTGCCCGCATGGCTGATGATGGCCCTGCGGCGCGCGCGCGTGATGCCGACATAGGCAAGGCGGCGTTCTTCCTCCAGCCCCTTCAGGCCGCCCTCATCAAGCGTGCGCTGGGAGGGGAAGACCCCTTCCTCCCATCCGGGCAGGAACACGGTGTCGAATTCCAGCCCTTTCGCGCCGTGCAGGGTCATGATGCTCAGGCTGTCCTGACCGGCCTTGTCCTCCGTATCCATGACAAGGGCGACATGCTCCAGAAATCCGCTGAGGTTTTCATAATCCGCAAGCGAGCGGACGAGTTCCTTCAGGTTTTCCAGCCTGCCCGGCGCATCGGGGGATTTATCGGCCTTCCACATGCCTACATAGCCGGAGTCTTCGAGCAGGTGCTCGATGGCGACGACATGCCCCTCACGCTCCAGCATGGCGCGCGTGGCGGCCAGCGTGTGCATGAGCGCGGTCAACTGTTCCTTCGCCCGGCCCTTGATCTCGCCCATGGCCAGCAGGTCCAGCACGGCGGCGGTCAGCGGGAGTTCGCGCGCGCGGGCATGGAGGTGCATCTTCTGCAACCCCGCCGTGCCGACACCCCGGCGCGGCACGTTGATGATCCGCTCAAAGGCCAGATCATCCGATGGCTGGTTGACCACGCGCATATAGGCGATGGCGTCGCGGATTTCGGCGCGTTCGTAAAACCGCAGCCCGCCCACCACGCGGTAGGGCAGGCCGAGGGTGATCAGCCGTTCCTCGAACGCGCGGGTCTGGAATCCGGCGCGTACCAGTATGGCGATCCCGGCCATGGCATGGCCGTCGCTGCGCAGGCGTTCGATCTCGCTGCCGACCATGCGGGCCTCGTCATCCGAATCCTGTACGGAAATGACGCGCACCTTTTCGCCTTCGGCATCCTCGCGCCCCGGATGCAGCGTCTTGCCCAGCCGCCCTTCGTTATGGGCGATCAGGCCGGAGGCGGCGCCCAGTATCTGCCGTGTGGAGCGGTAATTGCGCTCCAGCCGCACCACCCGCGCGCCGGGAAAGTCACGTTCGAAGCGCAGGATGTTTTCCACCTCCGCCCCGCGCCATGAATAGATCGACTGGTCATCATCGCCCACGCAGCAGATGTTGGCGGGCTGTCCCTGCCGGTGGGCCAGCAGCCGCAGCCACAGGTACTGGATGGTGTTGGTGTCCTGATATTCATCCACCAGGATATAGCGGAAGAAACGGTGATACTGCGCCAGCACATCGGGGTGGCGGCGCATGATTTCCGTCATGTGCAGCATGAGATCGCCAAAATCGCACGCGTTGATCTGCTTCAGCCGGGACTGGTAGCCGGCATAGATTTCCGCGCAGCGCCCGTTGGCGAAATCCGTATCCTCCGCCGCCGTGATGGATTCGGGGGCCAGCCCCCGGTCCTTCCACCGCTGGATCACCCCCAGAATCGCCTGTGGCGGCCAGCGTTTGGTGTCGATGCGGTAGGGTTCGAGCACCTGCTTGAGCAGGCGGAGCTGGTCATCGGTATCAAGGATGGTGAAGCTGCTGGTCAGGCCGACATATTCCGCATGGCGGCGCAGCATGCGCGCGCACAGAGCATGGAACGTGCCCAGCCACAGCCCCTCCGCCGGTTCACCCAGCAGCGCGCCGACACGTTCGCGCATTTCGCGCGCGGCCTTGTTGGTGAAGGTCACGGCGAGTATCTGGTTCGGGCGCGCGCGGCCCGATAGCAGGATATGCGCGAACCGCGTGGTCAGCACCCGCGTCTTGCCCGTGCCCGCGCCGGCAAGGACCAGAAGCGGGCCATCCGTGGTCTCGATGGCGTCCCGCTGTTCGGGATTGAGGCGGTTGAGATAATCCGGCTCCGGGCCGGTGGGGATAAGGCTGTCCATCACGCTACCTTCTATACCAATCCCGCGGCGGGGGAACCAATGCTATCACTTATGGCCATGACGGGTGGGGTCGGGAAAAATATGCGCAACAACGGGCAAGCGGCATGAAAGGCATGATGGTGACGGGGCCGGGGGGCCACCGGGCGCGCATGCGCAGGCGTATCCGCATGGCGGGCGCGCAGTCACTGGCCGATTACGAACTGCTGGAGGTGCTGCTGTTCGCCGCCGTGCCAAGGCGGGACACCAAGCCGCAGGCCAAGGCGCTGCTGGCGCATTTCGGCGGGCTTGAAGCGGTGCTTGACGCCCCGCCCGAAGCCCTGCGGGCGGCCGGGCTGGGGCCGCGCGGGGCTGCGGTCCTGTCCTGTCCCGCCCGCGTGGCGGCGCGCCTGAGCCATGCCGACCCACGGGGGCAGGCGGTCCTTGGGGATATGGCGGCGCTGCTGGAACACTGCGATGGAGCGCCCTGTCCCGACCGGGACGGGGTGCGGGTCTTCTATCTTGATTCCGCGCGTCACATGCTGGCGGATGAGATGGTCCTGAGCGGCCCGGCCGCGGAAATGTGCCGCGCCGTGCTGGCGCGCGCGCTGGAACTGCATGCCGTCTCCCTTATCGCCGTGCGGGACATGGGCGCGCGGCCGCCGCCGCCGCAGGGCAGTGCGGGCGACCTGCGTTTCCTGCGCATGCTGCACGCCCATGCCCGGCTGCTGGGGCTGGCGTTGCAGGACTGTCTGGTCCGTGGCGGTGGCACGACGCTCAGCATGCGTGACGTGATTACGGCATAGGCGCCGGGAATGGCTTCCTTAATAATTCGCAGGATATTCCCGGGCAGCCCCTTCAAACAGCGTCTCAGCGGTGGGGGTGGGCGTCGGCCGCGGCAAACTGCTGGCGGATGGCCTCAAGCAGTTCGGCAGGCTGGCTGACCAGCGCATCGGCGCCTGCCTCGATCAGTTCCTCACGCGAGCCATAGCCCCACAGCACGCCAAGGGCGCGGACATGGTTGGCATGGGCGCCGCTTATGTCATGCCGGCGGTCCCCGATCATGAGCGCATCTTCACGCCGGATGTTGTGTTCGCGCAGCAGGGCGGCGATCAGTTCCGGCTTTTCCGCGCCGCTGTCATCCGCGCGCGCGCCGGACAGGCCATCGAAAAACCGGACCAGATCGCGCAGGTGCAGGATCTTGCGCGCCAGGTGCCGGGGCTTGGATGTCGCCACGAACAGCCGCACCCCTTCGGCGGACAGGGTCTCGATCACATGGCGCATGTGGTCGAATACCGGGGTTTTATGCATCCCTTCCGATTCGTAGTGCTTGCGGTAAAGCGCCATGGCTTCCTGCACCCGGTCATCGCCATAATGGGCCAGGACATGGCCGATCAGTTCTTCCAGCGGCGGGCCGACCACCCATGTCAGGTCGATCGACATGTCGGGTTCATGCCCCAGGTCACGCAGCAGGGCGTGAATGGAGTCCACAATGCCATCACGCGAACGAACGATGGTTCCGTCCAGATCAAAGAGTACGGTATGGGATTTCTGAAACAGCATGCAGGTTCATAAGCTCCTAGTCCTGCCCCATCATGCACGATCAGGCCGGATTTTGCGCTGAAATTGTTGAGAAGTCTCCATTTTGCCCGATAAAAGGCCGCAACCGGACCAATCCGTGCCCACTACCCCCGGCGTGAGCCGTGCCGATGACCTTGCCTTCCTGCGGGAGATGATCCGCACGCTCGATACCACCCACCCCGCGCCCGACCGCCTTGCGGCCAGCCTGCTGGAGCGTTTCGGTTCGGCTGGCATGGCGCTGTCGGCGCATGTGGGGGCGGTGGATGAGGTGGCCGGAGGGGAGACGGCCCTGCCGCCGCTGCTTGCCGTCATGCGGGAGGCGGCCGTGCGGCTGCACCGCAGCCGCGTGCGGCGGACGGATGTGCTGTCCGGGCAGGAAGGGCTCATGGCCTATCTTCAGGCCAGCATGGGCCATGAGGTGGTCGAACAGTTCCGCGTATTGTTCGTGGATGCGGCGTTTCACCTTCTGGCCGATGAACTGATGGGCACCGGCACGGTCAACCATTCGCCCGTCTATCCACGCGAGATCATGCGCCGCGCGCTCGGGCTCGGGGCCAGCAGGCTGGTGCTGGCCCATAACCACCCGGCGGGGCGACCGGAGCCGTCGGGCGCTGACATTGAAATGACCATGCGCATCGTCCAGCTTGGCAAGCTCATGCAGGTGACGGTGCATGACCACATCATCGTCGGCAATGGCCGGACGTGCAGCTTCCGCGAGATGGGGCTGATTATCTAGCCGTGGCCAGCGGGCCAAGGGCCGCCTCGACCCCGAATTCCCCCGGCAGGCCACCCTGCGCGAACAGTACGTTCACATGCCCCATCTTGCGGCCGGGGCGGGCTTCCGTCTTGCCGTAATGGTGGGCCAGCAGGCGGGGGGCCGCCATGATCCGTGGCCACAGGGCCATGTCGTCCGGCCCGATCAGGTTCTTCATCACCGCATCGCTGTGGCGGATGGCGGGCGGAAGGGGCAGGCCGGTCACGGCCCGCACATGCATCTCGAACTGGTCGACCGGGCAGGCGTCCATGGTCCAGTGACCGGAATTGTGGGGGCGGGGGGCGATTTCATTCACCCGCAGGCTGCCATCACGGTCCACGAACATCTCGACACCCAGCAGCCCCACCAGATCAAGCGCCACCGCGATGCGCCGGGCCAGGTCACGGGCCTGCGCGGCCAGGTCGGGCGGGATGCGCGCGGGCGCGAGGCTTATGTCCAGAATCCCGTCGCGGTGGCGGTTTTCCGTCACGTCGAAGGCACTGACCTCACCGTGCGCATTGCGCGCGACCATCACGCTCACCTCACAGGCGAAATGCACCATTCCCTCGGCCACCAGCGGATGGGGCCGCAGGCTGTCAAAGGCGGCATCCAGCCCGGCGGCATCATGGATGCGGGCCTGGCCCTTGCCATCATAGCCAAGGCGCGTGGTCTTGAGGATGAAGGGATAGCCCAGCGCCGCCGCCGCCCGGTCCAGATCGGCACGGTCATGCACGGCCTGCCAGGGGGCGACCGGAATGCCGGTTTCCGCCATGAAGGTTTTTTCGGCAATGCGGTCCTGGCTTATGCGCAGGATGCGCCCGGCGGGGTGGACGGGCCGGATGCTGGACAGCAGGTCCAGACCATCGGCGCTGATATTCTCGAATTCGAAGGTGATGACATCCACGGCATCGGCAAACCGGCGCAGGGCGTCATGGTCGTCATATCGCCCCAGCGTGAGGGCATGCGCCACCTGGGCCGCCGGGCCATCGGCCTCCTGCGTCAGGATATGGGCGCGATACCCCAGCCGCGCGGCGGCAATGGCGGACATGCGGCCAAGCTGCCCCCCCCCCACGATGCCCAGCACCGCGCCGGGCGGCAGTGCGCTCATCGGGTCGGTTCCTGCGCGACCGATGCGCTCTGGCGTTCCCGCCATGCCGCCAGGCGCGCCCCCAGCGCGGGATCGGACAGGGCGAGGATGGACGCCGCGAACAGGGCGGCGTTGGTAGCTCCCGCCTTGCCTATGGCCAGCGTGCCGACGGGAATGCCGCCGGGCATCTGCACGATCGACAGCAGGCTGTCCATGCCCTTGAGCGCGTGCGATTCAACCGGCACGCCCAGTACCGGCAGCGCCGTCCATGCCGCGCACATGCCCGGCAGGTGCGCGGCCCCGCCCGCGCCCGCGATAATGACGGACAGCCCGCGGCCCTGTGCGGTCTTCGCATACTCTGCCAGCCGGTCCGGGGTGCGATGCGCCGAGACGATGCGGATTTCATGCGCGATATCCAGCGCCTCAAGCACGCTGGCGGCGTGACGCATGGTTTCCCAGTCGGACTGGCTGCCCATGATCATCCCGACGCGCGGTGTCTGCGCGCCGGTGGGCGGAACGGGGGGGTGGCTCACGGTAACGTACTCTCGTCAGGTATTCAGGCGATGCTGTCCGGGATCAGTCGGCTTTCCAGCCATGCGATCTCATCCTTCAGCAGGAGCTTGCGCTTTTTCAGCCGTTGCAGTTGCAACTGGTCCGTTATCTGCAACGCCATGCGATTGATGACCGTATCAAGGTCGCGGTGTTCGCTGCGCAGTTCGTGCAGCTTGCGAAGGAGGGTATCCCGATCTGTCAGCATGGCGGCTCGTCTGTTAGGTGGGCGTTGGCTATCCTAAGCATATCCGCCGCAAAAGACGAAATGCCCGGCATCAACCCCATGGCCTGCAATTTTAGCATGGAATTCGCCAGCCGGTCTGGTCTAGCCTGCCTGGGTCGTAACAAAGACGCTGGAGGGTTCCATGTCTTATGAAGCGCGTATCAACAGCCTCAAAAATCGCCATGCGCGGCTTGACGCCCGTATCTTTGATGAAGACCGCCGACCCATGCCGGATGAAGTCACCATCCGCAGGCTCAAGCTGGAAAAACTCCGACTGAAGGAGGAGATCGAGCGTCTCGCCAGACTGGGCTGATCGTCCCGCGGGCCGCCCGGCCTTCATGCCGGGCAGGCCGGGTCGATCAGATGCTGTTCTCGCCGTCGTCATCCAGTTCCAGGGGCGGCGGGACAGCCTGGCCCTCACGTGCGAGACGCTCATTGGCGGCGGCCACCATGGCGTTCAGGTCGGTCTGGCTGCACAGACCCAGCGTAACCGGATCGCGCGGCTTGATGTTGGGGCTGTTCCAGTGCTGCTTGCTGCGGACCTTCTCGATGGTGTCCTTCGTCGTGCCCAGCAGCTTGCTGGTCTGCTGTTCGGACAGTTGCGGGAAGTTGCGCAGGATGAAGGCGATCGCATCCGGGCGGTCATTGCGCTTGGCCACCGGCGTATAGCGCGCGCCCTTCGAGCGGCGGTTGATCGGGTTGGCGGGCGGCAGGATCTTGAGACGCGACTCAGGATCCTTTTCACAGCGGTCGATCTCGGCCTGCGTGAGCTGGTGGTTGGCAATCGGGTCGTAGCCCACGATTCCCTGCGCCACTTCCCCATCGGCGATGGCCTGGACCTCCAGGGGATGCATTCCACAGAACTCGGCGATCTGGGTAAAGGTCAGCGCCGTTTTTTCAATAAGCCACACGGCGGTTGCCTTGGGCATCAGGGGCAGGGCGGTCATTATCACTCAGGTCCTACAGCGTGTGGCGCCACACGCAGGCACCTGAAAGGGTGTTTGAAACGGTTCCCTTCCGAAGCGGAAACCGTGCGTACCTGCTGGCGCGCCAAAAACAGAAAACACTCGTGGAAGTGATATGAAGGTTGCGGGTGGTAAAGGTCAAGACTTCAATCCATCCGCCCGGGATGTTTCACCACAATAAAAAACAGGGGCGGACCACTGGCCCGCCCCTGTTGTAAAATATGGGCAATCAGGTTGCGCATGCCGCCTGCTGGGGCGCGCCGGCCGACGCCATGGTGGCGGCGGCAAGCTGGCCGGGCAGGGGGGCTTCGGTTTCCGGGGCCACTTCATCGCGCGGGGCGCTGGTGGCCGTGGCCTGACCGGAGGAGACGGGAATACGTCGTGGCTTGAGGGCCTCGGGCACGATCTGCCGTACGGCGATGCGCAGCAGCCCGTTGGTCAGGTCCGCATTTTCCACCACCACATGGTCGGCCAGCACGAAGCGGCGTTCGAACGCGCGCGTGGCGATGCCGCGATAGAGCATTTCCCTGCCCTGTGTGGTCTCACCCACGCGACCGGCCACGATCAGCGTATTGTCCTGCACGGTCAGTTCGATGTCATCGGAGCCGAAACCCGCGACCGCCATGGTCAGCGCGTACTGGCTGTCGGTCAGTTTTTCGATGTTGTAGGGGGGGTAGGACGGGCTGACCGGATTCTGGGCCGCCGTATCGACAAGCTGGGCCAGACGGTCAAAGCCGATTGCGCTGCGGAACAGCGGCGCGAAATCATAAGCCATGTTGAAAACCTCCATGAAGCAAGGTCTGCGATGGTACGGTCCCTCGATCGAGCGGGCCGTGATGTCAGGGTGATGCGCGAACCCTCAGGGGCGTCCGTGCAGTCCAGACATGGGAATGCCCGGCCCCCCGTTCAAGGGGCCGGGCATTCGCACCAATAGCAGTCCGTATCTGGTGGAGGCGGAGCTGATCAGCCCTTCTTGCGCTGCCCCAGCGCGCCGAACTTCTTGTTGAACTTCGCGACCTGGCCCCCGGTGTCCATCATGCGCTGCACGCCGGTCCATGCCGGATGGGACTTCGGATCGATGTCCAGGCGCAGCGTGTCGCCGGGCTTACCGTAGCACGAGCGGGTGGTGTACTCGGTGCCATCGGTCATGATGATGTTGATGTCGTGGTAGTCGGGGTGGATGCCGGATTTCATTTCAACTAACTTTCGCGCTGGGCCCACCGATGCCGACCGGGGGCGTTCGTTTGGCTGGCCTATAGACGACAAGCGCCGGCAAGATCAACACCCGATGAAAAAAAAGCCGGTTTCCCGGGTTCCGTTCCCAAGTGTTACCGCGTTGCATCATGGTAGGGGAATGGAAAGAAGGATGGGCGATATTCAGTCGTCATGATGTCGTGACATGCTAGACCGGAATGGTCATCTATTCGAAGCAAAGGATTGGTAATAATGGCGAAGTTGCCGGATCACGTGCCTGAACTGCACGTCAGGGAAATTCATGTGCCGGGGTGGCTGGGTGAATTCCGCTCGTTTCTCATGCGCGGCAATGTGGTTGATCTGGCGGTCGGTGTCATTGTCGGTGCGGCGTTTACCGCAATCGTGAACAGCCTGGTGAAGGACGTGTTCACGCCGGTGCTGGGACTGCTGATTGGCGGTATCGACTTTACCAACCTGTTCATCACCCTGCGTGGCCCCCATCTCGCCACCCTGGCCGATGCCCAGAAGGCGGGCGCGGTCACGATCAATATCGGGCTGTTTCTCAATGCGGTGATCCAGTTCGTGATCATCGGTTTCGTGATTTTCTGGGTCGTGAAGGCCATCAACCGCCTTACGGTGAAAAAGGAGGCCGAAAAGCCCGCAACTCCGCCCGCGCCGCCGCGTAGTGAGGTTCTGCTTCAGGATATTCTCGATGTGCTGAAGGCCGATGCGGCGCAGAAGCCGGAGAGTGCGGCAAAAGTCTGATTTTTTGCCACCCCAGCTTCTGGACGGGCGCCCGCATGCCGGGCGCCCATTTTTTTGCCGTATATGCGTGCCCTTGTGCCATGGGCGATGACTGCCCACTATCCTGCGGTAAAATACTGTTTCAAAAACGCCGTTCGGGCGGTCCGGCCCACGCCTTCATCCACGCCGATGTTCGAAAATATCGGCAGCAAGACCTCCTGAACCCGTCTCTACGCCCAGGGTAGCCACCAGATGACCGATTTTGCACGATATGTTTCCCGCAGCCTTCTGGTGCTGGTCGTCACCGGCCTGCTTGCCGCCTGCCATGGCGAGACGACGCGGCAGACCATATCCGGCCTGCCCCCCGCCGCGCAGGACTACCTGCTGATTTCTTCCTATTTCATGGCGGAAGGGGGGCTGGTCAGCCGCCTGCAGGATGGCGGGCTGTCGGGTCAGCAGGTCTATGACATGGCGCTCTCGCTCAAATACGGCAAGCGCATGCTCATGGCGGCGCTGGTCAAGCCGTCGCACAGGGCGCGTCATAATGTGGAGCTGGCGGTGGCGCTGATGGTGGCCTGCACCGACCAGCCCGATCCGACCATGCTGGGCGGCCGGGTGCTCCAGCGCTGTATCCCCGAGGGGCCGGTCGCCCCCACGGCCAATGCGCAGGGCCCGGGGCAGGAAGCGGCCACCCCGACGGCGGGAAAGTAACCGCAGGGCGCGCGCACGGGGAGAAGGCGGGTGGCCCACTGACGTAACGCGCCCGGTTGCGTGACCTTACCTGCGCACAGGCGGGCGGGCATCCCGGCGCAGGCGTTTTTCCCCCATCAGCAGCAGTAGTGGTGCGGCGATGAAAATGGAGGAAGACGTCCCCACCACAATCCCGAACAGCATGACCCACGCAAAGCCGGACAGGCTGGCCCCGCCGAAAAGCGCCAGCGGCAGCGCGGCCAGGAATACCGTGGTGGATGTGCCCAGCGTGCGGCTGAGGGTTTCGTTGATGGACAGGTCGATCAGTTCCGCCAGCGGCATCGTGCGGTATTTGCGCAGGTTTTCCCGCACGCGGTCATACACCACCACCTTATCATTGGTGGAATAGCCCAGAATGGTCAGGATGGCGGCCACCATCACCAGATCGAATTCGAAATGCGTGATGACCAGAAAGCCGATGGCCTTGGTCAGGTCCAGCACCAGCGTCACCACGGCGCTGACCGCGAACTCCCATTCAAAGCGGAACCAGATATAGGCCAGGATCATGAACAGGCTGATGCCCAGCGCGAGCATGCCGTTGCGGAACAGCTCCTTCGAGACCGAGGCCCCCACCGCATCCGCGCGCAGCACCTGCGCGCCGGGCAGCGTGGCGATGGCGTGGCGAACGGAGTCGACCAGCGCCTGCGTGCGGGCCTCATGGTCGGGTTCGCTGGCGGGGGGGGTGTCGAGGCGGATCAGCACGTCATCCGGCCCGCCAAAGGACTGCACGCCCGCGGCGCTGACATGCTGTGTGGCAAGGGCCGCGCGAAGGGCATTGAAATCCGCTGGTCCCTGCGTGCGGGCTTCCACCACGATGCCACCGCGAAAGTCCAGCCCCAGTGTCAGGCCGGGATGGAAGAACATGATGAGCGAGGCGACGGACAGCACGGCGGAGGTGGCCAGACCGATGAAGCGCCCGCGCATGAAGTTGATTTTCGTGCCGCGCGGCACGAACCGGAGAAGGGGACGGTCAAACATCATTCGGCGCGCCTCAGACCGGCAGGGTGCTGGGGCGGACGCGGGCATACCAGCGCACCATCAGCATCCGTGAAAGGAGAAGGGTGGTGAAAAGGGTCGTCACGATCCCGATCGTGATGGTCAGCGCGAAGCCGCGCACTGGCCCGGTCCCGAAAATGAACAGCATTACATGCGCCAGAAGGGCGGTGGCGTTACTGTCCACGATGGTGGAGGTCGCGCGCTCGAAACCGGTCTGCATGGCCTGCAGCGGTGTGCGGCCACGGGCCACTTCCTCGCGGATGCGTTCGTTGATCAGGATGTTCGCATCCACCGCCATGCCCAGTGTCAGCAGCATGCCCGCCATGCCCGGCAGGGTCAGCGTGGCCTCGAACAGGGACAGGATGGCGGTCATCAGCACCAGGTTGGCCAGCAGGGCGATATTCGCGTACCAGCCGAAGCGGCCGTAGAACAGCGCCATGAAGGCGATGACCAGTATGAAACCGGCCGCGAGGCTGTAGCCGCCCGCCCGGATCGAATCCGCGCCCAGTGACGGACCGATGGAGCGCTGCTCGATCACGTTCAGCGGTGCGGGAAGTGCCCCCGCGCGCAGCAGAAGCGCCATGTCCGTGGCCTGCTGGGCGCTGAAGCCGCCGGTAATCTGGCCGCTGCCGCCGGTGATGGCGGTGCGGATGACGGGGGCCTCGATCACCTTGTTATCCAGCACGATGGCGAAGCGCTTGCCCACATTGGCCCGGGTGACGGCGCCGAATTCCTGCGCGCCGGTCGAATCGAAGGTGAAGTTCACCGCCCATTCCCCGCTCTGCTGGTCGATCGAGGCGCTGGCATTGGTCAGGTCCGCCCCATCCACATCCACATGCGAATAGACCGGAAGCGGGGGCTGCCCGTCGGTCATGGGCAGCATGTCCACACCGGGTGGCGGAACCGCCGAGCCGATGGCGGAATCCGCCACCAGGTGGAATGTCATCTTGGCGGTGGTGCCCAGCAGGTTCTTCACCCGCTCGGGGTCGCTGATGCCGGGCAGTTCCACAATGATGCGGTCCTCACCCTGGCGGGTGATTTCCGGGTCGATCGCGCCGGTCGCGTCAATGCGGCGGCGCACGATCTCGATGGACTGGGTCACGGCGTCATAGGCGCGCTGGCGGGCCGCGTCGGCTGACAGGGCCAGGGTGATCCGGCCACCGTCATCCTGCGTGACCGTGAATTCATCCGGCACGTTCATGGGCATGGCGCGCAGGGCCTTGAGGTCCGGCTGGCCTTCCTCCGGCGTGCGGGGCGTGAAGGTGACGCCATGGGCGGTGGTGGTGAGGTTGCGATAGCCCAGCCCGGCGCGCAGCAGGGTCTGGCGCGTTTCGTCCTGCAACCCGCGCAGCCTGTCGGCGGCGACGCTGTTCATGTCCACCTGCAGCAGCAGGTAGGAGCCGCCCCGCAGGTCAAGGCCCAGATGGATCTGGCGCCATGGCAGGGACGGTGTGGGCTGGCGCATCACATTGGGCAGGCACAGCGCCAGCCCGATCAGACATACGCCAATGACCGAAGCCATTCTGAGCCGACTGTAATACATCATGACTTGATGGAGAGCTCCCTGCGCCCGGCGGAAGCGGTTTCCTTTTCCGGCATGGTCGGTGTGTCCCGTGTGTGGAATTCAGTGCGGGAACATGCCGGTCCACGCCCGATGATGCAACCGCTGATGCACCGCCCCCCGGGCCGCCGTTGCCGTTTTGTCGCATTCAGGGCACCTGCGCGCCCGCCGGGGGTGGGCGATCGGGGTGGTGGCTGCTAAGCGGGCAGGCAGGGATATAACAGGCGGGAGACAGGGCATGGCACGGGCCGGGGCAATGGTGGCGGGGCGGCAGTTACGCATCGGTATCGTGGGGGCGGGGCATTTCGGCCGTTTCCACGCGCTCAAGGTCATGCACTCCGCGCGTGAACTCCTGTCGGGCATCCATGACCCGGACGGGCGGCGCGCGGCACAGGTCGCGGCCGAGGCCGGGGGCGCGCCGGTCCTGTCCTATCCCGAGCTGCTGGCCTGTTCGGATGCGATTATCGTCGCGGCCCCGGCGGACCACCACTTCGACCTCGCGCATCAGGCGCTGGCGGCCGGGCGGCATGTACTGGTTGAAAAACCCATGGCGGCCACGCTGGAACAGGCCGATGAACTGGCGCGGCTGGCCAGCCGGAACGCGGTGGTGCTTCAGGTCGGGCACCTGCTGCGCTATTCAGCCGAGCACCGGGCCATTACCGAGCGCATTTCCCGCCCGCTCTATATCGAGGCCACGCGCATCGCGCCCTACAAGCCGCGCGGCACGGATGTATCGGTCATCCTTGACCTCATGATCCATGATCTCGACCTTGTGCTGGCCATCGTGGACAGCCCGATCGAAAGCGTCGATGCGCTGGGGGCGGCGGTCAGTTCCCCGTTCGAGGACATCGCCAACGCCCGCGTACGGTTCGAAAACGGGTGTGTGGCCACCATCGCCGCAAGCCGCATCTCGCTCAAGACCGAGCGGCGGATGCGCGTATTCTCGCAGGAAGGCTACCTTTCGGCCGATTTCGTGAAGCGTGAACTCACCATGATCGGCCGGGAGCGCGGGTTGCCCCTGCCCGGCACGGGGGGATTCCGCCGCGAATCCGTAACATGGCGCGATCACGACACGCTGGCCGCCGAACACGCGGCCTTTGCCGCTTCCTGCCTTGATGGCGCGCCGGTGCTGGTCAATGCGATGGCGGGCCGCCGCGCCCTGGCGGCGGCGCTGGCGGTAACGCAGGGAATCGCCGCCACCCGCGCGCGGATGGAAGCCTCCGGCCTGATCCTTCCCCGGCTTCAGGGGGACTGAAGCGTTTCGCGCAGCATTTCCAGCTCCAGCCACCGTTCCTCGGCCGCGGTGAGATCCGCCTGCGCTTTTTCCAGCGCGGTGGTGGCGGCGGTGAAGGCGGCGGCGTCGCGCGCATAAAGGTTCGGGTCGGCCAGCACGGCGCGCAGGCGCTCGATTTCCCCCTCCAGCGCCTCGATCTGTCCCGGCAGGCGTTCCAGCGCCAGCTTGTCCTTGTAGGACAGTTTGCGCGCGGGCTGGCGGGGGGAGGGCGTGGGCGTGACATCCGTAGCCGCGGGCGGCGTGGTGTCGCGGTCCTGGCGCGGGCGGGCGGCCAGTGTCTCGTCACGCCGCTGGGCCAGCATGTCGCTGTACCCGCCCGCGTATTCCACCCAGCGCCCCGCGCCTTCGGCCATCAGGATGGAGGAGGCCACGCGGTCCAGGAAGTCACGGTCATGGCTGACCAGCAGCACGGTGCCGGAGTAGGCGGCCAGCATGTCCTGCAGCAGGTCGAGCGTTTCAAGGTCAAGGTCGTTCGTCGGTTCGTCCAGCACCAGCAGGTTGGATGGCCGCGCCAGCGCGCAGGCCAGCATGAGCCGCCCGCGTTCACCCCCCGACAGCACGCCCACGGGTGTGCGCGCCTGTTCGGGGCGGAACAGGAAGTCCTTCATGTAGCCGATGACGTGGCGTTTTTCGTTACCCACCTGCACCATGTCGCCGCCGCCGCCCGTCAGCGTATCGGCCAGCGTGGCGTTGGGGTCGAGTGAGCGGCGCTGCTGGTCCAGCGTCACCACGGACAGCGCGCTGCCAATGGAGATGCTGCCTGAATCGGGCTGGTCCAGCCCGGTCAGCAGGCGCAGCAGCGTACTTTTTCCCGCGCCATTGGCCCCTACGATACCAAGCCGGTCGCCGCGCAGCACCCGCAGGTCGAGATTGCGCACCACCGGGTGCGCGGGGTCATAGGCGCGGGAAATATCCTCGGCCACCGCCACCAGCTTGCCCGACAGGTCGCTCTCGCGCGCTTCCATCTTCAGGCCGGATTGCGGGCGGATGGCGTTGCGGCGGTTCTGGCGCAGGGTGGCCAGTTCGGCCACGCGGCGGACGTTGCGCTTGCGGCGCGCGGTCACGCCGTAGCGCATCCAGTCTTCCTCCCGCGCGATCTGGCGGTCGAGCTTGTGGCTGTCACGCTCTTCTTGTTCCAGCACTTCCTCGCGCCATGTCTCGAAGCGGGCGAATCCCTGATCCAGCCGCCGGGTCACGCCCCGGTCCAGCCACACGACCGAACGCGACAGCGTTTCCAGAAGCCGCCGGTCATGGCTTATGATCACCATGGCCGAAGAGAGCGAAAGCAGTTCGCGCTCCAGCCATTCAATGGTGGGCATGTCCAGATGGTTGGTCGGCTCATCAAGCAAGAGCAGGTCCGGCTCGGGCGCCAGCGCGCGGGCCAGCGCGCAGCGCCGGGCCTCGCCGCCCGACAGGGTGGCGGGATCTTCCGTGCCGTTCAGCCCCAGTTCGGACAACAGGGCGGCTGCGCGATAGTCCGGGTCGCCCGGCCCCATGCCGGCGCGCACGTAATCCAGCGTGGTGGTGAAGCCGGACAGGTCAGGCTCCTGCGGCAGGTAGCGCATGGTGGTGCCGGGCTGCACGAAGCGGGTGCCGTCATCGGCCTGTATCTCACCCGCCGCGATGCGCAGCAGGGTGGATTTGCCACAGCCATTGCGCCCGACAAGGCAGATGCGCTCGCCCGGGGCGACACCGAAACCCGTGCCGTTGAGCAGCGGCGCGCCGCCAAGGGTCAGGGTAATATCCTGAAGGAGAAGAAGGGGAGGAGAAGCCATTGCCGCTTATGTCTCCACTACCACGCCATGCGCAAGGCCGGTGTGAGGGGTCAGCTATCCGCCGCCGCCTGAAGGAGGTTCAGGAAGGACAGGCCCCAGCCCAGCGCCGTGCGGTTGGCGATGGCGTTCCAGCAGGCCTGCCAGCGTTCGCGCCGTTCCGTAAGTGACATGGCCAGCGCGCGTTCCAGCGCATCGGCCATGTCGTCATGGTCCAGCGGATTGACCAGCAGGGCGGCGTCAAGCTGTTTCGCCGCCCCGGCCAGGCGTGACAGGACCAGCACGCCGGGGTTTTGCGGATCCTGTGCCGCGATGAATTCCTTGGCGACCAGATTCATGCCATCGCGCAGGGGCGTGATGTAGCCGATATCCGCCAGCCGCATGTAACCGGCCACGGTAGGGCGCGGGCTGCCACGGGTAAGAAAGCGCAGCGGTGTCCAGTCCGCCTGCCCGCAATGGGCGTTGAGCTTGCCGATCTGGTGTTCCAGCCGGTTGCGCAGCGCCTGGTAGCTGGCCACGTCCGTCCGGCTTTCCGCCGCGATCTGGAGGAACGTGACCTGGCGCTGGCGCGCGGGGTAGGCTTCCAGCAGGCGTTCGTACCCGGCCAGCCGGTGGTCCAGCCCCTTTGTCGGGTCCATGCGGTCCACGCCGAATATCAGCCTCCGCCCCGCGAGCGAGCCCGCGAGCCTGTGCAGGTCCTCCGTCTCCATGGCGGCGGCGGCCGTACCGGCGAAGGTCCGGGGGTCGATCTCGACGGGGAAGGTGCCGACCCGGACCCTGTGGCCTTCAAACAGCAGGGTTTCCTCATCCACCGTGACCGCGCCTGCCGTGCGGCTGGCGGCGAATATGAAATTGGCGGTGTCATCGGCGGTCTGGAAACCCAGCAGGTCCGCCTTCAGCAGGTCGCGCAGGAAGGTGCCGCCGTCGGGCGCGGTGGCCAGCATGTCGGGCGCGGGAAAGGGGGTGTGCAGGAAAAAGCCGATGGGCTGGCGCACGCCGTGGCGGCGCAGCAGGGCGGCCAGCGGCAGGAGGTGGTAGTCATGAATCCAGATGATGTCGTCCGTGCGCAGCAGCGGCAGCAGGTTTTCGCAGAACCGTTCGTTGACCGACCAGTAGGAAGCCAGCTCGCGCCGTTCGAAATGTATGCATTCAGGCAGGGAATGCATGAGCGGCCATAAGGTGGAATTGGAAAAGCCGGTGTAATAATTACGGTGTTCGGCGGGTGTCAGGCCGATGGTGGCGTATTCCACGCCATCGGCCTTCTGGATTTCGGGGGGAAGGTGGGCCGCATCGGGGTGGCAGACCCCGTTCCAGCCGAACCACATGCCGCCCTGCCGGGCCAGCAGGTCCTTCAGCACCACCGCGAGCCCGCCGGGGCGCAGGCCCTCCGTGGGAACGGGAACGCGATTGGAGACGATGACCAGCCGTTTCATGTGCCCTCTCTGTAAGCTGTCATAGCGGATCAGCCCCGTCCGGGTACGCGGCCAGGAACCGTAACATATACGCAAGCAGGAATGGGGGGGAGGACACGGGCGCGGGTGCAGGCATGCAGGGGGGTCAGTTCAGCGGCACACCGCCTGAAACAGCCTGATAGGTGGAAACGGCCAGCGTAAGGGGTTCGAAAGGCTTGGTGATGACGAAGGCGGGTTCGATCGTATCCCCCGTCAGCAGGCGTTCGGGGTAGGCGGTGACGAAAATGACCGGAATGTCCTGATGGCGCAGGATGCTGGAGACCGCGCTCATGCCATCGCCGCCATCGCCCAGGTTGATGTCGGCCAGGATCAGGCCGGGCCGGGTCTCGCGCGCCAGCCGGACGGCTTCCGCCTCGCTGCTGGCGACCCCGGCGATGGTATGGCCGCACTGGCGCACCAGTTCTTCTATGTCCATGGCGATGATGGGTTCGTCCTCGATGATCAGGACGCTCGTCTGCGCGCATGAACGCAGGCGGGTATGGGCTTCTTCCAGCATGGCGGCCGCCTGCCCGGGGGCAAGCGAGAGCACGCGCGCGGCGTCGGTTATGCTCAGTTCCTCAAGGGCGGTGAGCAGGAGCAGCTTGCGCGCCTGTTGCGGCATGCCCTCCTTGGGTTCCGCCGTCTTGCACCCCTGCGCGTGATGCCGTGATATCCATTGGTACAGGCGCAGCCTGGGCGGCATGGATGGGTCATCCACCGCCATGAGTTCGCGCAGGCTTTCGGCCACCAGAAGGTCGCCACTCGACTGGCTGCCACACAGTGCGCGGGCATAACGCCGGGCATAGGGCAGGGCGCGAAGCAGGTCTTGACGCCGTGATAGCGACATGAGGCATTCATCTCCCCAGATAAATTGTTACACCCGGATCATGACAGCGTTACACTGTGCTGCAAGACTTGAAGAGTAAACAAACTGGAAGCCAGAATACCACCCGATCCGTCCATGGTCACGCACTTGCGTGGCGAGATGCTGGCTCTTTTGCCACAATTGCGCAGTTTTGCCCGTTTTCTGACCGGGCAGGTCGCATCGGCGGATGATCTCGTGCAGGAAACGGTGCTGCGCGCGCTGGGCGCGCTGGAGCAGTTCACGCCGGGCACGAGCATGAAGGCATGGCTGTACACGATCGCGCGCAACCTGTTTTATGAACAGGCCCGCCATGGCCGGCGCGAGCGTGATGTCATGTCCGACTACGCCCACCGGCCCGACCAGCCCGAAAATGCCGGGACGGAACGCGCCGATGACCTGCGCGACCTGGATGGGGCGCTGTGGCGCCTGTCGCCGCGCCTGCGTGAGGCGCTGGTGCTGGTGGGCGTGCAGGAAATGACCTATGCCGAGGCCGCGCGCGTATGTGGCGTGACCGTGGGCACCATCAAGGCGCGGGTTTCACGCGCGCGCGCGCAGATCATGGAATATATGGCGGCGGACCCGAAGGTGACCCGCCGTGGGGGAGACTGACCGGGAACCATCGGCCCCTGCTCGCGTTTTCGTTACAATACGAATGTAACCTTTTGCCCCGTCCGTTCATTGCACCCTTACCAATGACCAGACAGGGGAGAAGAAAATGACCAGCAGTTTTCATGACGAAATGCTCGCAATCCTGCCCCGGCTGCGTGTCCAGGCCCTTTCGCTCACGCGCAACCGCGCGGCGGCGGACGATCTGGTGCAGGATGCGGTGTGCAACGCGCTTGCCGCCCAGCACAGCTTCACGCCGGGCACCAATTTTTCCGCGTGGATGCACCGTATCCTGCGTAACCGCTTCATCTCGGATCTGCGCAAGAAGCGTGAGACCTGCAATATCGACGACGTTCCCACCTCCGCCGTGGCGGGCAGCGGCGCGCACGAGGATCGTCTCGTGATCAAGGAACTGGCCGAGGCGATGGACCGCCTGCCCGCCGACCAGCGCGAGGCGCTGGTGCTGGTGGTGATGCAGGGCATGAGCTACGACGAACTGGCCGCCGCCACGGGCTGCGCGGTGGGTACCGCCAAGAGCCGGGTGTTCCGCGCCCGTCGCCAGCTCGCCTCATGGCTGTATGGGGAAGAGCGCGATATTTCCGCCGTTGCGCTGCGTGGCGCGGTCCGGCGGCTGCGCGCGGGCAGGGAAGCGCAGGCGGCAGTATCTGCCTGATAGCTGAATTCCCACTTTGAATAATGGTATAAATATGGCACTGACAGCTATATCCGCGCCAGAGGTCAGGAAGTTTGCAGGGTAGGTTACGGCCCTGGCAACGTCAGGGGTTATGTGAAGTGGGAATTTACTTCGGGATAATGCGATGGCGCTGAAGGACAAGTGTCCTCCCAGGCAACCAGGAAAGAAGTCCACAGACAGATCGGATGACGCGTTTGAGCTATGGTTGAAGCGGGGGCTGCATCAGTTGTTTGATGATGTGACCAGAGAGCCTGTTCCCGAGGAACTCCTGCGCCTGATTGAGGAAGACCGGAAACGGACAAAATAGATGTCCGTCTTTCCATCTTCCGGTCGGGCCCGCAGGGCCGCCCGGCACCGGAGCCTGTTCACCTGGGTCGGGCGCGTGTTCGATGCCGTGCGGGGCCGGATGATGGCGATCATCCTGCTCGCGGCCATGCCTATAGCACTTATCGGGGCCGTGCAGGCGTGGCACAGCTATCACAACACACTGGAAGCGCCCGGTTACCGCACCGACCAGACGGTGGCGCGCATCGATCTGGAACTGCGCCATGAATCCGAACATCTCGGCTCGCTGCTCCAGGCGGTGTCGCGCATGCGGCTTGATGATGAGGGGCTGCGGCGGATGCTGGAACTGGTCCAGTCCCTGACCAGCCGCCACTATACCCAGATCGCGCTGGCGGATGACCGGGGCAATATCCTTACCTCCGTGGGCCGCAGGATCGATGCGCTCCAGTTGACCACGGAGGAAATGCCCCGCTTCCAGGGTGATATCGGCATGGTGCCGATTACCGACCCGGTCACGCATGTGCCCGCCTATTTCCGCATTACCGTCACCACCATGATCGGCGATGAAAATGGCCGCCCCGCCCGTTCGGGCTACCTTACGGCCATCATGCCCCTGTCCTGGCGCAGCGGCATGCTGCAGGGCAGTGACCCGCGGCTGGATCTGGTGCAGCAGAATGGCCTTATAGAGATCTGGGTTCTCGACAATCAGGCGCGCATGGCGGTTCCCCTGTGCGCTGACTGCCAGTGGGATCCCCACCCGTCCGAGCCGATCATGCGCTGGGCGCGGTTCATGCTGGCGCGCAATCAGGAACACGGGCACATCACCCTGCCCGAAGGGTCGTTTTCCATCGGCCGGGTGCAGGGCGGCGTCTTCGTTCTGGCCATGACGCGCCGCAATGCGGGGGAGCGGCATGCGGTGGTCATGTTCGCGGTCTCGCTGGTCAGCAGCGGGCTGCTGCTGCTTGTCGGGCTGCTGGGGGCTTCCAAAAGTGCCGACGTGCTGGTGATCGCGCCGCTGCGCCTGCTTACGGATTCCGTCAACCAGTGGCAGTTGGGCGGCATGTATGACGTGCGCTCCAACTGGGCCATGCCGCTGGAGGTCAGGCAGCTTGCCCATGCCTTCAGCAAGGCGACGCGCAGGCTGGCGCGCCATGAAAAGCGGCTGGAGCGCGCGCAGGTCCGCCAGGAGCTGCTGCTCAAGGAAATGCATCACCGCGTCAAGAACAACCTCCAGATCGTGGCGTCCCTGCTGAACCTTCAGGCCGGCCGGATCCGCCAGCCCGCCGCGCGTGAGGAATTCGCCCAGGCCCGCGACCGCGTGCGCGCGCTGGCGACACTGCATCGCTACCTGTACGCGGATGGGGAACTCTACAGCCTGAACATGCAGAGCTTCGTGCGTGAACTATGTGGCCAGATCATGCACGCCATCGGGGAATCCGATGAAAGCCGCATCACGCTGGACATCCGCGTCGATGACCTGCTGATGGTGCCCGATCAGGCCGTGCCCCTTGCCCTGATCGTGACCGAAGCGGTGAGCAACACCCTCAAATATGCATTTCCCGACCGCCAGCACGGCACGCTGGAGGTGGGGCTGCGCGCGCTGGACGGTGGGCGGGCATGCCTGTGGATCGCGGATAACGGGGTGGGCATGGCGGCGGCGCGTAACCATGCGGCGGCGGCGGAGGTGGCGCGCGGCGGGATCGGCATGCAGTTGATCCGTGGCTTTGCCCGGCAGCTTGGGGGGGAACTGCAACTGTTTGAGGAAAACGGCACCCGCTATGTGCTTGTTTTCCCGCTCAAGCAGCCCGAGGCGGATGAACTGGCTGACTGAACGCATGCAAAAATGCATGGCAGAGTTATGTCGCGGGCAGCTTATGGCGCGGCATGATGGCTGTCCCTGTGCGGTGTCATTCGGTATAGGGTGCGGTCATGAACGATGACAAGACAGTGATGAAGGCGTGGACAAAGGCACAGTCGCGTCTTGGGCGCAGGCAGGCCATGCCGGTTGTACTGCTGGGGCTGGCCGTGGCCATGATCGCCGTGGGGCAGGTCTGGTGCATTGCGAACGTGCTGGCCTGCGTGCTGGTGCCCGGTGGCATGCCGGTAGCGCTCTGGCCGCTGGCGGGTCTTGTCCTTCTGGTGCTGCTGCGCGCCGGTGTGCAGATGGGGGCGGATGTCCTGGCCGCCCGCGCGGGCATGAAGGCGCGTGTCCGGCTGCGCGCCGGGGTGCTGGCGGGGATCCTGCGCGGTGGGCCGGGACTGCTGCGGCGGCACCACACGGGCGAACTGACGGCGCTGGCGGTTGACCGGATCGAGGCGCTGGACGGCTTCTTTTCCCGCTGGCTGCCCGCTTCCGTATTATGGATGGCCGCCCCCCTTGTCATCGGTCTTCTGGCCGCGCTCGTGCAGCCGGGTTCGGCGCTGATCATGGCGCTGTGCGGTATTGCCGTGCCGTTCGGGCAGGCGGTGTTCGGCATCGGGGCGGCCGTGGCCTCGCGCAACCAGTTCCTGGCCATGACCCGCCTTCAGGCCCGGTTTCTGGACCGGGTGCGGGGGATCGCCACCATTGTCCTGTCCGGCCGGACCGAGGATGAGACCCGCCGCCTTGCCGCGAGCGCCGAGGAACTGCGCCAGCGCACCATGAAGGTGCTGCGCGTCGCCTTCCTGTCATCCGCGTCGATCGACTGCGCGCTGGTCGTGGCCCTGGTGCTGGTGGCACTGCGCAACGGGGCGCAGCTTATGGCGCTGCACGATCAGGGGGCGGCGGCAACGGTCATGGCGGCGCATGTGGCGCAGGGGCTGTTCGTCGTGCTGCTGGTGCCGGAATTCTTCGCCCCCTTCCGCAGCCTTGCGCTGGCGTATCAGGACCGTGCCCATGCCTCGGGTGCTGCGGGCGCCATGAAGATCCTGCCTGATGCCGCCACCGTCCGCGCCGCCGGTCAGGCGGTGTGCGAGACGGGGCAGGGGGTGCGTGTCGCGTTCGAGCATGTCGGCTTCGCATGGGACGCCACGCGCGGCCCGACGCTGGAGGACATTTCGTTCACCGTGCCCGCCGGGCAGACACTGGTGCTGTGCGGGGCGTCGGGTTCGGGCAAATCCACCCTTATCGAACTGCTGCTGGGCTTCATCCAGCCCACCGGGGGGCGGATCACCCTGAACGGTGTCGATATGGCCACCCTCCTGCCCGAGGCGCTGGTGGCCATGACATCATGGATTGGCCAGAAGCCGGTCCTGTTTGCCGGGACCCTGCGTGAAAACATTCTTTTCGCCCGGCCCGACGCGACGGAGGCCCAGCTTCGGGCGGCACTTGAGGCCGCGGCGGCGGATGGCTTCGTCTCCAACCTGCCACAGGGGCTTGAGACCATTATCGGCGAAGGCGGCTTCGGCCTGTCCGGCGGGCAGGCGCAGCGGGTCGCGATCGCGCGCGCCTTCCTCAAGGATGCCCCGCTCCTGCTGCTCGACGAACCGACGGCCCATCTCGACCCACGGACCGAGGCCGATGTGTTCGACAGCCTGCGCAGGCTCGCCGCGCGGCGCACCGTCATCCTCGCCAGCCATTCGGCGGCGGTGGAAGGGTTCGGGGGGCAGCGCATCGTCCTTGAGCGCGGACATATCGCCACCAGCATGGAGAGCGCATCGTGAAAACCTCGGAAAATCGGGTGTTCGAGCGGCAGGCGGACCGTGCGGGCGTTCTGGCCCCGGTATTGCAGATCCTGCATATCTGGCGCAGGCGCGCGCCGTTGCTGACGGCGGGCACCATCCTGTCCCTGCTCGCCCTGCTGATCGGCCTTTTGCTGATGCGCGAGGCGGGTGTCCGTGTCGCCGCCATGACGCTGGGCATGGTCGTGGTCACCGCCGGGAGCCTGCGCATCCTGGGCAGTGCGCGCGTGGTGCTGCGCTATTCGGAACGGCTGCTCACGCATGATGCGATGTTCCGGGCGCTGGCGGATGTGCGCGTGTGGTTTTTCCGCCATCTGGCGCGGGGTGCGGCGGCGGGCCTTGGCTTCCGCCGCGCGGGGGATCTGCTGTCACGTCTGGTTTCGGATGTGGAGGCGCTGGACGGGCTTTACCTGCGCATTATCGTGCCGCTGGCAGGTGCGGCCCTGATCCTGCCGTTCCTGTTTATTGCCATCAACATGGTCAATACGGTCCTGGCGCTGGTGGTGACGGGGCTTTTCGCCTGCGGGGCCTTCCTCCTGCCGCTGATCGCCGCGATGCTGGGGCGGCGCGATGGGGGAGAGGTCAACCACGCGGCCGCGCAGTTGCGCATCGGCGTGCTGGACATGGTGGGCGGCCTGCGTGAAATCGCGACCTTCGGGGCGGAGGGGCGCATGCTGGACCACGTCCATGCGCGCGATGGCGCGCTGTGCCGCGCGCAGATGAAACAGGCCCGCATGCTTGCCGCCGCCGGGGCGGCCTCCTACCTGTGCGGGCAGGCGGCGGTTGTCGCGGTTCTGGCCGCCGCCATGGGGCTGGGCCTGCCCCGCATCGCCCCGTTGCCCGCCGCCGCCGTGCTGTTCCTGAGTGTTGCCGCGTTTGAAAGCGTGGGCGGCCTGACCCGCGCTGGCGCGCTGGCGGGCAACATCACCCGCGCCGCCGCGCGCGTCGTCGCCGTGGGGGAACCGCCCGCCCATGCCCCGCCCGAGGGCACGCAGCCCGCACCGGCGGGAAACGACATCCGCTTCGACCATGTTTCCTTCCGTTGGGAAGCGGCGCGCGCGCCAGTTCTGGACGGTCTGGATCTGGACATACCGGCGGGGCAGCGTATCGCGCTGCTGGGTCCATCGGGTGCGGGCAAGTCCACGCTGGCGGCGCTGCTGCTGAAGGTGGTGGCCCCGCAGTCCGGGCGGATCGAACTGGGTGGGCAGGATATCGCCACCATCCGCGACGATGCATTGCGGGGGCGGATTGCGTGGCTGTCACAGGCGACCCATCTGTTCGCCGATACGATTCGCGCCAACCTGCTGCTTGGCCGCCCCGATGCGACCGAAGATGAATTATGGACCGCGCTGGAACAGGCCTGCGTGGCCGAAGTTGTGCGTGACCTGCCCGAAGGGCTGGATAGCTGGCTGGGTGAAGGGGGGGCGAGCCTGTCCGGCGGGCAGGGCCGGCGGCTTGCGCTGGCGCGTGTGCTGCTGTCGCGCGCGCCGATCCTGATACTGGATGAACCGGCCACCGGGCTTGACGCCCGGACCGAGCAGGAATTCCTCCAGACCCTGAACGAAGTGACACGGGGGCGTACCGTCATCCTGATCGCCCACCGGCTGACCGGGGTGGAAAAACTCGACCGGGTATGGCGGATCGTGGATGGTAAAACGGTTGAGGTGCGCCAGTAGGAAGGCGGTCATGCCGCCCAGAGGATTGACGCGGTGGGCCCCACAGGGCACGAAGTAGCGGAAAAATCGGATCGGACAACCAGCAGGCCTATGGCGATCCGTCTTGAATAGCTGAATCGGGAGTAAGTCCATCATGCGTCGCCTGTCTCTTTTTCTTGGTCTCGGTCTGCTGACAGGGTGTGCTGGTGGCCATCCGGGCAAGTATATCGTGTTCTTTACCCAGAACTCCGTGCAGATTGACGCACCGGCCCAGACCGTGATCTCGCAGGCGGCCCAACGCGCGGTGGCGCACCATGCCACGGTGCGGGTGGAAGGGTATGCCGCGGCCAGTCATGACCTGTCGGCCGATGAACTGCTGGCCATTGACCGCGCCAAGATCGTGGCGCGCCAGCTTGCCGTTGATGGCGTGGACGCGGCGCGCATCCGCCAGCAGCCGCGCGGACCGGTCAATAACGAAGATGGTGCGCTCGCCTCCCGCCGGGTCGAGATCGTGGTTGGCGGAAACTGAGCGCAGACCCTGACTTTCCGGACATGACCGGGCACGGCGGCCTGTCGCGCAACCCGCGTGACGTTCTGGCCGAGGTCTTCGGCTTTCCCGACTTCCGCGGCCTGCAGCAGCAGGCCGTGGATGAGGTCATGGCGGGCCGGGACTGTCTCGTGCTCATGCCGACCGGCGGCGGCAAGAGCGTGTGCTATCAGGTGCCCGCGCTTGCCCGGCCCGGCACGGGTCTGGTCATTTCCCCACTGATCGCCCTTATGGACGATCAGGTGGCGGCCCTGCGGCAGCTTGGCGTCAACGCGGGCGCGCTGCATTCCGAACTGGAAGCCGAGGACGCCGCCCGTGTCCGCGCCGATCTTGTGGCGGGGCGGCTTGATATCCTTTACGTATCGCCCGAGCGGCTGCTCTTTCCCGGCATGCTCGAACGGCTCGGGCGGCTGCAACTCTCCGTCATCGCGATTGACGAGGCCCACTGCATTTCCGCGTGGGGGCATGAATTCCGGCCCGAATACCGTGAACTCGCGGCCCTGCCGCAGCATTTTCCCGATGTGCCGCGTATCGCCCTGACCGCCACGGCCGATGCCCGCACGCGCACCGACATCCTCGATGCGCTGGCCATGCCCGACGCCACGGTGTTCAAGGCCAGTTTCCACCGGCCCAACCTCGATATCGCCGTGCGGCCCAAAACGTCCGAAATGCGGCAGCTTACCGCCATACTGGACCGGCACCGGGGGGCGGCGTCCATCGTGTACTGCGGCAGTCGCAGCAAGACCGAGCGGGTCGCGCGTTCACTGGCGGGCAAGGGCTATGTGGCGCTGCCGTTCCATGCCGGGCTGTCGCCGGTGGAAAAGCGCGCCGCCCTCATGCGTTTCCGCTCGGGTGAGGCGGTGGTGATCGTGGCCACCATCGCCTTTGGCATGGGCATCGACCGGCCCGATGTGCGCGCGGTGGTGCATCTGGACATGCCGTCCTCGCCCGAAGGGTATTACCAGCAGATCGGCCGCGCCGGGCGTGATGGCGAACAGGCCGAGACCGTCCTGCTTTATGGCGGCGATGACATGGCGCGTGCCCGCTACTGGCTGGAGCAGTCCAACGCGCCCCAGGCGCAGAAGCGGATCATGAGCGCGCGGCTGGAAGCCATGATCGCCCTGACCGAGACGACGGGGTGCCGCACGCAGGCGCTCCTCGCCTGTTTTGGCGAGGAACTGGCCACCCCCTGCGGCCATTGCGACAACTGCCGCAACCCGGTCGCCACCTTCGATGGCACGGTGGCGGCGCAGAAGGTTCTTTCCGCCATTTACCGGACCGGGCAGCGTTTTGGCGCGGTCCATGTGGCGGGCGTGCTGCGGGGCAAGACATCGGATATGATCGCGCGCCACGGGCATGAGAAACTGACCGTGTTCGGCATCGGCAACGACCGGCCCGAACCGTTCTGGCGTGGCGTGATCCGGCAGTTGATCGCGCGCGGCGCCATAAAGGTCACGGGGGAATATAATTCCCTTGCTCTTGAGGAAGGGCGTGCGCGCCCCATCTTGCGGGGGGAGGAGCAGATCATGCTGCGTGAGGACGCGACCGAGGACCTGCGCGCCGCCGGGCGCGGTTCGGGTGGTGGGTCGCGCCCGCAGATGACCGACCTGACGCCACAGGCGGCCACGCGGTATGAAGCCCTGCGGAAATGGCGGCTGGGGGAGGCGCGCGAGCAGGAAATTCCGCCCTATGTCATTTTTCATGACGCCGTGCTGCACGATATCGCGCTGGAGCGGCCGACCACGCTTGATGAGCTGGGCATGATCCGTGGGGTTGGTGGTTCCAAGCTGACACGCTACGGCATGGCCGTGCTTGACGTGCTGGCGGAAGTGGGCGTCTGACCGGGCCTGTGTGTGGCGTGGTCTGTTTTTTTCGGTAATCAGGAGCCGGTTTTGCATGCGTTGCCCGTTTTGTGGACATGAGGAAACACAGGTAAAGGACAGCCGCCCGCATGAGGACGGCGCGGCCATCCGCCGCCGCCGCATCTGTGCGTCCTGCGGGCAGCGCTTCACCACCATCGAGCGCGTGCAGTTGCGCGATCTGGTGGTGATCAAGGCCGATGGCCGCCGCGTGCCGTTCGAGCGTGACAAGCTGGCGCGTTCGGTGCGCATCGCGCTGCGCAAGCGCCCGGTCGATGCGGAACGGATCGAGCGGATCGTCAACGGCCTTGTCCGCCACCTTGAGGCGACGGGGGAGACGGATGTCCCGTCGCGCGATATCGGGCGGCTGGTCATGGAAACGCTGCGCGAGATAGATTCCGTGGCCTATATCCGCTTTGCCTCCGTGCACTGGGATTTCCGGGAAACCAAGGATTTCGCGGATATTCTGGATACGATATCGGCCTCCGTATCGGGTGATGAGGGCGAGGGCTTTGCGCCCCCCAAGCCAAAAAATAAAGATTGAACTGGACCCCGCCGCGCAAAGAGGCGATGAAGCCCTGATTTCGCAGCAATGCCACAGCAGGAGTAACGCGCCATGACACAGACAGACGGTGACCGGCAGCCCAAGGTCCGTTCCCGTACCGCATCGCGCGTTGCGGCGGTGCAGGCCCTGTTCCAGATCGAGCAGGGCAGTGAAAACCCCGATAACGTGATCAACCAGTTCACCCGCCACCGGCTGGGCACCTCGGCCTCCTCGCAGTGCGACTATGCCGAGGGACAGGTACCCGATGCCGATGCGCGGCTGTTTGCCACGGTGGTGCGCGGTGCCATGGCCCGGCAGGACCGTATCGACGCCCTGCTGCATGACATCCTGCCCGCGTCCTGGCCGCTGGCCCGCCTGGACCCGGTGCTGCGCGCCATCATGCATGCGGCGGGCGGTGAAATGACCGGCAGCGCCGACCCGGTGCCCGCGCGTGTCATCATCAACGAATACATGGACATTGCCCACGGCTTTCTGGCTGGTGACGAGCCACGCATGCTCAACGGGGTGCTTGACGCCCTGTCACGCCGCCTGAATGAACCGGAAGCACCTGCCACACCCGCGCCCGCGCAGGAAGACGCGCCGGTCGTGACCGACGCGCCCGACAGCACGGCGTCGTAAAACCAGCACGAAGGAATGGCGGCCATGGCGCAGGAAAGACTGCCGGATAATGGCCTGCCTGCCGAATTCGGGTTCATCGCCCGTATTTTCCGCCCCCTGGCGGGGGAGGGCGCGCTTGACCTGCGCGATGACGCCGCCGTGTTCACGCCCCCTGCCGGGCGGCAGATCGTGGTGGCGGCGGATGCCATGGTGGAAGGCGTGCATTTCCTGCCCGATGACCCGGCGGAGACCGTGGGCCGTAAACTGCTGCGCTGCAACCTGTCGGACCTTGCGGCAATGGACGCCACCCCGCTTGGCTATCTGCTCACGGTCTCCATGCCCCCGGCGCGTGGTGAGGCATGGTTCGCGGATTTTGCCGCCGGTCTCGCGCGTGATCAGCGGCAGTTCGGCATTACCCTGCTGGGGGGGGACACCACCTCCACCTCCGGGCCGCTTGTGCTGTCCCTGACCGTGCTGGGGCATGTGGCGCCCGGTATGGCCCTGCGGCGCAGCGGCGCGCGGGCGGGCGATGGCCTGTGGGTTACCGGCACGATTGGCGACGGGGCGATGGGACTGCTGGCGCGGCAGGGACGGGTCGCGGATCCGGACGGGTTCCTGGCCGGTCGCTACCAGTTACCCCGCCCCCGGCTTGGGCTGGCCCTGGGGGGAATCGCCTCGGCCGGCATGGATGTGTCCGACGGGCTGGTGCAGGATCTGGGCCATATGGCGCGCGAGAGCGGTGTGGGCGCGGTGCTGCATGCCGCGCAGGTTCCGCTTTCACCCGCCGTGCGCGCATTGGGGCCGGACTGGCTGGCGCGCTGCATTTCGGGGGGGGATGATTATGAGCTGCTGCTTGCCGTGCCCCCCGCGCGGGAGGCGGAATTACAGCGCCATGCCGCGCTGCGCGATGTCGCCGTCACCCGCATTGGGCAGGTGGTGGCGGGCAGCGGCGTGCAGGTGGTGGATGAAAACGGACGCGACATGCCCCTTAAGCGGCGCGGCTGGAGCCACCTGCCGGAAGGGGGGCAGGCTCAGGATTCGAGCGATTTGTCATAAACCCGGTAGCGCTTGCACGGCTGCGGGGTGATGCGTTCGATCAGGCGGCGCATGGGCAGGTTGGTTTCCAGCACCCAGCCCAGTTCGATCGTGCGGTAGGGCAGGCTGCGGCCCCGCTTCATGAGTTCGGTAATGGCGAGGGCGGGCATGATCGCGCCCAGCGCCGTACCGTCGAGCGTGGAGCTTACGCCCAGCAGGATCACACGCGCGGAATGGAATTCATGCCGCAGCAGCCGCTTGCCCAGCTTGAGCCAGCCCAGCGGCGAGGGATCGCCATTGAGATCCGACGAGATGTCGAACACATTGGGCACCACAAGCGCCACGCAGACCGGCTTGCCCGCCTGCTCGATCAGGACGAAATGCTCGGGTTTGAGCAGCGGCTTGAGTTCCACGATCATGGACTGGACATCTTCGCGCGCCAGCGGGATCGAGCCCCAGTTGTTGCGCCAGGCGTCGTTGTACAGCGTGCGCAGGATCTCGCCGTCTTCCTCTATCCGGTCCAGGCGCAGGCCACGGGTGGAAATATTGCCCAGCCTGCCTTCGCCAATGCGCAGGGAGGCGGGGACGAGATGCGCGTCTTCCGCGTCCGGGCCGGTGCGCATCTGGTAGGCCAGCAGGTCGCGCGCCTTGGTGCAGCCACAGGCTTCCATCATGCCGGGCAACCATTGCGGGTGCCAGGGCATGGCCACCATCGGCAGGGCATGATGGCCGGACAGCATCATCCCGAACTCGCCATTGCTGTCCAGCGTCTGCGGGCCGCGCATGAGCTTCATGCCGTGGCGGCGCAGCCATGTGCCGGCGGCTTCCAGCAGGGCGGAGACGACGGCCATGTCGTCAATGGCGTCGAGCGCGCCAAAAAACCCGACGGCTTCGCCATAATGCGCCATGGAGATGGGGTCGATCTGCGCGGAAATACGCCCGACCGCCTTCCTGCCGCGCATGGCCAGGAAATACTGCGCCCGCCCCGTGCGGAAAAAGGAGTTCTTGCGCGGGGTCAGCAGGTCGCGCTGGGTCAGGTCCAGCGGGGGGACATAACCGGGCAGCCCGGCGTACAGGCGGCGGGGCAACTGGATGAAGGTGGTCATCTGACGAAAGCCGGAAACGGGAATGATAGTAAGACGATCGGTTTCGTTCATGACCGGTTCGTTGCATCCTGAACATTACCGGCATCGGCCTTCATTCCGTGGCGGAACGGGGCAGGTTATGCAGGTATGGGTTGAAAGAGTTGATTCGGTTATCCGTTCTGTTGCTGTGCTGATGGCACAGAAGGACCCCGAAAAGGAAGACAGACAATGACAGGAAAGCTCGGTTCACGCACGGATGAAGGTGCATATGTGCTGATTACCGGGGCATCGAGCGGGATCGGGGCGGAACTGGCATGGCTGTACGCGGCGCGCGGGCGGCCCCTGGTGCTGTGGGGGCGTGACGTGGCGCGGCTGGAAGACGTGGCGGTCCGGGCCCGCGCTTTCGGGGTGGATGTGCATACCCGCGTGCTTGACCTGATGGATGGGGCCGCCGCCGTAGCAGCCCTGCGTGAGGATGATGACAGCCATCCGCTGGGCATCGCGATCCTTGCCGCGGGGCTGGGGGACATGCGGCGCGGACAGGACGTGGTGGAAAGGGCGGAGGACGTGCTGCGGCTGGGGCTGGTCAATTACGCCACGCCATCGGCCATGGCGGCGGCAGCGGCCGAGCGCATGGTGCCGCGCGGGCGTGGGCATATCGTGCTGATCGGCTCGGTCGCGGCGTTTCACGCATTGCCCTTCGCCGCGGCCTATTCCGGTTCCAAGGCCGGGATCAAACGCTTTGCCGAGGCGCAGCAGATGGCCCTTGCCCCGCTCGGTGTCGGGGTGACGCTGGTTTCCCCGGGGTTTGTGGATACACCGATGAGCCGCCGGGTGGTGGGGGCCAAACCCTTCCTGCAGACCGCGCCGGCGGCGGCCCGCCGGATTGCGCGCGCGGTGGACCGGGGGCGGCCGCATCTTGTCTTTCCGTTCGTGTTTTCAGTGCTGCGACTGGTGGATACGCTGGTGCCGTGGCCGCTCAAGCGGCGGATCCTCTCGGCCATAAAGGCGGACCAGACGGACTGAGCCCGCCCGATCCATGAAAATCGTGACCTTGCCGGTTTTTTTTGTCGTGGTGGATGTGTTAACCGAAGCCCCTGCAATATCGGCAGGGCTGGATTGCAGGCAGGTTTGGGAATTGATGACAGGCAAGGAACCGCCGTATGGCCACGGAGCGTGACCGGACATGAAAGAGATCGTCGCAGTTGATATTGGCGGAACCCATGCGCGGTTCGCCATTGCCCAGGTGGATCAGGGGCGGGTCGTCACGCTGGGAAACGCCGTGACCCTGAAATGCGCCGACCACGCCAGCGTGCAACTGGCGTGGGAAGCCTTCGGTCGCGCAATTGACCGCCCGCTGCCCCGCTCGGCCGGGATTGCGGTGGCCTGCCCCATCAAGGGTGACATCCTGAAGCTGACCAACAACCCATGGGTCATCCAGCCCGCCTGGCTTCCGGTCAAGCTGGGGGTGGACGAACTGATTCTGGTCAATGATTTCGGCGCGGTCGGCCATGCGGTGGCGCAGGTCGGGGCGGACAGCCTCCAGCACCTGTGTGGTCCCGACATTCCATTGCCCGAACAGGGGGTCATCACCATTGTCGGGCCGGGCACGGGGCTTGGTTCCGCCTATATCGTGCGGCGGCGGAACGGGTATTTCGTGTGTGAGACCGAGGGCGGCCATATCGACTTCTCCCCGCTGGACCAGTTCGAAGACCGGATTCTGGGCGTGCTGCGCAGGCGCTACCGCCGGGTGTCGGTCGAGCGCGTGGTCTCCGGGCCGGGGCTGCTCAATCTGTACGAAGCCATTGCCGAAATAGGCGAGCTTTCGGTCAAGGCGCGTGATGACAAGGCCCTGTGGACCATGGCGCTGGAAGGCAGCGACCACGTCGCATCGGCGGCGCTGGAACGGTTCTGCCTCAGCCTGGGTACGGTCGCGGGGGATCTCGCGCTGGCGCAGGGGGGCAGCGCCGTCGTGATCGCGGGCGGGCTTGGGCTGCGTCTGGCCCGGCATCTGCCCAGTTCCGGCTTTGCCGAGCGGTTCGTGGCCAAAGGCCGGTTCGAGGGCATGATGGCGGAAATGCCCGTCAAGCTGATTACCTATCCGGAGCCGGGCCTGCTGGGTGCGGCCGCCGCCTTTGCCGAAGCCTACCGCCAGTAAAAAAAGCTGTCTGAAAACAGCTTCCGGGCGGCCCAGTGTCTCAACCCTGCCACAGGTGGCCGGGCATGGCGTCATAATGGCGGGTCAGCATATCCAGCAGCAGCGCCATGACGCTGTCCATGTGCTGGGGGTCGTGACGGGTGTTGCGGGCCAGTTCGCGCATCGGCCGGTTGTTGATGAGGGCCGCGATCAGCACACGTTCATAACGGTAGCCGATGATATCGTGGATGTATCTGTAGCGGTTGATGGATCCCAGCCGCCCGTTCAGGGGGCGGCGGGACAGTCCGTACGATGTCCGCTCCAGTTGCGGGTCTTCCAGCCCCATGACCCCGATCCGGTAATCCGTGGCCCAGAACCGGGCGGCGGCGACATGGTGGGCGGTAATGGCCCCGGTGCGATGCAGCGCCTCGATAACCGTGGGCAGGGGAAAACCGGCACCCCCCTCCATACCCGATGGTGCTGCCGGGGCAGGCCGGGACGCAGGGCGGTCAGCGGGCAAGAGGCGTGCTTTCATGGGGGTATGGTATCATATCATCTCCATGGTCCGGTATGGGATAAACGGGCGTAGTGCCGTCCCGCCGTTCCGAGGGCCACCGACAGGGTCAGGGAGCATGACGCACATGGACGAACGTTACAGATTTTTTGATTTCAATGCGATTGGCAAACGCTTTCCACCCCATGCGGAAAGTCTGATCGTCGATACCTACCTGTCCGACAGCCCGGCCTGCAGCATGCGGCTGTTCCGTATCTACCATCCATTGCCCCGGCATTTTCACCGCATGTGCGATGAACACCTGCTCCTGCTGTCCGGACACCTGAATTTCCTGATCGAGGATGATCCCGCCCGCCTGCTTTCGCCAGGCGAGATGGTCATTTTCAAGCGCGATACCGTTCATGGTGTCGAGCCGGTCGGTCACGAGCCGGTGGTCTTCCTGGCCACCGATACCCCGCGCCGGGCACCTGATGACGTGCATTTCGTGGACACGGACGCTACGCGGGGGCTGACCTTCGTCACGCACCTGGAAGATTACGGCTGACGGGACGGCATAAAAAAACGGCATCACCAGAATGCTGGTGATGCCGGAAGGTGCCGTGGGAAGGTCGGGAAATCGACGGTCGGGAATCTGCCGGACCACGGGTTGGATTATTTAGTAATGATAATCATTATCATTAACAAGAAAAAAATGATGCCAGCCCCGATCGCCACATGGTGGACCCGGACCTGAAAACATGATGCGATACGCCAACACCCTCACAGCAGGCAGGAAACAGTATGGCCATTACACCGCTTGATGTCGCGGCACAGCGGACGGGAGGGCGGCGGGGGGCCGACATCCTGCTGGAAATTCTGGAAAGTGAGGGCGTACGCTACATATTCGGCAACCCCGGTACGACGGAACTGCCGCTGATCGACGCGCTCCAGCGCCGCCCGGATCTGCGCTATATCCTGGCGTTGCAGGAAGCCAGCGTCGTGGCCATGGCCGATGGCTACGCACAGGCGGCGGGCCGTCCCGGTTTCCTTAACCTGCATACGGCTGGTGGCCTGGGCCATGGCATGGGCAACCTGCTCAATGCCAGTGTCTCGCAGACACCGCTTGTCGTTACGGCGGGGCAGCAGGATTCGCGGCATACGATTTCCGATCCGCTGCTGTTCGGTGATCTGGTCAGCATCGCCACGCCCGCTGTCAAATGGGCGCAGGAAGTGCTGCATGCGGACCAGTTGCCCGTGCTGGTAAGACGCGCGTTCAACGATTCGATGGCCGCGCCGTCCGGGCCGGTATTCCTGTCGCTCCCCATGGATGTGATGGAGGAAGCCAGCGATATCGACATCGGCGCGCCATCCGTCATCAACCGGGATTCCATCGCGGGCGGCCTGTCGGAACTGGCCCGCGCGCTGGCGGGCATCGCGCCGGGGCGGCTTGCCATCATCGCGGGGGATGAGGTGCATGGCGCCAATGCCGCGCGGGAAGTGGCTGCGGTGGCCGAACTTCTCGGGGCGCCGGTTTATGGCGCGTCGTGGCCTTCGCGCATTCCCTTCGCCACGTCATGCCCCCTGTGGGCGGGCAACATGCCCACGCGGGCGACCGACATCGCCAGCCGCCTGTCGGATTACGACGCCATCTTCGCGCTGGGCGGCAAATCGCTGATCACCATCCTGTATTCGGAAGGTTCCCCCGTGCCGCCGGGTTGCGCGGTCTATCAGGTCTCGGCCGATGCGCGTGATCTGGGCCGCACGTTCCAGACCCCGCTTTCGCTGGTGGGGAATATCCGGGCTTCGCTCAAGGTCCTGCTGCCCCTGCTGGAAAGGGAAACCCAGCCCCGTCGTGCCGAATACGTTGCCGTGCGGGCGGCCGTGGCCACCGCGCGTACGCGCCGGCGGGCAGAAGCCGGGCAACTGGTGGCGCAGCATCGCGATGACCCGGTCATTGCCCCCTGCGTCGCGGCGTATGAGGCCGTGCGCGCCATCGGTCCCCATGTCGCGATTGTGGATGAGGCCATCGCCACGTCATCCTATACCCGCATGTTCCTTGATAGTGACTGGGCGGCGCAATATTCCTTCCTGCGTGGCGGCGCGCTGGGCTGGGGCATGCCTGCCGCGGTGGGGGCGTCGCTCGGGCTGGGGCGCGAGCCGGTTGTCTGCCTGGTGGGCGACGGCGCGGCCCTTTATTCGCCCCAGGCCTTATGGACAGCGGCGCATGAGCAACTGCCCGTGACCTTCGTGGTCATGAATAACCGTGAATATAACGTGCTGAAGGGCTTCATGCGGGAACAGACGCATTATGTCTCGGCCCGCGAGGGCAATTTCCTCGCCATGGACCTCAATGACCCGCCAATCGACTATCAGGCGATGGCGATGTCGTACGGGCTGGATTCGCGCCTGATTACCCGGATGCAGGACATCGCCCCCGCGATCGAGGCGGCCATGGCGTCTGGCCGCCCCAATCTTGTGGAGATCCTGATCAGCACCGTCTAGGGAGCGGGCGTGGGAACCTAACGGATGGGGAAGGAACAGGCCGCGGGCATCTTGTCCGGCCGTTCACCACCGGGATCGACATGCAGGGTCAGCCGCATCACGGCCGCGGCCAGATGCGCGCCGCTGGTGCGCATGGTGGCCTTGATGTCCACGCCCTGGTTGTTGTCCATGACCACGACATTCCGGCCCCGGCCCATCGTGGCTTCCGCCCGGACCGACCAGTAGGTGCCGTTGAAGTCGGACAGGCGGGCAAGGTTGTATACTTTTCCATCGCCCTTCAGCCGGCTGTAGCCAAATCCGACCGCTCCGCCGCCCGTAACCTTGACCGGATAGGAGTGGGGTCCGTAATACAGCCGCCCCTTGCCCCACGAATAACCACCGGCAAGAGCGGCGTCATGCAGGGTAAAGCACAGTTTGGCCGTCCGCTGCCCCAGCGCGTCCGCGGCCCATGCGGATGGGGTGGCCAGAAGTCCAGCAGCAAGAATGACAGGGGCTGAAAGCAGAGCTGGTCGCACGGTATGTTCCTGCTACGATATGCTGGCTGGAGAGCATGGTGGGAATCGGAAACGCCCCGGTTTTGACTGACCGCAGCGTTCATT
>NZ_JAIWOU010000001.1:2865000-3003528 GCF_021295395.1 Komagataeibacter sp. FNDCR2
TACTCCCTGGTGACCGATAGCGAACAAGTACCGTGAGGGAAAGGTGAAAAGCACCCCGATGAGGGGAGTGAAAGAGACCTGAAACCGGATGCCTACAAGCAGTCGGAGCCTCTTATGGGGTGACGGCGTACCTTTTGTATAATGGGTCAGCGAGTTTCTGTTTGCAGCAAGCTTAAGCCGTTAGGTGTAGGCGTAGCGAAAGCGAGTCTGAACAGGGCGACGAGTTGCTGGCAGAAGACCCGAAACCGAGTGATCTAGCCATGGCCAGGCTGAAGGTGCGGTAACACGCACTGGAGGGCCGAACCCACGCCTGTTGAAAAAGTCGGGGATGAGCTGTGGCTAGGGGTGAAAGGCCAATCAAACTCGGAAATAGCTGGTTCTCCGCGAAATCTATTGAGGTAGACCGTCTGGTATTACCCCGGGGGGTAGAGCACTGGATGGGCTAGGGGGGCCCAAAGCCTTACCAAACCTAACCAAACTCCGAATACCCGGAAGTATGAGCCAGGCAGACAGACAGTGGGTGCTAAGGTCCATTGTCGAGAGGGAAACAGCCCAGACCACCAGCTAAGGCCCCTAAATCGTGGCTAAGTGGGAAAGGATGTGGGGATTCCAAAACAACCAGGAGGTTGGCTTAGAAGCAGCCATCCTTTAAAGAAAGCGTAATAGCTCACTGGTCTATTAGAAACCCTGCGCCGAAAATGTAACGGGGCTCAAGCCACGTGCCGAAGCTGTGGGTGCATATCTATGATATGCGCGGTAGCGGAGCGTTCCGTAGGTCTGTGAAGGAGACGGGGTGACCCTCTCTGGAGATATCGGAAGTGCGAATGCTGACATGAGTAGCGACAAACAGTGCGAGAAACACTGTCGCCGAAAGTCCAAGGGTTCCTGCGCAAGGTTAATCCGCGCAGGGTGAGCCGGCCCCTAAGGCGAGGGCGAAAGCCGTAGTCGATGGAAACCGGGCAAATATTCCCGGGCCTGCCAGAAGTGACGAATGCAATATGTTGTCGGGTCTTAACGGATTGATCCGGCTTTTGGCGCATTCCAGGAAATAGCTCTGGCATATAGACCGTACCCGAAACCGACACAGGTGGACTGGTAGAGAATACCAAGGCGCTTGAGAGAACGATGCTGAAGGAACTAGGCAAATTACTTGCGTAACTTCGGGATAAGCAAGACCCATCAGTGGGCAACCATTGGTGGGTGGCACAGACCAGGGGGTAGCGACTGTTTAGTAAAAACACAGGGCTGTGCGAAGTCGAGAGACGACGTATACGGCCTGACGCCTGCCCGGTGCCGGAAGGTTAAGAGGAGGTGTGCAAGCACCGAATTGAAGCCCCGGTAAACGGCGGCCGTAACTATAACGGTCCTAAGGTAGCGAAATTCCTTGTCGGGTAAGTTCCGACCTGCACGAATGGCGTAACGACTTCCCCGCTGTCTCCAGCATCGGCTCAGCGAAATTGAATTCCCCGTGAAGATGCGGGGTACCCGCGGTCAGACGGAAAGACCCTATGAACCTTTACTGCAGCTTTGCAGTGGCATCAGAGACATTCTGTGTAGGATAGGTGGGAGGCTTTGAAACCGGGGCGCCAGTTCCGGTGGAGCCATCCTTGAAATACCACCCTGACTGTTTCTGATGTCTAACCGAGGCCTGTTAGCCAGGTCCGGGACCCTGCATGGTGGGCAGTTTGACTGGGGCGGTCGCCTCCCAAAGTGTAACGGAGGCGCGCGATGGTGGGCTCAGGCCGGTCGGAAACCGGCTGTCGAGTGCAATGGCATAAGCCCGCCTGACTGTGAGAGTGACAGCTCGATCAGAGACGAAAGTCGGCCATAGTGATCCGGTGGTCCCGCGTGGAAGGGCCATCGCTCAACGGATAAAAGGTACTCTAGGGATAACAGGCTGATCTCCCCCAAGAGTCCACATCGACGGGGAGGTTTGGCACCTCGATGTCGGCTCATCACATCCTGGGGCTGGAGCAGGTCCCAAGGGTTCGGCTGTTCGCCGATTAAAGTGGTACGTGAGCTGGGTTTAGAACGTCGTGAGACAGTTCGGTCCCTATCTGCCGTGGGTGTTGGAGACTTGAGAGGATTTGTCCCTAGTACGAGAGGACCGGGATGAACATACCTCTGGTGCACCGGTTGTCGCGCCAGCGGCACAGCCGGGTAGCTAAGTGTGGACGGGATAACCGCTGAAAGCATCTAAGCGGGAAACCCACCTCAAAACAAGGTCTCCCCAAGGGCCGTGATAGACCATCACGTCAATAGGCCAGGTGTGGAAGCGCAGTAATGCGTGCAGCTAACTGGTCCTAATCGCCCAATAGGCTCATTCCATCGCCACAATCGTGGCAACATACATGCACAGCAGTCATCCACTCTCAACACTCATACAAAACACACCAACCCATCCACATCCTCTCCCCTCAATCAGGGGGACTGGATGACCTGGTGGCCATGGCGGGGAATGATCCACCCGATCCCATCCCGAACTCGGCCGTGAAATACCCCAGCGCCCATGATACTGTGCCTTAAGGCACGGGAAAGTCGGTCGCCGCCAGGTCTTCCAATCCCCCTCACAATCGCGGGGTGGAGCAGCCCGGTAGCTCGTCAGGCTCATAACCTGAAGGCCGCAGGTTCAAATCCTGCCCCCGCAACCAAAACTTATTCAATATAATCAGCATGTTAAGCCGTCCGTAAGGGCGGCTTTCTGCGTTTCAGATACACCTGCAGGATGCGTATAGGATGCAAATGGGAGTGAAACTCCAGCGTAGTTTGGACTCATAACAAGGCTTTTCACGATGGCGTGAGCTTTATCGGCAGCCTTATTGATTAGTGGAAAGTGCGCGATCTGACGACGATACGCTCACCGGCGGAATCGCTGTCATGGGCGCTCTCAGCAGAGGTGCAGCAGTGTCAGCGCCATATAGGCTCGATCGGCAAAGGTGTCTTTCAGTTTGCGTAGTGCAGGGCACAACCGGCTATAGGCGGCCCGGTCCGTAGGGTAGACCGGCACCGGCGGGAAATCGGCAAGGTCGGGGCGACAGCCAACGACAAACCTGAGCCCGATCTGCTTCACCGTGACATGGGTTTGCACAATGCCTGCCAGAGAATTACGGTCGCAGATGCCCAGAGCCTCAATGACAAGAGCTTTTGCCTGTTCGCACAGTTCGATCAGTGAGGACGCCCCGCGCGGGAACGAGAAATAGGTCGTGATCTGAAGTTCGGCGTAGCGTGGTGCTGGCCCACCCACCCGGTAGAGCCAGAACCGCTCACTACTGGTATCTTCCACCATTCGCCAAAGACCCGTTCCGGCCCGTCGGCGTATTTCACCTTCCGCCCCACGCCGAGCCAGATGAAGAACAGCGGCGGCTGGTCTGGCAGCGCTACCATTGCCTGCACTGATTGGTTACTCCCACCACGCCATTTCTCCTTTTTCTTTCAACTCAGTCCTCCGTGTTCTCCCTATTGTCGCGAGGTTGTAGAGAACGTGCGGTGGACCGCGGTTTCCCATCGGTTCACTCGAAGTTCGTAGTCGTTGCCGATCCTTCGGGTTGAAAACTCTTCGAGGATATCGTCGGAGCGCGCGAGTTCGAAACCGGCGGGATCAAGCCATCGAATTAATGCGCCGCTCACGATCGGAATGACGCTATATCGCTGGCGACGACCATTGGTACCCGTCAGTCGGACGGTTTCGGCACCTTCCGCCGGTGCTGTCCGCTCCCTGCTTGGGAGGCTACCTTGCCATTGAAGGAAGAGTTGAGGATCGATCCAGTCGTCTGGATCAATGTCTTCGAATTCGTTGTTCAGCCAAGCATCGAATTCGGCGCGTCGGCCTACCGCTGCTTCTCGGGTTTGCGCTAGATTCTGGGATAAAGCGAACGCCACGAACGGGTCATGGGTCCCCCATCTCAGAAGCTCGCGAGCCCAAAAGCCGAACCAAGGAAGGCCGGTAGTATTCTTCCACTCATCAAGCGAGGGAACGGCGAAAGGGTCTCTTGCACCCGTTGACCATGCTTGTGCCACTACGGCGCCGATGGCGACGCCTAGCCGAAATTCGAGGTTGTCGGCGACGAAGCGCTGCCAGGTGCGTAAGTCGTCAGCTTCGGGTGTCAGAGCGTCGGGCTCATGCATCCACCAGTCCAAGACATTTGTCCAAGTCCGGAGGATTTCCTGGTCCGTAGCCGTCTGGCGTACGCGAAATCCAAATCCGCGATCGGCGGACAGCAGGTCGCCGATTTGCTCGAATACATTAATTCGCGCTTCTGCGTCGTCCGTGCCGTAGGTCGTTGCGGCAGCGATGAACTCAAGGACGCGTGGCGCGATCTGCTCGAAACGTCGGCCTACGAGTGGCGAGAAGCCGTATTGGTATAGACGGCGGCGTTCATCGGCATCTGGATAGACGGTTTCTACGATCGCACGCCCGCGCTGCACGAACGCGCGCTCGAGCCAGACCTCCTGGATTGCAGCCGCAGAGGTGAAGGTCGTGCGCCATAGTTCTGCTAGGTACGCTTCCGCTCTCGCCCCCGTCATGGCCACGTCCTCCGCTCGGGTTATTTCCTCGAGGGCGTTCAGCAGAACACCATCCAGCTCGTCGAGTGTGTCGGCGAGCCTTGAGAGAGCGTCGGTGGCGCCTTCTCCAGCGGTGCCGCTGATGTCGGTGGGTAGAGTTTGCTCTAACCATTCGAGAAAATCGTCTGGATCAATGCCTAGGAGACGGATTGCTCGATCGTGGATCGCGTTGAGCAGAAGCGCCAATGGGCTTTCCACTTCGTCGGTGTCCTCTTCTTCAATCAGCAGCGACACGCGCAGCCGCTCGTAATCTCTCTGCAGTTCCCGAAGCTGGCTTCGTTGGACGGGTATAGTCCCCGCAGCGGTGGAGGATACCTGGGTCGGCAGGGCAATCAGCATCATGCCCTCGATGCCCTTTGCGGTCCCCGGCCGACCCGCGCGGCCTGCGAGATTGCGGAGTTCGGAGGTGGAAAGAGGAGCGATAACTTGTGTCTGGGTTTCCTGATCCCACGATCGTCGTTTAAGTGATGTCAGAAATATGAGATCGAAGGGAAGATTGACGCCTTCGGTTAGCGTCGCGGTCGCGACCGTAATCGGACATATTCGGCGCTCGATCATGTCAGTCATCAGCCGTCGTAGACGTTGCGGCATCTGGCCGTGGCTGGTGGCGATTCCACGATCGAGCAGGAAGAGTTCAAACGAATCTTCGCCGCAATAATCGATGCAAGCTGCCCGCGCTTCGTCGAACCTCGCCCGATTGGCTCCATTTGGCGCGGCAAAGCGCGGTACGGTGGCCCAACTGGCAAGTTCAAGGGCTTCTTTGAACCAGCGCATTGTTTGTTCGGGCTCTTGCGCGACGGAAATCAGGATGCGCTGGTCTTCCTCAACGAGGTGAAGCACAGTCCAAAGAACGCTCAGGCAATTGAAGCGATTGAGGCTGTTTCGCATGGCGGCCGGAAGCTGCGGCATCGGTTGCATGCGCAACGGCAGATATACCGGCTTTTCCTGGCCCCGAATGTAGAGCGTCCGGCCATTCATGATGTCTAGAAGGATACGGCCAGTGGCATTGGGTGCAGTTTCCAGAACGCCTATGACTTGGCGCGTGCTGCGATATCGGACGCCGACGGCTTGGGCGTCGCGACGGCCCTCGATCCATCGGGCGACTGGAAGGGCCGCGCCACCCGCGACGGCCGTGAGCGCGATGCGCACGACGTCGGGGCGCTGCGCTATCACCCGCGAGACGAAGTTCTCCAGTCGGATCGAACGGTTGCTGTGGTCTGAGAAGCTGACGCGGGTGTTTTCGTCGCCGTTCGGGACAATCTGATGCGCCTCGTCGAGGATAAGCAAGCGCAGGCGTGCTGTGATGATGGGGCCGAGATAGCGCATTAGTGCGTCGGCTTTTTCGACGGTGGCGATCAACACCGTCGGTTCGTCGCCCGTGAGCCAATAGTCAGTGATCCCCCAGTCCGCACCGCCGTAGAGCGCTGTGATGGTCATTTCGTTCCCAAGCTCGGATCGGAGTTTGGTTTCGACCTCGCCGGCGAGCGCTCGCGACGGGACAAGGTAGATGGCGAGTGGAGCAAGGCCGTCATGCTCGCGCAGTAGCAACTCCTTGACGAGTGCCATGTTCGCGACGAGCGTCTTCCCCGAACCCGTTGGCGTGCAGAGTGCGAATGAAGAGTCGCTTAGCAGTCGATCTAGGCCCTGAAGCTGCGAGGTCCATAGGATGCCTCGGCCACGGCTAAACTGATCGCGGGCATAGGCTGTGAGCTTTCCACTCCGGCCCGGGTTCAAAGCGGCAAGGGCGATCAGGGGACGATAGATGCTTGCGGCTTTATAGCTGTCTGCGACCTGCCGCATGAGCGATAGGACCAGTGACGCGTCATCGCTGAATGTCCTGGCGGCCATTTCGTCGAGCGCATAGAGCTTCGTCATGGCGGTCTCTAGACGCGCGTCGTCGCCGCGCCGCAGGCTGTCGGCAATCAGCCCAAGGCTGCGGACAAGCTCGACCGTGAAGAACCAACCGACGCGGTCGTCATCCTCATCCAACTCGTCTAGTTCGGTCCCCGGCTGGGCCAGTCGAAGCGACGCATCCGATGCCGTCAAATCGGGATGGGCGTTCCAGAAGGCGGACGAGAGTCGAATGACGTCATCGAAGTCTGCTTTGAGAAAAGCGGCGTAGAGGGCAACACCGTCGTGCTCGGTGGTAATTTGCCTGAGAAGCCCAGAAGCCATCGCTGGCAGGCCTCCGAGTTGATAGGCTGCGGCCGCGAGAAGCTCGATCGGGACGACGACGCGCAGCGTGTCGGCGGCACGGGATAGCCATTCGAGGATTTCGCCGGTCCTGCGAATGCAATCGATCGCCCGTGCCGAGCTTGCACCTTCGATTTCCCGAAAAATGTGAGCCGCGTGCAAAAGGCGGCGGGCATCGGCGAGCTGTCGTATGGATTCACGCTTGGTCCACTGTATTGCAGGAACCTGCCAAGTCGTTTGAAGGCACCGCACATACGCGCGGGCTTGTGGTCGTGATAGTTCGTTTTCAATAGCGAGCGCCCTGCGCAAGGCGTCGGCAATTTCCAGGCGGTCTGCGTCTTGTTCGGGCATTATTCGGTCTCCTGCCAGAGGCTCGAATAGAGACCATCGATAAGTTGTTCGCCGTCGGTTAGGATGAGTTCGACGACTTGCAGATCGTGCGCCGCTGTATATTCTTCCGGCGCTTTTTTCCAATCGATGAGCACATCTAGAGCCTCGCGTCCACGCGCGCCGTTCCCGGCAATCAGAATGAGGTTCGTGCGCGGTAGAGGCGGCGCATTTTCCAAGGCGATGGCGCGGTCGATCGACAGGATCGCTGCCTGATGACCCTTGGGATCGCGCTGCTCAAGGAGGCGCTGGAGTTGGCGCAGCCCATGGGGAACGGCGGTATCGCGATTGACTTCGAACCAGACTCCGCGTCCCGATCGAGCGCGTTCGCCGGTCTCCTCGTCTTCTTCCCAAGGGCCGAGCATCAGCGAGTCCACTGCAGATGCTGTGAGCCGCTGGCGCCACTTCGCTTCTCCGGCGATGAAGCGGATGACTTCACCGGCAGCATTTAAGGATAAGCCTAGGCTCAGGACTCATTCCTTAAGATAGAAGATGAAGCTTGCTGCGATGTGGATTGCAGACATGAATGTATGAGCGCAGCGGTCGTATCTGGTCGCCACACGTCGCCAGTCTTTCAGCTTTGCGAACATGTTTTCGATCAGATGACGCTTTTTATACAGATGCCAGTTGTAAGGCGGCTTTGATTTCCGGTTCTTTTTCGGGGGAATACAGGCAGTGATATTGCGTTCTGCAAGCGATAACCTGATCCGGTTGCTGTCATAGCCTCTGTCCCCGATGACTTCTTCTGTCTCGTCGGAGAGATCTGCCAGCAGCACGTCTGCGCCTCTGAAGTCACTGACCTGTCCCGCAGTCAGATGAAGGCGGACAGGCCGGCCCAGACCATCGCACACGGCATGGGGTTTTGAGTTCAGGCCACCTTTTGTCCGTCCGATATGGCGGGGAAAAGCCCCTTTTTGAGCAGGGAGGCCGATGTCCGGTGCGCCTTGAGATGTGTTGCATCGATCATCAGGCGCTTTGAACGGCCTGCCTGTTCAGTCAGGGCGACAAGGATCCTGTCAAAGACGCCCAGGCGGCTCTACCGGATGAAGCGATTATACAAAGTCTTGTGCGGGCCATACGCTTTCGGAGCATCTTTCCACTGAAGACCGTTGCGGATCACATAAACGATCCCGCTCAGAACACGCCGGTCATCCACGCGTGGGACTCCGTGAGCCAGAGGAAAATACGGGGTAATTCTCTCCATCTGGCTCTCAGACAGCAAAAACACATCACTCACAGGCTCATCCTCCCGAATGCCTGTGAATCATGAAACTCAGCTCAATTCAACAAATTAATAGGTCCTGAGCCTAAAGTTTATGGCGTACATCTCGGTCCGGTATCGACGCCGTTTTACGAAGACGAAAATCCACGGCCAATCGGGCCGAATTTCTATTTCACCCAGCAATGCGAATTGCAGGCCCTTCATGAAGCCGGCGGCCCGGAATGGACGATCCTTCGCCCTGACGTGGTGGTGGGCGATGCTGCCGGGAATGCAATGAATATCGCGACCGTCATAGGTGCCTACGCCGCTATCTGCGCGGCCGATCAAGCGGCGTTCCGGTTTCCGGGATCATACACAACATATGATCGGTGTCTGGCCCAGGTCACGGATGCCCATGCGCTGGCTCGCGCCAGCCTGTGGGCAGCAACCTCGGAAGCAGCATGCGGTCAGGCATTCAATTACGTTCATGCGCCTTTCCGGTGGCGCCGGATCTGGGAGCGTCTGGCCCAGCATTTTGGTCTTATGGTGGGCGAACCCATTCCGTTTTCACTGTCAGAGCATATGCCTGCACTTGAGCCGATCTGGAACCAGATCAGCAAGCACCTGGTACAGCCCGATTTTGACAAAGCTGTCGGCTGGGGGTTTGGCGACTTTGTGTTCGGCACAGAAGCCGATGTCGTGTCAGATATGACAAAAATCCGACTGGCCGGATATACGCAGGACGCCGATCCGCTAGCAGTTCTGATCAGCGCGATTGAACGCCAACAACAGCAAGGCGTGATTCCGCGCATAGGCATCCGCGAGGGGTAGCGGCAGTGTCTAGCGATCTGTCTTTCCGAGTTTGGCGATGTGTATGACAGTCCGATCAAATGGTCGGCGCAACTGAAAAAGTTGGCGCAGCAGTGATCTTCAATTCGGGGCGCATCCTATAAGCTTGCTATTTATATGGCAGACGGACGTTTTGAGCGGATCCGCCACTACTTCTGTAACTTTGAACAAAGGGCTTTCGGTTTCGCTAGCGGAGGGGCTTGCTAATCATATTCAAGATCAGGCGCATGCAGAAAAAAGATTAGAGAAAGAGCTACTTAAACTCGCTTTATTCTCAACTTGATATTGTCGCAATTTGAGAAGCAATTCTGCCCCCGCAACCACTTGCAGTTTCTGAAACCCCGCTAAGTCAACAGCTTAGCGGGGTTTTGCTATGCGTAAACTGAGGGTATATTCTGGGAAGCTGTTTAATTTCAGTTATTTAGGGGGTGTAGGTTCAAATCCGGGGTATCCTACCGCGCAACCACTTGCGATTATCTGCATTGACGTAAGACGCTGTTACAATCAGGCTCAGAAGAGAATGTAATTTTAGCTTCCGGATTGATGACCGATCTTATTCGAGACCTTATCCTTCGCTGGCGGGCCGATCCGGCAGGGACCTATCAGAGCTGGTTTTTATGGGATGAGCGCCTTAAGAACTTTCGCTCTATCCGCCGGGGCCTGCAGCAGGTCGTCGCCGAAATTGCCGATGGCACATTCGGGGTCGCCTATCGTGGCTCATCCCTGGAAACGGTTGTTCATTCGATTGCGGAGCAGCGTCAGATTTTCAAGGGTGCGGATCATGCGTTCCTGTGGAAGCCGAAGCTACGGATTCCCGATATCTACGAAAATCCCGCCAATCAGAAAGCATTCGGGCAGCTTCTTAGTACCTGTCTGTGCTGCAATACCGAAGAGCATGTGGTTTCGGCCATTCATGCAATCGATGCCCGGAAGATAAAAGGGCTGGGACCAGCCGTCGCCAATCTGCTGTATTTCCTGCATCCGACGATCATGCCGCCTTTCAATACGGCGATCGTGAACGGCTACAACGCCTTGACCGGATCAAAGGTGAAGCTGGGGCGATGGGAGGAATATCTTGCCATGCGGCAGAGTATCCTGAAGCTGAATGCGACCTACCGTTCGCTGCTGTCCAATGATCTGGGCGCCATTGGAGGACTGCTGTTTGACCTCGGAAGCGGACGCTATACAGCGCCGCCTCTTGAGGATGACGAAACAGCGCGAAAACTCTGGGAAGCCGATCTTCATCAGGTGAGGGAGCAAAGCGCAAAAGAGGCCCGGATCCTCGCCACGGAGCGGGAAACGGATCATACCCATACCGAGATTCAGGGCTGGCTTCGCGATCTGGGGCTTTCTCTGGGTTACGATGTCTGGATTGCGGCCAATGATCGCAGTCGTCCATGGCAGGAGGGTAAGCTGGGGGATGGCTGCCTGTCGGTATTGCCGGGGTTCACGACGGAAACGCAGGGAGCGGAGTCAGTGCGTCTGATCGATGTCCTATGGCTGGACCGGGACAGCCACCGGATTGTTGCAGCCTTCGAGGTCGAGCATTCAACGACCATCTATTCCGGCATCGTGCGAATGCTGGATCTTGCTCTCGGGTCAGAGGCGCAGGTTCTGGAGGGACTATTCCTTGTCGCGCCGGACAAGCGGGAAGCCGATGTGCGGGAACAGTTGCGGCGGCCGGCCTTCAGCAGGATTTCTGATCTGAAAGTCCGGTATCTGCCTTATGGGGCGCTTGAGAAAAATCGCGAGGCAATCAGGCGCTTTGGCCAAGGACTGAAGCCTATCCGAGTCATATCCCATCTCCTTACGCCAGTATAATGGTGGTGACCGGAATGGGGGAGAGCAGACGGTTCGTTCCGGAGGAAACAACACACAAGATCGGACTCCACTCCTATTCTGTATCTTTTCGTGTCAATGCAGGAATGTTACTATTTTTATCTTAGATGAGGAGGGAAGGTCGCCGCTGTGACTTGGCTGGAAACGCTGATAAACACCGAGATTATCGATCGCATCGCTGCTGATCCAAGGACGACTGCGGATAATTTCCTCGGTTATCCCAAACAGCATGTCTTCGCGGACGTGCTACAGGGAGGTCGACGTATCATTGAAGTGCCTTTGTCCCTTGAGACGCCTGCGGGAGAAATAGTTTCCCTGAGCGTGACAGATCAGGCTCTTCTGTATGCCCGTTACAACCAAAAAGGGCACTTGCATGAGCTCATGCATGCGTTCAGGCAATTGATCGGCACATGGCGTGGGGAAATCAGTATTCTCGACATCGGCTGCGGACCTGCAACGGGCGGACTTGCCTTAGCCTCGGTCGTAGGGCCGGCGCAGGCTTTTCGCTATTTCGGCTGCGATCGCTCTATCGCGATGCTTGACCTTGGCGGGAGGCTCATGGCTAAGGCCCGCGAGTTGGACGGTATTCACCGGGCGTCAGAAATCCGTTTCGTTCCCTGTCTGAACGATGTCGACTTTGGCAATCGTCGGCAGGTAACGACCCTAGGCTCAGGACCTATTAATTTGTTGAATTGAGCTGAGTTTCATGATTCACAGGCATTCGGGAGGATGAGCCTGTGAGTGATGTGTTTTTGCTGTCTGAGAGCCAGATGGAGAGAATTACCCGTATTTTCCTCTGGCTCACGGAGTCCCACGCGTGGATGACCGGCGTGTTCTGAGCGGAATCGTTTATGTGATCCGCAACGGTCTTCAGTGGAAAGATGCTCCGAAAGCGTATGGCCCGCACAAGACTTTGTATAATCGCTTCATCCGGTGGAGCCGCCTGGGCGTCTTTGACAGGATCCTTGTCGCCCTGACTGAACAGGCAGGCCGTTCAAAGCGCCTGATGATCGATGCAACACATCTCAAGGCGCACCGGACATCCGCGTCTCTGCTCAAAAAAGGGCTTTGCCCCGCCATATCGGACGGACAAAAGGCGGCCTGAACTCAAAACTCCATGCCGTGTGCGATGGTCTGGGCCGGCCTGTCCGCCTTCATCTGACTGCGGGACAGGTCAGTGAGTTCAGAGGCGCAGATGTGCTTCTGGCAGTTCTCCCCGACGAGACGGAAGAAGTCATCGGGGACAGAGGCTATGACAGCAACCGGATCAGGTTATCGCTTGCAGAACGCAATATCACTGCCTGTATTCCCCCGAAAAAGAACCGGAAGTCAAAGCCGCCTTACAACTGGCATCTGTATAAAAAGCGTCATCTGATCGAAAACATGTTCGCAAGGCTGAAAGACTGGCGGCGTGTTGCGACCAGATACGACCGCTGCGCTGATACATTCATGTCTGCAATCCACATCGCAGCAAGCTTCATCTTCTATCTTAAGGAATGAGTCCTGAGCCTAGTTTGGATGGGAATTAAATGGAATTTACGCACTGACTGTCGATCCCTGATGCTGTTCACAAACTGGGCAGGGAAAGGGTCTTCATGTTTCGCGTAGCGATTGGGCAGTCCAGGCTTGTGCAGGTAGCGTCATGCCCCTTGGCTTTGTGGTCGTTCTGATGACGTCAGCGTCGTCAATGTGGCGCTGGAAGCGTTGCACGCCGCCTTTCGGGCCGACATGAGCGGTCTGCAATAGGTCGTCAACGCCTATACGCTGGCGTTCGCGGCACTTCTGTTGACTGCCGGGGCGCTCGGGGATCGGGTCGGCGCCCGGCGTGTCTTTATGGCTGGGTTTTCGCTGTTCACACTCGCATCGCTTGGATGCGGTCTCGTTTCTGACTTGCGGGCACTGATTTTAGCCAGATTCCTGCAAGGAATCGGGGCGGCACTTTTGGTTCCGAATTCGCTCTCCTTGCTGCGTCAGGTCTTTCACGACCCCGAAGAACGCAATCGGGCGGTGGGATGGTGGGGCGCTGGCGGTGGAATCGCGCTCGCCGCAGGGCCGGTCGTGGGTGGGTTTCTGATTACTGTTGCCGGCTGGCGCGCCATCTTTCTCGTCAATCTGCCGATCGGTATGCTCGGTCTTTGGCTGACCGCGCGCTACGCGCCGACTTCTCCGAAACATCCCAATCGTGGGCTTGATCTCGCCGGCCAGATTACGGCGACTCTTGCGCTCTCAGGTCTGACAATGGCGCTGACGGAAGCGAGTGTCCGTGGCTGGACCGACCCGGTTATTGTCGTGGGTCTTGTTGCGGCAGTGTTGCTCGGAGCGCTGTTTCTCTGGCTGGAAGCTGGCAATCCATCCGCGATGCTGCCTTTGAACCTGTTCCGAGACGGGACGCTCCGGAGCGCCACGACGATCGGTTTGATCGCCAATCTCGCATTTTATGGCGGCGTCTTCATTCTGAGCCTTTATTTTCAGGCGATCCGGCACTATTCGCCGCAGACGACCGGATTGGCCTTTTTGCCGATGATGGCCACGCTGGTGATCATGAATGTCATTGCAAGCCGGGTCGTCGGTCGCGTTGGCCCGCGTCGTCTGACGGCGATTGGAATGAGCATATCGGCGCTCGGCTATGGCCTCTTGAATTGCCCCGGGTTTTGTGGAGACAGAAAGACCCGTGAGGTAAGAAGAATTCATGAGCAATAAATCGAAGCGTTTTCCGCCTGAATTTCGTGAACGTGCAGCCTGCATGGTTCTGGAGGAAGAAGAACCATCCTTCGCGGTGGTCTGCGGTGATGATGATCGCTCCAAAGCTGGATATTCACCCTGACACGCTGTCAAAATGGACCCGTCTGCATGAACGGGCGAATGCGCCTGCGGTGAGTGAACTGCCTGATCGAGAGAAGATCAGGCAACTGGAGCGAGAGAACTGCGCATTGCGGCAGGCCAATGAAATCCTGCGTAAGGCTTCTGCGTATTTTGCCCAGGCGGAACTCGACCGCCGGTTCAGGCCATGACCCGCTTCATTGAGGAGCATCGGCAGACATATGGTGTCGGGTCAATCTGAAAGATCCTGCCGATTGCGCCATCTGTCTATTATGCTTCCGTGGCCAGGCAGAAAAATCCCTATGTGCGCGGCCAGAAAGACAAAGAGCTGTATCCGCAACGTCCGTGTCCGCAGGATCTGGTGCAACGCCAGTTTCATGCTCCAACTCCCAACAGGCTCTGGGTTTCGGATTTTACTTACGTTTCCACATTGATGTGTTTGCCCGCGTGATTGTGGGCTGGCGCGTCTCGTCCACTACCCATACCGACTTCGTGCTGGACGCCCTCGAGCAGGCTCTGTGCCAGAGGCGGCCTGAGGGCAAAGTGACCCATCATTCGGACCGCGGCTGTCAGTATGTGTCCATTCGCTACACGCAAAGACTGGCTGAAGCGGGTCTCGTTGCTTCTGTCGGAAGCGTTGGGGATTCCTATGATAACGCCCTGGCGGAGACTATCAACGGGCTCTACAAAACCGAACTCATCTATCGACAGGGGCCATAGAAAAACAGGGAAGCTGTTGAACTGGCAACGCTTAAATGGGTTGACTGGTTCAATAATAGACGCATCATGTCATCCATTGGAAACATCCTGCCAGCAGAAGCTGAGGCTCGCTTTTATGCACAACAAAAATCACATGCTTTAGCCGCGTAGTTCAGATAAAAAACGTCTCCACAAAACCCGGGGCAATTCAGTTCAGGGATACCCTGCTCTCCCGTCTGGTTCTAGCCCTTGAACGGGATGCCGCAGCCATTCGGGCTTCTCTTGTGACATCGTGGACAACCAGCCCTGTTGAGGGACAGATCAGTCGATTGAAGATGATAAAGCGCACCATGTTCGGGAGAGCAGGGTTCGAACTCCTCAGGGCACGTGTACTTCCAGTCTCATAGCGCAAAAGTCACCACACACTTTGCGGAAGAGCCCAGTTCTCAGTGAAAATCAACACCCTCTGTCCCCTTTCAATCAAGATCGCGGCAAGCTTCATCTTCTATCTTAAAGTGAGTCCTGAGCCTAATGGAGATGACGTAATTTATTGATCCATGATGGTTGACTGAGTGGGGCAAGCGGTTCGACAATCTGGGTGATTTCGGCCGGTGTCATGGGCGCTAGGTTAGAAGCAAGCAGGGTGAGGCCGGATTCATAGAAACCATAGGTATCCCGTAACAGGGCCTGCGCATCTGCTGCGCTGATCTGTGGTGGGAGGAAAGGCCGGAGAGTCTCGAGGGTATCATGGCGCGGGCCTCCGGTCGTATCACCGAGAAGAGCCATGAGGGAGGCTTGGGACTGAGGTTTAGCGAGGGCATGTCTGAGGAGCATGACGCTGGATGACCAGAAGTCACCGGTCTGATCCAGAATCTGGGCAGCGTCTGTTCCGACGAGGCCGGGCTTGATGTGGGGGGTGATAGCTGCGATGGCGTCGTGTCGTGGCCCTTGTCTCATGCCATCCAGAAGAGAGGCGACATCCGAGGCCTCCAGTGAGTCACTCATCTGATGGGCGAGAATGCTGATTCCGAGAGAACGGAAATCCCAGAGCCCATTAAGAAGTTTGACGATTTCAGCTGGGGTAAGCGTATCGGGCACCGCGGCTTCAAGCGCACGTATGGCATCCAGGCGTGTCCCTTCACGGGTTATTCCGAGCAGGCGATCGAGATCAGGGCCGGATTGAGGCTTGGTTAGTTTCGGGATGACGAAGGTAAGTGTCGAGGTCCAGAAACTATCCGTATTTCGCAGGATTTTCAGAGCCTGATCCGTTGTAACGGGTGTCTGGATGTGCTGCATAAGGTATTTTACTGCGTCGTTTCGCTGCCCCTCAGCCAGATTACCCAGTAGAGCGACGACATCATCGCCGTTGAGGGTGTCAGGGAGATCCTGATCTAGATACCGGAGGGCTTGGCCACGGAAGCTCTCGGTATACTGGAGGAATGAGACCGCCACGCCGGGGGGAATAGGAGTGGGGATGCGATCAGAGAGCATGTGGAGACTATCGGAGCGAGCACCTTCCCGCATCCCGTGTAGAATACGACTGACCTGATCGTAGGTCAGTTTTTCGTCCGTTTCTTTCAGGACCTGATTTAACATGTTAACGCGCATGCTCGGGTTGGTGCGGATAAGTTGCTCGATGAGTGGCGTGAAGGTGCTGGCCGTGTCCGTGGCGGGTTTAGGCGAAGCGGGTGACGGGGAAGCCGACTGCTGAATCGCAGCAGGGCCGGACCGGGCTGGCGCAGGCGGAGCCGACGTGGTTTCAACGGTTGGTGGAGGAGCCGGATGGGAGACTTCGGCTGGCGGTAAGGGGGGTGAGGAAGGTGTTGTGTCGGGTAAAATCTGTGTCCGGGCGGATGACACGGGTTGCAGGCTTGAGGCTGGCTTATGCAAGAAGACGGTTACCCCGACCACAGCACCGAGGACGGCGACACCTCCCCCCATTAGGGCGATGCGGTTTCCAGATTTGCGGGACGCTATGTAGCCGCTTGTTGTCGCTGCATTGTCTGGGAGTGTCTCACCGTTGGCACGAGCAACCTGTCGTTTCAGCGCGTTGCAGAGACGGTCCAGCGCGGTATCGTAATTGCGGAACAGGTCGATGAACTGGGCGTTTGTAATCTGATATTCGAAGGCGCCTGTCGGGAGAATGTCTTCGATCCGGGCTGGAATGACGGGCTTGCTGCGCTGGCTGGCAAGGGCCAGTTCCTTGACGATTTCCTTGGAACTGTTGGCGTGGCTACTGAAGAGTAGCAGCATGGCAGCGGCATGACTCATCGCGTTGACGATGGCGCTCTGATAATCATCGCCGGGTTCGATGTCGCGGGAGCTGATCCAGCACCGGATGCCACGTTTCTCGATGTCGTTTACCAGTTTCCGGGCAAAGTCATCATCTTTCGATGAGAAACTGATAAAAATCAGATCATTCATCTCGGGTTTATTCCTGTGCTGATCGGTCTGCGAAGCGGTCATGGACGTGTGCTTCCTACCCCATTTTCACGGTGACGGGGTGGGCACGATGCAACTGTACCCATGTTGCGTTTTCGGCGAGAGATTCCTTGCCGAGGGCCACAACGAGTGCTTTCCATTCATGGTCGAGCACGTTGTCGAGGGAGGTGTTGCTGCCGAGGGCCTCGTTAATTTCAGTGGCCTGGCGACTGGCATGGGCGAAAACACCGGCGGCTTGTTCGTAAGCATGAGTGTGTTCTTCGAACAGGCGGAGTTCCTGAAAAGCAAGCAGGAAGGCGAGGATGGCAGGCAGTACGCCGATGATGACCGACGGGATTTCCCGGAGCCATTCCGGCCACTCTTCCGGCAGTTCGCCGCCCAGACTGAGCTGGGTGCTGAACAGGAAGACGATGACAAGAGCGAGGGTGCCGATAGTCAGCTTGGTCAGGCGCCTGAGGGTTTTAGCAGCCTTTTCATATTGGGTGACGCGGTTTTGGAAATAGTCCTTCTGTCCGTCCATCCATGAGGTCTGGATGGCGGTGCATGGCACGGTTTTTTGCTGGAGGGCAGAGGCCATGGCGCAGAGAGATGGACCGCGCAGGGCGAGGCGGATCCAGCCGAGTTCACCTTCATGCTGGCGCAGGTAATTGTCGGATACAGAGAGAGGCACGCCGGAGAGCGCCCAGTAAAACTGCACTCTGAGGGCTTCAGCGAGAGCACGGTGATCCTGATAGAGGGTCTGCCAGCCGTGTGGTTTTACCGAGAGGAAATAGACGGCTGCCGAGATGGCGAAGACGAGGCCATAGAGTCCGAGGAAGACGGGATTTTTTCCATATTCACAATAGATTTCGAAAAAGAGGACCGCGAACGGTACGGCCGCTGCAAACCAGAATAGGGCGCCGAGGTGCTGGCGGCCGGGGGCTCTCTTCCGCCAGGGCAGACCAGGAGCCCAGTCTCCGAGGAGTTTCTGCTGGGCGAGGAAGGAGAGTGTATCGGCCGCGGCGAAGGTGCTGCGAAGGTTTTCCAGTTCCGGATCTGCAGTGCCCGATGCCAGTTCGGGCACTGTGTTGGGAGTGAGATAGCTCCCGTTCCGGGCGCAGAGGGCTGGATGCTCGCGTATGATTCGGGCGAGTGCGGCATCGGCCTTAATGATGAAGCGGAAATCTCGCGGCAGGAGTGGCAGGAGGCGCTTGCACCAGTCTTCCACGGTGCCGACGGGATCTAGATCGTGCCAGAAATTCGCAGCATCTCCTGCCGGTGGAACGCCTTCCTGAGTTTCGGTACTGAGGTCGTTCCACCAGCGCACGGCGCCAGCATGAGCGAGGTCCGGAGTGCCGCTGGAACTGCGTGGGGTCCGGAGGTGGAGAATGGGGCCGCATCGGGCGAGTTCAAGACGGGGAAGCCGGGCATTGAAAAGCGCGCTGTTGCGGAAGGTCTCATCGGAGACCTCAGTATATTCCCCGTTGGTGCGGATGGCGATGACATGGGCGGTGCCGCCACGTTTCTCGGTCCGAACATATCCGGGGCGCCGGGTGCGGGTGTCGGGATCTTCTCCGTCCCATAGGGCAAGGAGGATGTGGCTCTGACGGGCCAGCAGCACACCGAGCTGTTCGTACTGCAAGATATTGCGTTTTTCAGGATCGGATTCGGTTGTTGCGACGGGCGGCAATGTAAGGCGAAGGATGACGCTATCGTGGTCAAGGATCCGGTCGAGACGGGTGGCGGCTGCGGCGCTCATAGTCCTGCGGTAGAGCGTGCGCTCCATGGGAAGTATGCAGACGAGCGGCATGTTCAGAGCGAGAGCGATTTCGGCGGTTTCCTGATCCGCGCCTTCAGCCAAGGCAGTCATCAGGTAAATCTGGTTGCCGTAAAGTTCGGAGAGGCTACCAAGGATACGGCTCAGGCGTTCCCGAATGATGGGGAGGGCATCGGGATGGATGTCACGGTGTCCGGATACGCCAATCAGGAGAGGTAACATCGGCGCGTTGGGCATGAAGAGTCTTCCTGATGGTCGGGCCGGCTGCTGGCGTGTTCTGATAAGGTCCATTCCAGTTACAAGAGTGATGTAAACGTGTAAACAGTCGGGATTGTCAACAGGTCAAGACCATGCTGCGGCTTACGTATTTAGTGTCTCGTTTTTCGTAAAAGTACATGTATCAGATATAGAGAGTAAGAAAGTAATTGTTTATTCATAAATTATTGGGGTCTATTATTCAATGTATCTGCACGTCGTGAAGCAGATATGCTTGGATGATGAAATGACGAAATTGGTGACGAACTGTGACTATATTGTATCTGCTGAAAAGGTCTGTTTGTAGAGACTATTTTTTATTGTAGCCGATCAGGTGTTCCCTGGTCCGGCTCGGAGGCTGGCCGTATGTCTAATGATGACTGCAGCGCTGGTGCGAAAGCTGTGTTAGCCCTGTCCTCGGGTCGGTTTGTCATGGTCTATGACGGGCAGGGCGTCCAGTTCGTGCCGTCGCGCGCAGAGATGAAACGACTCATGGCGCATGCGATTTGCTGCACATTTTAGACTAACATGTTCAATATCGTCCCAGATGGCGATCTTAGTGGGTCGTGTTTACACCATGCGCAACCGGCGCATTGGGATTTCGTAGGTTGTTCATCCGGCGCTGTCCGTCAGTTCGACCTCCCTGATACCCGTATTGGCCGGGAAAGCGGAATGTCCGCAAGCAGAGACATCAATAGAAATGTGGCCGTTCATAAGGGCAATGTTCCCGGTTCCTGCGCGTACGCTTTGGTTTCCAGTGGCCTTAGCTGACGGGCATCCATGGTCTGATCCCATGGCTGGTGCATGTGCGTGGCAGCCCACTGCTCAATGAGATCCTCACAGCCTCGCGTTTGAAATCTTCCGTATACCTCATGCTCTCGTCGGTCTCCTGATACGAGCTTGAAACGCTCAGATGACAGGTGCTGAATCATTGCAATTCCTTATCGAATCTTATGTTCAAGTTCGTCCCGATAAAGATGTATGTGCTGCCATTCCTGCCAGGGCAGTCTCGATCACCGGCCAGTTCCCATCATGTGCACGCGCCATAACGTAGCCATCAGGGCGTACCAGCCAGATGCCATTTCCAGCCGGCTGACAGAGTTCGGGTTTCAGCAGGGAAGAATGGCGGGCGATCATGGCCCGCGCCTGTTCATCGTCTCTGGCAACCAGTGTAAAGCGGGGAAGGTTGCTTGTGCTCATGGTACAGGCGGTAGTAAATCGCTGCCCGGGTCGCGGGCCTCGGAGCCCTCTGGCAGAACCGGTATTGAGGGGACTGTCCGGATACTCGATCCTGACGCCGGAAAGCCGGTTGGCGGCAGCGCGACGGATCATTGGTATGCTGAAGATTCCCCTTACGATAAAGCCGCGCAGCAGTCGCGCCAGACGGCTTCTGAGTAGAACAATTCTGGTCATACGGCCGGAATCGGACAGGATCTGCCGGGCGACCGCACTGCGTTCGATGCTGTAGCTGTCCAACAGGGTCGGACTGGCCTCGTGTCGCTCGACAAGTGCCAGTTTCCACGCAAGGTTGAAGGCGTCCTGCATACCCATGTTCATGCCCTGTCCCCCGGCAGGGCTATGGATATGAGCCGCATCACCCGCGAGGAATACGCGGCCCGCACGATAATTCCGGACCGTGCGCTCGTTGACCCCGAAATCCGACAGCCAGACGGGGTTGGACAGGGTAATACCGCCCGGTCCGCGTCGGTCGACAATTGCCTGTACTTCCTGCAGGGTCGGGGCATGCAATGGAGCAGAACCGATATCGGCAATAATACGGTAACGATCCGGCGATATGGGAAAGAATACGACCGCTCCCTCAGGATGCCAGAAAATAGCCAGTTCGTCCGGCTTGATGGCGAGACCTGCGACATGCACATCGGCGATGATAAAACCAGTTGGCAGGGTATCGCCCTCAAATGCCAGGCCAAGCCTGCGGCGGACAAAGGAATGGGCGCCATCGCAACCGATGAGCCATGCTGCCTCCATGGTTTCGCTTTTACCCCCGGCATGTGTCAGGGTGCATGAAACGCCATCGCCCTTATCGACGAAGTCCGTCAGTTCGATGCCGCGTTCGACTGTTCCACCAAGATCCCGGAGATGGGCTTCCAGCAGACGTTCGGTCTCTGATTGCGGGATCATCAGAAGATAATTGAATGGTGAAGTAATCGTCGCGAACGTGACACGGGCAAGGACTTTGCCGTCGGAGTGAATGCCGACGGCTTTTGCATGCAGGCCAGTGGCCACGAAAGCATCGGCACAGCCCGCTACTTCCAGCAGTTCAAGGGTTCGGGCCCAGACGGCGAGGGCTCTGGACTGATCGGTGCGCCCGGGTGCTTTATCGACAAGCCTGACGGGCACTCGATACCGCGCAAGCTCGGCAGCCATGATCAGACCGACCGGCCCCGCACCGACGACAAGAACAGGCTTCGACATGATTTTTGTCCGCAGGGAAAGGAACTGTCCGACTAGGCACAACAACCATTTCCCGGATTAACGCCTGGGATGCTTAACCCGTTCCGGTCCAGAAAAAGGCAAAGGCATGGTCGCGCGTGCTCTGGTCAACCCGCCTTTGCCCCTTGAACCTCGGGGTCATTTTCAAAGGCGTGCAGGACGGCAGACCAGAATGCCCGCAGGCTTGGAAAACAGCCCCAGTTGGGAGGCTCTTCAGCTTCTGCAGTCGGATCTATACCAAGCAGGGCCTTGCTGACGCGGGCGATTTCTTCATCCGTGCAGGCCAGTAAGGTTTTCAATTCGTCGATCGTTTGCAGTTTAAACGGGAGATCATGCGTTCGAGGTCCGCACTGGATCGCTTCCTCCAGCGTATCTCCAAACATATCAGCATCTTCGCCTAAAGAACTGGCGCCGAGGCCAGTTAGACGATCAAATGTTTGGCGGATCTCGTAATCAGTAAAGCCTAACAGGCTGCTCATAATATATGATCCTATTGTGTTCTTTATTTGTAACTTAATTTTTGTGTATCGTATGGTTTTTAGCAGGTCATGGCCGTCTGGCTTACGGTTATGCGGGGTACTTCATGATGGTTGAGATAAAGCCTCTTCTGCCGATGGGGTGAGAGAAGATTCCGATTGGTGGGCGTCCATGTCGGCTCAGTGGTGCGTAGCGGCGGTTGATGGAAGCGCTCAGGCGTGTCGTCATGCCTGAAGGACAGCCTACTTGCATCCGCAATGCAATGCGAACGGCCTGCGTCGCCGCGAAATGCCCGGTTGTATGCAGTAGGCTGCCGGGAAACAGGGCATCCGTGCTTGGACAGCAGACATAGAAATGGATGGTGGCAGGAGGGAGGGGCATCGGCAGGAAGTTCAGGTGCACGAAGTCTGTTTAATAACGATTTTCAATATATCTTATGGTTTCATACAATCATCACACTTGTTCGGGCATGTTTTTGCTATGGCAATCCTGCCTGCGCTTTTGCGGGTTTTTTCAGAGGTTTCCGGATCATGGACAGAACATCTGATATTACTCCATCCCCCCGCAAGGAGCCGCATGAGGAATGGCGTGAGGCCCTGATTCATGCATGGAAAAACAGGGGCGGCCATATCCGGTCATACGATACGGCACCTGCCGTTACGGATGAAGGTTTCATATTTGACGAACCCTGATTTTTTAATAATACGAATATAATTTATACATTTATGAGCATTGTTTATGATTCATTCGGTTACAAATGAGGTATGAAGGTGGTCTTTATTTATTAAGATCATCATTTTATAATCTATTTTCTGATTGAGAAAATCAGTTATGTTAAGAGGATATTAATAACATGAAAAAAGCACTGCTTTTTGCTGCGGCGCTCGGTCTTTCCCTTCCTGTCGTGGCGCATGCGGAAGACAACACCGAAATGCATCATGAAGGTGAGCGCGGTCATCATCACGGCCGCAATCATGGCGATCATGAGCATGGTGACCGCGAACAGGGTGATCGTGAGCATGGCGACCATGAACATGGTGATCATGAGCATGGTGACCATGAACATGGCGATCACGCGCAGCAGTAATCTGCGAACGTAAAAGCCTGAAGAAGGGGGCGCTCCGTTTGGGGTGCCCCCTTTTTTTTGGAAAATGTTATCCAACTATGAACAGAGACGGATCAGGCGCTGTCAGCGATTGGTAATTTTATCCGTTGGGCAAGCGTTTCCCCGGGCCTGACGTTTCCGGGGGCATAAATATCAGAGCTGACCACAAGACCACGGGAGCCTGAAAGAAGGGCTCGATTGCAAAGGGCGGGACCGTTGTGAAGCATCTGCCCGCGGTTGCGGCGGCTATGGCACGAAAGTCTTCGGGATCGTGGAGGAGGCAGGGAACGCCACTCACAGCCGAAAGCGCAGCCAGAGCCAGCCCGTCAGGGCTGAGAGGATGGAACCCGCGAATATTCCGATCTTTGCCGGGACCACAAGATCCGAGCCAAAAAATGCCAGATCCGCGATAAACAGGCTGATCGTGAATCCGATACCGCACAGTAGCGAAAGACCAAACAGCATTCCTGTCGATGTCGCGGCCGGAAGTGTGGTGATCTTCCATCGGGTGGCGAGCATCGTCGCGCCGAATACGCCGGCCGGTTTGCCAATGAGCAATCCCGTCATGATCCCGACGGGAACAGCCTTGAGCATCATGCCTGCATGAACGCCCATAAGTGAAATGCCCACATTCATGAAACCGAACAGCGGTAGAATTCCCCATGTGACAACGGGTGCCAACATGGAGGCTGCTTTATCCACAGGGGCGGTCTGTCTGTTGTGCATTGCAGGTGCCGTGGCAGGCAGGCAGAGTCCGGTCACAACCCCCGCAAGGGTCGGATGCAGCCCCGAAACCAGCAGGGCGGCCCATAACAGGACACAGCCGAGGGCATAGCCCCAGAGTGTTCTGACACCAGCCCTGTTCGCACCGACCAGCGCCACCGTGACGATCAGGGCGGCCACCAGCGCAGGCCAATACAGGGCCGCCCCGTAGAACAGGGCGATTACGACGATACCGAGCACATCATCAAAAATGGCAAGGGCCATCAACCAGGCCCTGGCTCCCGGAGAGACACGATGACCGAGTGCGAGAATAATCGGTAAGGTAAACGCCGCATCGGTCGCAACGGGAATGGCCCAACCGCGCGCGGCTTCCGGATGGCCGTATGTCACCAGAAGGTAAATCAGGGCAGGTACGACCATTCCGCCCACCGCGCCGATCAGAGGAAGGGCGATGCGGCGCAGGGACGAGAGATGCCCGGAGACGATCTCCTTCTTGATTTCAAGAATGACCACCAGAAAAAACAGGGTCATGAGCCCATCCGACACCCATGCGTCGATGTTTTCCGGCCCTCGGGCTCCAAGGAAGGACAACTTCACAGGCAGTGTTATCAGGGCGGTATAGCCTGCCGCCCATGGCGAATTCGCCAAGGTGAGTCCCGCAAGGGAGGTTAGCAGAAGGACGGACGCCCCCCCGGCGGGGGAACTCCAGAAACGTCGGATGCGATCAGTAAACGTAACAGGGGTATCAGGCATTCATGGTCCTTGGATAAATCAGATCGCAGCGACAGGCCGACAACCTTACGATGCCTTGAACGACCCTGAAATCCCGAACGGAAATATGCGGTCTGTTACCCGAAATAACAGCGGGGAAATGAGTTATCGAGAAGGGTTCTTTACGGGCTCTTGATTGTCGACAAGAAAGTCCAGTTGATAAAGTGACTGATCTTTTGAGCGTTTTTGCTGAAGGATATGAATGGACGGATCCTGTGGTAGCAGGCAGTTCACCAGCCAGACCGTCCGGGCATCGGCGGGCCTGTTCCGGTAAACAAGATGATAAGGCCCATTGCCAAGGCGGCCCTGTGCGTCAAACGCAATGTCGATCAGGCCAGTACCTCCTTTCATCATGTCAATGGTAGGAAAAGCTCCGGCATCGGGACGGAGGGACACGGACTTTCCGTTCAGTGAAAGCGACAGGTTGCCGGCAATCCGTTCCGCATACCCGCGCTGTTCCTCCGTTGACATGACGCCATCTCCATTGCGGTCGATCTGCCGGATCACCCGATCCGCCATGTCCACCCCCGGTGTCAGCCGGAGCCGCAACGTGATCCCGTCCCGCGCCAGACCGATCGTTGTCGCCTGCAGGTACTCATCCAGCCGGTGCGCCTGCGCCGGAAAGTAGACCGCCAGCAGTATGACAGCGACCGGCACCACCCATTTGCCGAACATCACCGCAGCGTAAACCGGCTGCCATAACTGTTCGTCGGGTCGCGATAGACTGTATGGACATGCATTGTGGCATCGCCGCCGACGCCCTGCGGCGAAAACTCGATCAGCAGATGCGGCCCCTGAATCCGGTAATAGGACGACCCGTTCCGGTCGGGGGCATGGGTCACCGGCCCGCTCCATGCAAACCACGTTTCATTCAGGTCATCACGGATTTCCTTCAGGCGCGGGGCCGCATAGGCATCATTGATGAGCCCCGCCCATTCACCGATCACGTCCATAAGCAGTTCCTTCTGGGCCATTGTCAGTGAAGAACCCTTGATGCCTTCGGGCACGATTGTCTCGCCATCATGCCCTGGGCCGGAAACCAGATCCTCTACCTTATATGACAGAATGGCCTGTTGACGCTGCATGGCATCCAGCCTGTCCAGCAGTGCAAACGCCCTGTCGTTTTCCCCCGCCAGCACCCGCACCGTCTTTTTGCCCGCCTGATACACTGCGGGCTGCGCCCCGGTCAGTGTGGGTGTCATGACGCCGTGCACGCCGTCGATCACCACGTTAAGCCCGAGATGATGCCCGCCAAACTGCACCATCCATGGCGTCTGCTCCGATGGCGCGCCAAATATTGCAATCGTATAAACCGCCCTGCCGGATGCAAAGGGTGTCCCGCTATCCGCCAGCGCCTGATCCGATCCCATGATGTCGAGAACTTTCTGATAGCCCCTGGCACTCAGAAGCACGTTCAGGAGATGCATGGCCGCCGTGCGTTGGGCCGTTGTAAGGTGTCCCATCTGCAAACCCGGACGCGGCACGTCGCTGACGGGAAAATTTGACCATACCGCAGCTCCGTAACGCTCACCGATAAACCCGCCGGGAGGCCCCATACCCGGTCCCTTCATACCCGGGGCCGCGGCCTGTGCATCCGTTACCGGCACGGAAGGTCCATCGGGCGTACTGCGGCGAAATCGCGCCAGCGTGCCATGTTTTTCCACCACAAATGGAAACTGCACAGCCGCGCGTCCCTGCGCATCGAACGTTGCAAGAAAAGCCTTCGCGGCCTCGACGCTCGCCCTTGTCTGGCTGGCTGGCATATCCTTTCCCGAAGGCGCCGGATCTGGAGCGATCTGCACAGGATTACTCCTGGCGGCAACAGGCGCGGCCAGCAGAAGCCATGCGCTGGCGATAAAAACACTCTTGTGCCGCATTCCCACCATCCTGCATCCGGGCCTTTCCGCCAACTGGTTCGCCAGTTACCTGCTGGTATCATAACGGCAACGCATGGCTGTGCCTACAGACCGGGTGAAGTGACTGATAGGATGGAGCTACCAGACAGTCGTGGAGAAACAGAATGCAGGAAGCCGTCCTTTATGCACCGCAACAGGTGCAGGAACTTATTTCCACGGGCGAAGTCGTGTTGGTTGACGTGCGTGACCGGAAGGATTTCGAGGCCGGACATCTGCCCGGCGCCGTCAACATGCCCGATATCTTTACCTATCTGGCGGAAACGACCCCCGAGGGCCTGAAGGCGCTTCAGGATAAGTTTGCCGGTCTGTTTTCCGATTACGGTCTCGATGGCCAGAAGACAGCCATTATCTACGAAGATGCCCTGCACACGCGCTATGGCGGATCATGCCGTGGCTACTGGATACTGCGTTATCTGGGGTATCCAAAGGTTGGAATTCTCGATGGCGGACTGAATGCATGGAAGCAGGCTGGCGGCCCCCTGACCACGCAGGCAGCCAATCCGGCCCGGACAACCTTTCCCGTCAGTATTCGTGCCGGGCTGATGGCCACATATGAAGACGTGCTTCAGGCGTTGGAAGACCGGAACACCAGGCTTCTTGATAACCGGGATCAGGTTGAATGGCTGGCTGAAAGTTCATCTCCCTACGGTGTGGATTTTGCCCCACGCAAGGGGCGCATTCCGGGGGCCGTATGGATTGAGTGGTATGATTTCATGAAAGTCACCGATGGGCAGGCTTCCTTCCGTTCCAAAGATGAGATACTTGCCCTGGCGGCTTCCCGTGGCCTTTCGCCTGATGATGACATTATCATCTACTGCTTCAAGGGCGCACGGGCCGCCAATACTTATGTTGCCCTGTCGGAAGCTGGTTTTGGCAGGCTGCGCATATATATGGGCTCGTGGAACGAGTGGTCCCGGAAACCGGAACTGCCTATTGAAGGAGGCACGCCCAAGGCCGCAGCCCCGTTACTGAGGAAGTAAGGAAGAAAGACGGAGGGGCGGAGGGATATATTCCCTTCGCCGTGCTTCAGGCAGAAGCCTGCCAAGGGCATGTCGTGCAAACTATATGGACGTTTCTGGTGGAGCTTTTTTCAAAACGCTTCGTGTCCCAATCCTTCAAGAAGCGGGCGTAGTGTTTCGCCGTCAGGACGCCACCGCCCCACGGAACTCCGATAAATGGGGCTTCGGACCTGCGCCAGGCTTGATGTCCTGACCGGACGTCTGGATTTGTGGAAGTTCAGGCAGGCATCATCCCATTGCAGGCCGCAATATGAAATAATTCGCCGGGCGCTGGCTTCGAGATTATCGACAGTATCCTCATAACGGACCTCCAGCATTGCCCCTTCAGGCAGGACATGACGCCAATGAGCCATGAGTTCCTGATAGTGACGATAGCGACGGCCAAGTTCACCCAGATCAAAGGTAAAGTCCAGATCGTTGAACGAAATGGAAAAACACGACAGGCAGGTATCAATCGGGTCACGAAACGTATGGATGATCCGGGCATTAGGCCATAACTGACGAATGAGGCCAATATAAAGATAGTTTCCCAATGTCTTGTTGGTAATACGCTGCGGCGCGCCAGCGCCATCCCATCCGACAACCAGCCTGTCCAGACGGTCAAGATAATCCTCAGCCACGGAATGCCGCTGGGCTTCCGTCAGATGCGCCAGGGGCGCTACAGTTTTCCATGCAGGAAATCTTGCAGCCGCGTCCTTGAACGTATCGAGTAACGTGCTGACTTCGCCCGCTGCATAAACTTCAGGATGACTGCTCAATATCTGCTCGACCAATGTGGAACCTGATCGGGGCATGCCAACAATGAAGATGGGACGGGAAGAGGGGTTCCCGCCGGGGGCCAGTCTGCTTATTTCTTCGGCCGAAAACAATTCACGTGTTTTTCGCATGCCGGAAAATACTCTGTTTTCATCATAGACAATATGACGGCGGCGGATCGCATTGCCCTTCAATATATGTTCGAAAGACAAATGATGCTCGGAAATATCGGATAACGCCTTGCCCAGAGAAAAATGAATATCCGCCATCTCATGGTCAGATAGGGAGATGGTCTTGTTTTGTACAAGTTCCCGCAGCGTTCCCAGAATGGGATCGTCCGCATCAAGCTTCGTAAGGCGGGTAAGGCACTGGTAATACCGTGTGCGATCCGGCGCCAGGGCAATGGCCCGGCGAAAACATTTTACCGCTTCGTCTATTTCTCCCATTTCCTGCAAAATCAGGGCGAGACCAGCGCTGGCGGATGCCTCCCCCGGTTGCAAGGCGCAGGCCCGCCGGAAACGATCGAGCGCTTCCGGATGCCGCCTGTTTTTATGGAAGATTTTCCCCAATTTCATATTGACCATGTAGCTATCGGGGTGATGCTTCAGAATGGCGCGATAGCAGTCTATCGCCTCATCATCACGTCCAAGTTCGGTCAGGACATTGCCAAGATTTATGGCGGTTTCCAGATGGTCCGGCGCATATGTCAGCCCTGTCCGGAACTGGTTGGCGGCTTCCTCGTGCCTGTCCAGGGCCAGAAGCGTCTTGCCAAGATCATTGAGCGTTACGATATCATATTCATTATCCGCCAGCATTTCGCGATACTGGCTGACCCTGTTTTCAAGACCATCTATTTCCAGAATAGTCCGATATTGCGCGATGGCGCCTGCCTGATCACCGCATTTTGCAAGTACGTTTCCCAGGTTGACCAGGGCGGCGCGATAATGCGGGTATAGGACCGTCGCCTGACGGAAGGCGGCGATGGCTTCCCCCATCCGGCCGGTTTTTTGAAATGCCGTCCCGAGAATATTGAAGACTTCCGCATTTTCAGGTGTATGCATCAGGATACGCCGCAGCAGGGGGATGGCTTTATCGAACTTTCCCTGCTGGGCATAAATCTTGCCCAGGAAATGTATTGCGTCAGGATCGTCGGGGTTTTGATCCAGGATAAGCTCATAATGTTTCATGAGATTATGAATCTGGCCGTTATTCGCACCAATATCCGTATAATCCAAACTGTTGGATAAGTTCTGCTCTGGCATTTTCATATCAACATTTCAAAAAATCATATTTCACTGATGAAACTGAACCTGCGAACATTGTCATTGTTCTGCGGAAACGGATTGCGGATCGATACAAAGGTGACATCTAACATATTGAATTATATATCGGGTCATTAATTCAAAAAGTAAATTACGATCAATTATCGTTTACTATTGTAACATGAGTTGAGGTGATCGCCACTTTCGGTGCCGTGGGGAATGTAGCTGACTGACTGCTTTCACGGGTTCGCGTCATTGATACGCGCACGCGCAGACGTGTGAGGCCACCGGGCGTTATCCTTGCTACGGTTGAATTCATCATAACCAAGACGGAAGTCATCATGCTCAACAATACCCTTTTTTCACTTGCCGGCAGGCGGGCGCTAGTCACCGGGGCCTCCCGGGGCATCGGGCTGACCCTGGCGCGTGGCCTGGGCCAGTATGGGGCAAAAATTGTGTTGAACGGCCGTAATCCCGAACCGCTGGAAGCGGCCCGCGCCATGCTGGAGCATGAGGGGCTGGATGTCGTGACCGCCCCATTCGACGTGACCGATCAGGACGCCGTAATCGCGGGGGTTGAAAAAATAGAGCATGAACATGGCCCGATTGATATCCTGATCAATAACGCGGGCATCCAGCGCCGCGCGCCGCTGGAACAGTTCAGCCGGGCGGACTGGGACGTGCTCATTGCCACCAACCTCAATGCGGTCTTCTTTGTCGGTCAGGCTGTGGCGCGGCATATGCTGCCGCGTGGGCGGGGCAAGATCGTCAATATCTGTTCAGTGCAGAGCGAACTGGCGCGCCCCGGCATCGCGCCCTATACCGCGACCAAGGGAGCGGTCAAAAACCTGACCAAAGGCATGGCGACGGACTGGGCGCGTCATGGCCTTCAGATCAACGGTCTTGCGCCGGGTTATTTCAAAACAGAAATGAACCAGAAGCTGGTGGCCGATACGGCCTTCACCCAATGGCTGTGCCAGCGCACACCTGCCGGTCGGTGGGGAGATGTAGAGGAACTTGTCGGCGCGGCGGTTTTCCTGTCCTCGGATGCATCCAGTTTTGTAAATGGGCACATCCTTATGGTGGATGGTGGAATGACCGCGTCTGTATGACCGGAAACCGGAGGGCTTTACTTTTCTCCGGTAGTGTCCGCCCGACTGTCAGATGCTGTTTTACATAGTCTCCTGTCAGTGGAGAAAAGGGGCTGGTGCGAATTACAGTGCCGTACGATAGGGCGCGATACCGCGCCCCTCGTTATCGATATCGACACGGTGGCCGACCATGGGCAAGGCCCGATGATGACAGTTTTCGCGCATACAGGCCCGACAGCCCGGCCCGATCGGGATGATCATCCGGGGGTCATTCAGGTCAAGGCCCGCGGAATAGACAAGCTGTTCCGCATCAGCGATCGAACAGCCCAGAACCACGGCGGTCAGGCGGGGGCGATCAAGATAGGATATGCTGTTCCGCCCGACTGTCCGGGCTATATTGAGGTAAACGGCGCCATCCGTTGTCTGTGATAGCTGTACCTGCACCTGCAGGGGCGTACTGAAGGCACGGAAAATATTCCATAGCGGGCATGGCCCACCAAAACGGGACTGGGTGAAACGGTTCGCGCTGAAGCTTTTGAGGATATTGCCCGCTATGTCCGTTTTGAGAAAATAGAACGGAATGCCTTCGCTTCCCGGGCGCTGCATGGTGCTTAACCTGTGGCATGCCTGCTCGAAACTGACCCCGAAATGGCGCTGCAACAGTTCCAGGTCATGGCGTACCTCGCGTGCCGTCATACGGAAACGCTCATAGGGCAGCAGCAGCGCCCCGGCAAAATAATTGGTCAGATAGACGCGCGCGAGCCCCCGGGCCTCGCTTTCGCGCAGCCGGGAGCGGCGGATCGTGCGTGCAAACACACCTTGATGTTCAATCTGCCCCAACGCCTGCGCCATCCAGAACGTGCTGCTTTCCGATGGTATGATCCGCGACAGGAACAGGGTGCGATGCCGACGGTCCATCCGCCACATCAGGCCCCGCTCGCTCAGGCCGAGATCGATCTCGGTGCGGATGCCATGGTGGTCGAGAAGATAGCGGGCAAGCTGTTCTCCCGGGCTTCCTTCATCCAGTCGCATCGTGTCGAACTGCCGTTCGGCCGAGCGGTCGATCTCATCAAAATAATTGCGCTGCGCCTGCACCCAGTCATTAACCGCTTCGTAGGGTTCCACCCGGTCCGGCGTATCAAGTGACAGGGCATGCGATGACGCATCCGCACCGGTCAGCGACGCGGCGCTATGTTCCTGGCGCAGGAGATAGGCGCGGTACAACCTGACAAACTGCGCGCACAGTTCCGGCGCCACGCGCATGGCGGACTGAATGCTGTCCAGCCTTACCGCTTCCATGTCGAATACCGGATCGGCCAGTATTTCGCGCAATGCCTGTATGCCGCGGGTTTCTTCGGTATCGCTGAAATAATCCACCCCTACCGAAAAAATGTCGCACAGTTCGTTAAGCAGGGAGAGGGGAAGCGGCCTGACATCGTGTTCGATCTGGTTCAGGTAGCTTGCGGATATACCCAGTTGCAGGGCCAGGGCGCTCTGCGTCATGCCGATACGGTTCCGTTGATGACGGATACGCGATCCGGTGAAGGTCTTGGTGGCGGGATGTCTCATCTTCGCAATCTTTGCAATTCGCGGCGCGGCATTCGCCTCTTTAAACGGCAAAACATCTTCCGCACGCAATCGGTATTTGTCACAGTCCGGATCAACAAAAACAAAAAGAGTCGCATAGATGAAAGACCATGACGGGGCAGGCCCCAATATAAACCGGCGCTGTTTCAGGAAACCGGCAGGGCGGATAATGGCGCCCGGCCCTGTGCCTCTCGTGGTGTAAGGCGGAAGCCGCCTCTCCTTTAATTTACCGTTGCGCCGGGGGTGGGATTCACCACGCGGCTGAACGATAGGAAACCGGACCATGACCAGCAGCATTCATGATGACGTTGGCCTTCTGTCGGCCTTGCGTGGGCGGGAGATGACAGGTTATGCGGCAACACGCCCTATCCAGCCGGAGCATGGGCGGCGGGTGCTGAACATCTCCGCCGTATGTGTGGACCGCCATCTGGGTGAGGGCGCGGACCGGGCCGTCGTGCTCCGGCATGGAGCTGGCACGCAACCGGATGGGCAGGTGTCCTGTCGGGAACTCCATGAACGGGTGTGCCGCCTTGCAAATGCGTTGAGGGACCAGGGGGTGCAACATGGTGACAGGGTTGCGATCCACCTGCCCCTGATGGTGGAAAGTCTCGTTGCGGTTCTTGCCTGTATCCGCATTGGCGCGGTGTATGTCGTGCTGGCCGGGGGGCTGGACGCGCAGGGCGTGGCGGCGCGGCTGGGGGATTGCGGAGCGGTCGCCGTCCTGACGGGCGACGGAACACGGCATGACACCAGTCATGTACCGCTAAAGGCCACGCTGGATAAGGCATTGGACATGATGGGCGCCCGCAGCCGGGTCAGGCTGGTGCTGGTGGCTACGATCAGCGGCGCGGAGGTGCCGATGAAAGCCGGTCGCGACCATCGCTACGATGCCGTCGTGGACTGGTACGAGCCCGATTGCCCGCCCGAGGCGATGTATGAAGATGACCCCCTGTTCGTGTTCCACCCCCTCCATCGCCATGGCGCAGGCACGGCCGCAACCTGCACGGTCGGGGAATACAGACGCCTGACATCGTACGCGATGGAGATGCTGTATCCGCACGATGATGCTGATGTTTCCCTGGGCCTTATCATCCAGGCATGGAATAGGGGCCAGACCTCCCCGCTTCTTGGCCTGCTGGCAAGGGGGGGAACCCTCACGATTGCTGAAGGCGGCCCCGTGCACGGGCGGGCCTGACATAATCATCACGGTCGTGGGAGCGGATTGATGGAACCTGCGGACCACGGCCGTAGAGTATAGGTATGTAATCCACTTTCACGATATTGTTCCCACCCCAAGAAAACCTGCCAAACAGGGTGACGTTAGGAATCCATGGTCGGCATGACCGGGATCTTCTTCAATAAATAATAAATAAAAATTCACCATCCGGTTTCCGTTTTTAAAATTTATATCAAGGACATGCGCGCCGGTGGCGGGCGTGTCAGTTAGGGAGGAGGGCCGAAAGTGCCCCTGACTGTTCAATGAATCGTTCTATGGGTTGGGCTCTGATTGGTGCAAGTAATGTAGCCAGGCAGTGGATTGTTGATGCCATTCGCGCGCAGGCTGATAGCAGTATCGTCACCGTTCTCAGTTCAAGCGAGGAACGCGGCGCCAAGTTTGCGGCTGAAACCGGCATTCCCGCCCATACGACGGATATCGACACCATTCTGGCCGATGACAGGGTAGATGCCGTCTATATCAGCACGGCCAATGAGTTCCATTGTAACCAGACCCTGGCGGCGGCAAGGGCGGGGAAAAACGTTCTCTGTGAAAAGCCGGTCGCCCTTACCATACCCAATGCCCGGGAAATGATCGCGACCTGCCATACGGCGGGCGTGATACTGGGCGTCAACCACCACCTGCGCTGCAATGCCATGCACCAGAAACTACGCCAGCTTCTGGCGGAGGGAGTGATTGGCAGCCTTAACGCCGTACGGGTATTTCACGCCAATTTCCTGCCCCGGCTCCTGCAGGGCTGGCGGATCAACGATACCCAGGGTGGTGGCCTGATACTCGACAGCACGATCCATGACATTGATACGCTGCGTTTCCTGATGGGCTGCAACCCGACGCACGTCATGGCCATGACCCAGAGCGGTCGACTGGCCCATGACGGAGTGGAGGACGGCATCATGGTCGTCATGCGTTTTCCCGGTGATGTCCTGGTACAGATCCATGGCTCCTATACCGTTCCGTTTTCCGAAGGGGGCGTGGAATTTTACGGGAGCGAGGGCGTTCTTGTCGGTCGGGACTGCATGAGCCAGCGCGCCGCGGGCCGGCTGTTCATGCGCAATGCCGAAGGTGAGAAGGAAATCCCGGTTCACCACCACAATCTCTATCACTACGCACTTGCCGCCTTCAGCAATGCGGTGCGTGGCGCGGGACAGCCCGCGGCCACCGGGGAAGATGGTCTTGCCGCCCTGACCATAGCTCTGGCCATTCGTGACGCGGCGCGTACCGGCCGTCAGATCAAAGTGGAAATTCCATGACACAGACAGTCTTCGGGGTCATCGGTGCAGATGGCCGCACAATGGGTGGCACGGGTACTGCGCGGATCACCCTGAGCGTGAGTGAACTGCGGCGCGCGGCATGGACATGCTCGTTGGGAAGTGCGCTGGAATATTATGATTTCGCGCTCTACAGTCTGGCCTCGGCGCTGGTTTTCGGGCCCCTTTTCTTTCCGTCGGCCACCGAGGTGACCAGCCTTATCGCCAGCTTCGCGACCTATTTTGTCGGGTTTGCCGTACGCCCCGTTGGCGGGATCATTTTTGGCACGCTGGGGGACCGCATCGGCCGCAAGAAGGTCCTGTTGATTACGGTGACCCTCATGGGGCTTGCCAGCACGGGTATCGGGCTGATCCCCACATACCAGACGATAGGGATATGGGCGCCTGTCCTGCTGGTTGCGGCACGGATGCTGCAGGGGCTTGGCGCGGGGGCGGAACAGGCCGGGGCCGCCGTGATGATGACGGAATACGCCCCCCTGGGCCAGCGCGGGTTTTATGCCTCGCTGCCGTTTCTCGGTATCCAGATCGGCACCATTATCGCGGCCATGGTCTATTGCAGCCTGCTGTTCGGGGTAACGGACATTACGCATTCATGGGTCTGGCGCGTGCCGTTTCTGGTCAGTGCCGTGATCCTGGTCGTTGCGCTCTATATGCGCTTCAAACTCAAGGAATCCCCCACCTTCGAGAATATCCAGCGCAAGGAGGAGGAAGAGGAGCGCGAATCCCTGCGCACGGTAATCAGCCATTCATGGCGCACGATCCTGGCCGGGATTGGCGTGAGAATGGCTGAAAACGGCGGCTCATCCATCTATCAGGTGCTGGCGATCAGCTATATCGTCAATACGATGGGCCTGCCGGGGCTGTGGGGTACGATAGCCCTGATCACGGCTGCTATAGTGGGGGGCTTTACCGTACCGATTGCCGGGCGGCTGAGTGACCGGTTCGGGCGGATAAAGGTGTATCGCACCTTTGCCATCCTTCAGGGGGTCACGGCGCTGCCGGTGTGGTACGTTTTCAGCATGGGGCGTCCGTTGCCTGCCATTCTCTCGTTGTCCGTGGCACTTGGCGTGACGACGTGGGGCATGTTCGGAACGCAGGCCGCGATGCTGCCGGAAATGTTTGGCGCGCGCCATCGTTACATGGCCGTATCACTGGCACGCGAAATATCCGCCGTCATCGCCGGTGGCGTGACACCGCTGGTGGGCTCATGCATCATAAGATGGGTCGCGCTCTTTCATCCCGCCATGGCCCATCCCGGCCAGATGGCCTGGCTCCCCATATCGGCCTATGTTGCACTCCTTGCCGTTACAACCGTTGGAACGACCCTTTTCATTCCGGAATGTTGTAACCGCGATCTCCTCGATCCACATGATATTCTTTAGTTTTCTTGTTTTTTAATGGAAAATACAGACATGCCAGTTAGCACCTTGACTGATATTGCGGATCTGCTGCTCTCGGTCAGAAATGGAACCGCCTTGCCGCCAGACCATGTGCCCGACAGCCAGATTCCGCCGTCCATTGATGCGGCCTACACCATACAGGATGAGGTGGGGCGCCATCTGGGCCCGATAGGGGGGTGGAAAGTCGGGTCGGAAACCCCGCAATCAGAGCCTTTCTGCGCCCCGATCCATACATCCACCATTTTTGACGATGGCGCGACCATACCACATGACCTGTGCCGTTATCTGGGGGTGGAGGCGGAAATCGCCTATCGGTTCGTCCACGACCTGCCACCGCGCGCGCACGAATGGACACGGGACGAGGTGCTTGATGCGGTCGGGACGATCCATCCGGTGATCGAGATTCTGGATACGCGCTATGCAAAACCGGGGTCACAGCATAAATTTCTCCATACCGCCGACCAGCAGAGCCATGGCGCCCTGATCGTGGGGCCGGGCGTAGCGGAATGGCGCAAATTCACGCCGGTTCATGAACGGGTCATTCTTTCCATCAATAACCAGACCATGGCCGAGCATACGGGTGGCAATTCCGCCGGTGATCCGCTGCGCCTGCTGGTGTGGCTGGCCAACCATGCGTCGCGACGGAAAATCGGCATCACGGCGGGGAGCATTGTTACCACCGGCTCCACCACCGGAACCATTTTTGTTGATCACGGGGCCGATGTGACAGCCACTTTCCCCGCTATTGGCGCCGTACGCGCCCATCTTGCCTGAAGAGGACACATTGAATCATGAAACCTGAAATCCTGCTGATCGAACCGATGATGCCTGAAATCGAGAAACAGCTCGATGCCGCCTATACCGTTCATCGCTTTACCTCGGTTGAACAGTTGAAGGACTGCGCGGGCAGGATACGCGGTATTGCAACCGGCGGGGCCACCGGCGTGTCCCCGGCCGTTATGAAAAGCCTGCCCGCGCTTGAAATAATCGCCATCAATGGCATTGGCACGGACGCCGTTGATCTGAATGAGGCCAGGCGGCGCAATATCCACGTCACCACCACGCCGGGCGTCCTGACTGATGATGTCGCGGATATGGCGATCGGGCTTATCCTGTCGCTTTTGCGTGGCCTGCCCGCGGGTGACCGGTATGTGCGTGAAGGCACATGGGGGCATGCCCCGGCACCGGGGCTTGGGCGCAAGGTCACGGGCAAGAAGCTGGGTATTGTCGGTATGGGGCATGTCGGGCGTGCCATTGCATCGCGTGCCCGGGCTTTTGCAATGCCCGTATCCTACACCGACCTGCGGAACCTGGAACTGGAGGGCTATGCTTTTGTTCCGGATCTGAAAACGCTGGCGCAAAACAGTGAGATTCTGGTCATCGCGGCATCCGGGGGGGCGGGTTCGCGTCATCTGGTCAACCGGGAGGTACTGGATGGTCTGGGACCGGATGGTTTTTTGATCAATGTGGCCCGTGGTTCGGTTGTGGATGAACAGGCCCTTGTCCAGGCCCTTAGCGATGGGACGCTGGGCGGGGCGGGGCTGGATGTGTTTGAGCATGAACCCGACGTGCCCCCGGCGCTCCGTAATTCACCCCGTACGGTACTGCAGCCCCATCGGGCAAGCGCAACCGTGGAAACGCGTCTGGCGATGGGAAATCTGGTGGTACGCAATCTTGCCGCCCATTTTGCCACGCAGCCATTGCTGACGGCTGTCGTCTGACCGGATATATTGACGACTGGATACGCTCCTTACGGGGCGTATCCACCCCGGTTACGCAAGGCTGAAGAATACGAGCAGCCCCCGCTCTGCTTTGGTCTGTATGAATACATAAATAATAATTCCATAATGGAAGATTTATTTATAATAAATAACACAAAAATAAATCGGATCAGGATGAATGCGTGCATTCTTTGTGATGATTACGGCATTCTATCGTAAAAAACAGGTTTCCGAAGCAGCCACCCGGATAGTTGCCGTCGCAGGGATGATGCTGTGTAGCCAGGCAACAGCACAGACCTTTCAGGACAATTCAAACAGTGACGCCAGACTGCGCGTGGCCACGCCGCTTATGGCGCATCCGACAAACGCGCCTGTCGTTCCGGCGTTTTCCCGGCCGGAGGCGATATTCGCGGATCCATTTGGCATGACATCGTGGCTGCGTTCGCGTGGCGTTGCGCTAACCATGGACAATACCAATGAATACACGGACGCCATTTCCAGACCAACCTCCGGCCATCCGAATTACAAGCAGGGATCAAGTAATGCCGGGCAGGTCAATACCGCCCTGCATATCAACTGGGAAAAGATCATCGGCCTGAAGGGTTTCGCCACCCATACGCTCTTTACCAGCCGATATGGCACGACCGCCAACCGCATGATGGGGGACTGGCTGGCCCATTCATCGGAAATATATGGCGGCGGCGGTAATGTTGTCGTGCATCTGGTCACGGCCTATGGAGAGGAAAACCTGCTTGGTGGCCGTATAAGTATCGCTGGGGGACGGTTGACCGAAATGAGTGAATTCAGCGCCAGTTCGCTTTTCTGCAACTTCCAGAACAACAGTTTCTGTGGGCGCCCCAAGGCCGCGATCGACAACCAGTATATCACGTCCTATCCGGCAGGGGAGTGGGGGTTCCGTGTCCGTGGCCGCCCGTCTCGCTATACTTACCTACAGGCGGGCGTTTATTTTGCCGAGCGCGGCATTTACGCGAACAATCAGCATCGGACCGGGTTCCATTTCAATTCATCCAATATTGTGGGACAGATCGCACCTGTTGAGTTTGGCTGGGAACCTGTGCTTGGTCGCGCACATAAACTGCCGGGACATTACAAGATCGGCGCCCAGTTGATTTCCGCCCCCAATCCCGACAATTACTATGATGTAAATGGTCAGGCTTATGCCGTGTCGGGGCTGACGGCGCGCAACCACCAGCAGACCTGGGGCACATGGTTTGAAATTGACCAGAAAATCCTCCATCATTCCTATTCCAATGCTGAAGGCGGCCTGACGGTCATGGGCGGGGTGCTGTACAATGACCCGCATACGTCACTACGTAATTATGAGACTTACGCAGCGTTTGTTGATCGTGGTTTCATCAGGAGCAGACCCTATGATTCCTTTGGCGCGGTCATGACCTATGTCCAGATTTCTCCTGGCGTTTCAAATACTGATATCCTTGACCTCAGTCTGGTCCCGGCCAGAGCGGAGCCGAACCATGCAACAGGTGTTCAGGGTCATGCAACCATATTTGAAACGAACTATCAGGTTCATGTCATGCGTGGGGTGGTATTTGCTCCCGATTTCCAGATCTATTTTCATCCCAATGCGCAAAGAAACCTGAAAAACGTCGAATTCATCGGCTTCAAGTCACAGATTCAGATCCTGTAATCGCTCCCTGGAGGATGACGCCCGCATGCTGCTGCGTCGATGGGGCATCGAGCGATCTTTCGCATGGACCGCTCGCTGCCGCAGGCTCGTCAAGGATTACGAGTGTTACGCTTCAACACTTGCAAGTTTCCATGTCATCGCGTTCGCAGGCTTCATGCTCAGAAACGCCGCTATACTCGCGCAAGGTACATAACACCCGCACGGTAGCAGAGCGCACCATTTCGCACCATTTTGGTGTCGCCAAAACATGACGGAAATGGTCCGTTGCAAGGTCTTCGGGGGCTTGCTCTTTGGACGGACCAGGCGGTATCAGGAAAGACAGACTGCATTACGAGCAGTACAAAAACCTATGCAGTCCGTCCTGTCATTCAGGGCCTGATACAGTGTAGCACGCAACATTCCGGGAATATTGCGTGATCAATTTAGCCTCTCTTCGGACAACAGGGTTTCAATACCTTTTTCTATGGCACAGGCCAGAATCATGGCGTCATAGGTTTGTAGCCCATAGCGTTCGATGATCGCCCAGCCTCATGCAGGAGGATTCCTCTTAACACTTTAGACCCCACGCGCGCTGCCCACCGGGCATTCATCACGATCTTTTCCCCATGCTGAATAAAAAACAGGAGATTAACTTTCTCCTTACCGTTTCAATGTTCTTTGATTAATCCATTAAGTCTGTCTTTCTGCCAGCGTGGAAACCGGAGTGAATTGTGACAACCGTAACGACAACCAACCTCTCATGGTCAGCTTCATGGTTTCAGGGGCTGGTCTCATCTGATACCGATGGTGGCCAGACTCCCCTCCAGCATGGCAGCATGGTTGTTAGCGATACGTCCGAAAGTACAGGTGTTGCTGATGGTTCGGGCCCGGACGCGGTTTCCCTGTCCAGCGAGGCGACAAGTTACCTGAACACGCAAAATACGCAGATAGGCGGCTCCACCGGCACGATACAGAAGATTTACGATGCCCTTGCGCAGGTCATCACCAGTTCTTCCACATCCGATGCACAGAAGTGGGCCGCATACGTTACCAGCGATGAAATGCGCTCTGAAATCGAAGCCCATGGCGGCGACGCGGCAAACGGTATTGAAACGGCTTTTGATCAGGAAACCGAAAATACGCCGTTCATGCAGACAATCAATGCCGGGCTACAGGACATAAGCAAACGAAACCTGACATATGACGATAACCAGCCGGTTTCGATCCCGCTGGAAAGATCCCTTCTCTACCTGCAGCAGACCGAGGAACGGGCGAATGAGAAGGAAATGTGGGGATCGTCCTCCCTCTCCATCAACATACAGGAAAATACGGTCAAGACGGATTCAGGAACACAGACCAGCTTCACGCTCTCATCCAGTTTTTCGGGGCAGGAAAATATCCTGCCGACCGATTCACTGCCAACACTGAGCACCTCCATCCCGACAGTGGCCTCTTCCCAGCCCTATAACTTTACCCCGGAAGGGAACACGACAAGCATTGTCGGCCATTTTGACAATATGGATGGCATGAATGCGGCACTCGACAAGGAAATTGTCGATGAACTTTTTGCGTCGCCCTCCAGCCCAGCCTCATCTGCCAGCGGCACGAACCCCACTGGTCAGGACAGCCTGAATAGATCCATTTCAGGTAAACAGGATACGGAAAAACAATAAAACGACCCAGGCCACATAACATATTAAGGCTGTCATGACGAAAGCTGCCTTTTTGAAAAAGGCAGCCCTGAGCTGATTGGTAACATTATGCCTGCTCATGAACATTCATCGCTGTATCCCACTTTTATCAAAAATTTTCTGGCATGGTGCCGCCCAACGTTGGGACGGGCGTTTCATCCCAAGGGAATTATCCAAACCATGGGGAGCGATCTGTCGGCGGATCGTCATGAAAAGCAATGTCTGGAAAGGATGCCACACCCCCGCTGGAAATTGAGCTGAAGCTACTCTTTCCGCCGGACGCCCGCCCCCTGCTTGCCCAGCATCTTGCATCCATGAGCATGGGGCAGGGTAGGCAAGAGCATCTGATCACGACCTATTATGATAGTCATGACCTTGCGCTGGGCAACGCCGGCCTGTCGCTGCGTGTCAGGCATGTGGGCCAACAGCGCATCCAGACCCTGAAAGCCACCACGAAAGGAAATGGATTGGCGTCGCATCGCGCGGAATGGGAACGGGTTGTGAAATCGGACCAGCCTGACCTGAATGTGCTTTCGGGCACGCCTGCCGGGCCGCTGCTGGCGGCGTTGAATGGAAAACTTATGCCTGTCTGGGGCTCGGATGTGCATCGTACTACATATACCTTCCAGCACGACGGCGCGACGGTAGAGGCCGCCATTGATGAAGGCTGCATCAGGGCAGGTGAGGCACAGGATATGGTGCGGGAACTTGAACTGGAACTGAAGGAGGGACCGGTAACGGCGCTTTATAGTCTGGCACTGAGATTACAGGCCGCGGTTCCGCTGCGACTTGGCATGCTTACGAAAACCGAGCGGGGCTATCATCTTCTGACGGGCATGCCAGCTTCCTCCCGGCAGATCGATATACCCCGACTGACCAAAAAAACGACACTGGCTGAAGGCTTCGGCATGCTGGTCCGGGCTGGCGTGAACACCCTGATCCATAATCAGCCCGCAGCCGAAGCCGGTGATCCGGAGGGCATACACCAGATGCGCGTGGCCATCCGTCAACTGCGCACCATGCTCCAGATGCTGAAGGACCATGCCGCCCGTCCCACGCTCGACCTGTTTCAGTCGGAGTTGCAGCGTATCGGGCATAAACTGGGGGAAGCGCGTGACTGGGATGTCTTATGTCTGGAAACATTACCCGCCGCCTTCGCGACGCAGGGTGATGGCGACCTGATCGGGTTGTTCAATGATAGTGCAACCGAAAAAAGAATGAATGCACATCAGCAGCTTTGCCAGGAACTGGAAACACCGGCGCTGACAGAATTAATGCTTTCGCTTATGCTCTGGGTTGAGGATCGTTCCTTTCCGGGAGACGGGACGCAGCGGGCCGCTTCTCTCTCCCACGTCGCACCGGTTGTGCTCAACCGTCTTGCGCGCAAGGTCAGACGACGGGGGCGGCATATCCACCAGCTCAGTTCGGATGAGCGGCATGCCCTGCGCAAGTCGCTCAAGAAACTTCGGTATGGAGCGCAGTATTTTGCCGGTCTTCATGCTTCCCGGTCGGTTAAAACCTATATGAAACGTAGCAAGAAGTTGCTGCGGCATCTGGGGGAGATCAATGACGCGACTGTCGCCGATACACTGGTCAGCACGTTAGGTAAGACACATCCGGGTCTGGCAGTAGTGGCGGGTACGTTTGCAGACTGGAACGATAAACGTCGCCGCAAGGCGCTTCACGCTCTTCCCGCCGCATGGAAGAAATTCCGTAATGCCGAGCCTTTCTGGCACTGATACGAAACGGCTTGATTCATAATTCAGCTTTGGCGCAATGGTAATAGCCGCATGATTGAGCGTATGATCTTCCAGTCGCACCGTGATTGTTGAGAAATCCGCGTGATCATGACCCGGGACACGGATATGGAAGTTGCCGGAACCGATCGTGTGGTTATGGCCTGTTGCGACGTGGCGCAAAGTCCATCATATAATATTATTTGAAATCTATCGCGATCATTTCAATGTCAGGATTTTTTACTTTCCATCAACCGTTACCCGACTACCCCATGGCGGACGGGATCCGTTTTGGGGAAAACCGGGTTTCCCATCGACAATGGTCTGACTACCTGGCCCATATGGCTGAGAAGGGTAGGGGCTGGAATATCGACTGTCCATATCTTCCTGACCATAGGGAACATAAGGGTTATACATGTAAGGAAATGGCATTCCGTAACCATTGGACATGATCGGGGGAGCGCCCAGACCATACATGCCAGTGGGAGGGGGCGGTCCGCCGGGTATGGCGGAGGGTTGTTCCTGATCGTCGTCCATAGGGAAAGGTTGCGCGTGGGCAGTCAGGGGCAACAGGGCAATACAGGTAGTAACTGCCAATAAGATGCGACTCATCGTGCGTCTCCTGTTGTGATGTCTCCGGCTTTCAAATCCGGGGGCTGATATTACGCAATGCCCCTGGTCGCCTACCTGAATTGCATGGCCATGTCTGGCTCATACAAACCAACAGTGAATATTGTAACATCGGTTTCGGGTGTATGAAAGGCATGAAACAGTTTACGCTGCAAATCCATATCTACCCAAAAGCGCCGCATAAGGGAGAACATATTAATTACTTCAAGAAACTAACAATATGTTCTTTGTTTAAATCAGGATACATTATTATTGATCCCCTGTATCCGGGCCTGCAAAGAGCCCACGTTTGCCAGACTGCCATAAATCAAGTGTCTCAGGCGATTCCAGAAGTACACGTGCAGCATCATGCAAAAAGATGGGACCGGGATCCAGGCCAAGTTCCTGTTCAATACTTTCAATGCGTTTTTCCAGAACAAACAGGAAGATCATGTACTGATGCGCGGCATGGGCTCCATCGCCTTGATAGCCCATATTTTTTTCAGAATAGTCCCCCTGTTTACATAACTCTACATCAAAGCTGTAATATCCCCTGCATACCATGGGGCGACTGTGATAGATCGAACACTTTCCATCAAACAGGAATGGACAGAAAAGGGTCTGGGAAACGAGCCTGTCCTGAAGGGCGTCGAACTGGTTCTTATCAAAAGTCCGGCGTGCCTCCGCCAGTCCAAGAGCGGCAAAAACCGGATTGGTCTGGATAAGGTTGCGGCAGCATGTATCACATCCGCTATGACAGGCCAGTGGCTGGACTGGACATATTCTGTGTAATTCCTGACCGACTTCATCGCACAGGGCGAGCATTTTTTTCGCAAGATCGATAATGTCTGACTCGCCTGTGGCGGTGGAAAGGCCATTTCTGAACAGGCTGTCCGCCTGCACCATTTTTTCTCGCATGTAATCAAGGGGGGAGCGGCGTTGGGGCGATGTTTCTGTATTCTGCATGTATATGTTCTATTTTCTTCTATTTTTCATAATATTGGTAGGATACATGCTGAACGCGCAGCACCACGAGAACCATGAGAGGTCGCACTTACACGAAATAAGACGCCAAACCGATAAAAAATACTATATCCCAAACAGATGGAAACGTAAATGTCGGGTTGCTGAAGCGGCTTATGGCGAGCGGACAACGTGCATGACTGGTTCGGCAATAAGGGAGTAAATTTGCAAATCAGCCGTATTAGAATGAATACTTTATGCTGTCTTATATCTCTTGCACGGTTTCTTTTGCCCGCACTCAGGATACATCCTGCACGATATCCCCATAGTCGGCCCAGGGGTCAGGCTGCGTCGCTACCCGCCCCGGCACGCTACGTAGTGTCCAGATATCCGGGTCAAGCGTGGGATTCACTTCTTTCCATGCAAGCGGTGTTGCAACCGTGGCGCCGGGTCGGGCGCGAGGGGAATATGACGCAATCGCGGTGGCTCCAGGGCCATTACGCAGCCAGTCGATAAAGATATGGGCATGACGAGCTTGCTTGCGTGGCGTTGCGACGAAAAGTGCCGGGTGTGCTTGCACAAGCGCGATGCTGGTTTCATGCGCGAAATCCCGCACACGCGCCCATCCCGCCTTGCGGGAGAGGGGTACGACGACATGCAGACCATGGCCACCCGTCGTACGACAGAATGAGGTGAGACCAGCATGCGCCAGATGATCGCGCACGATATGTGCTGCTTCGACAACACTCACGAAAGGCAGGTCTTCACCGGGGTCAAGATCGAATACCAGCCGATCTGGATGTTCCGGATCCTGCTCTGTTGCCTGCCAGCCGTGTAATTCCAGGGCTGCGATCTGCGTCATGGCCAGCAGGCCACGGGCATCGTCAATCACGAGATAGGGCTGGCCAAGCAGGGTGCCCGAGCGGATCGCTGCCGGAAGCACTGAACGGGCGTGTTTCTGAAAAAAGCGTGGGCCTTCCACCCCATCGGGGCAGCGCAGGATCGCCAGTGGACGGGCAGCAAGGCCCGGCAAGGCAACCGATGCCATCGCGCGCCAGTAGGCGGCAAGATCACCTTTCGTCACGCCCGGCCAGAAGAGCTTGTCCGGGTGGGTCAGGACCGGTTCCGCGCGCGACAGGGCCATGGCCGCCTCCTCTCTCATCTCCTGTGACATAACGCCATGTGTCTGAAAAAGTATCGGATATCGGCATACATATCTGCACCTGCATTTGTGCATGCCCTCAGGAGTTCTTTGAAATAACTTGTTAATAAGTAACAAAAGTTTTTGGGTGCCGCCTGTTTTCAAAAAAGGCGGTATTTTCTGAACCCCAATACCGCCTTTATTGCAACAAAGCCAAACAGGCACCTCGTTGCCTGTTTATTTCGGAGAATGATTATTCATGGTGGCAGAACGTGTCACGCAATGAATGTGTCGCGCTACGTAGCAACAACAATCCGGTCTCGACCTTCGCTTTTGGCGCGATAGAGCGCCTCATCGGCGGCCTTGATAATGGCGGCGCCATTCGTGAATGTGGTTTTCCGCCATAGGGCGATACCGAAGGACATGGTTATCTTGCGCAGTTTCTTTCCGTCGTGATGGAGTTCGAGCGCCGCCAGGGCCGTGCGCAGCCGTTCTGTATGCATGACAAGCGTATCAAGTGAATCTACGGCGCTGATAATAAGGAATTCCTCGCCACCAAGCCGACATACGATGTCATTGCTGCGGAAGGAGTTCTGTATTTCCGCCGCAACGCTGCACAGGACGACATCACCCGCATCATGCCCGAAATCATCATTTACTTTCTTGAAGTGATCGATGTCACCTATGATGACGCCAAAGGCCGTATTTTCCCTGCGGGAACGCGCGATTTCGAAACTGAGCATTTCCTCCATGTATCTGCGATTGTACAGACCAGTAAGAGGATCGCGGATTGTCTGCTCCCGCAGATCCTTCTGCAGCTTCTGGTTGACAAGCGCCGACGCTATATTCTCGATAAGCGCGGAGAGAAGGAAACGATTTTCTTCCGCGACAGTGCCCTGAAGGTAAAAAAGACCGACAACCTCGCCACTCGCAAGTAATGGTTCGCAATGGTAAGCCGTCACGTCATGTTTCACATGGGCGCACATGATGTCATTGCCCTGTGGTGAAACGGAGTGGCTCTGCCCCAGTCTCAGCGCCCAGCAGGAATCTGGCGTAAGGCTTTCAAGTTCATCTGAAACATTCCCCCAATGGGCAATACGCAGCAACAGATTACGTGAATTATTATGTGCGTAAAGCGCACCATCTATACCGGGTATGACGCGGGGGACAAATGCACAAACAATGGCGGAAAGCTCCTGTTCCGTGCGCGCGGCCTGCAGGCGATGCGCCATCTCCCCCAGTAATTCCAGGGACTGGCCCCGAATTTTCAGCACATTACTGTTGTGCGTCAATTCCGCATTGGCCGCGACAAGTTTCCGGTCACTGGCTTCCTGGGCCTCTACCGCGTCTTCCAGCCGATCCGCCATGGTATTGTAACCATGCGCAAGCATATCAAATTCGGTGCAGCCCATACGGCCATTTACCCGTACCTTGAGATCTCCGTTTCCGAAATCCGACATGGCCTGCTGGATCATCCGTATGGGGTTGCGGATGCCACGCGTGACAAGAAGCAGCAGACCACTGACCAGAAGGATAATGACAAGGGTTCCGCCAATGACCAGTTGCTTGTTCCATGCGGCGTGGTCTTTCAGGGTCGCGATCCGCTCCAGCAGTAATTCATGCTCGGTTTCCTGTATTTCATTAATCTTCTGAACCAGCAGACCCATGTCAACACGGTCGCGCCCCGTCAGGACTTCGGTCCGGGCTTCATCAAAACGTCCCTCCCGCGCCAGGGTTATCAGTTTTTTTATGGTCAGGATCCGTTGGGATACCGCCGCCTGCAGGGCCACGGAGCGCTCGTACTGCAACGGGTTGTCCCTGACCAGTTGTTCAAGGAGTTTTTCCCTGGAGGCAATCGCGGTGACGAGACCATCAAAATTTTCAGCAAACGAGGCATCCTTTGTCAGAAGGTAGCCGCGCTCTTCGGATTGCGCTTCGTGTAAATCCGAAAGCGTTTCCGACATGATTTCGGTGATTTTCTGCTTGCGGGAATTCCACTCGAAACTGGCGGTCATATTATGGGACGCGGAGAGCAGGAGCCCCGAAAGAAAAACCAGACTGATACTGACTATGGATCCAACGGCAATGATGCGGGATGTAAGGGAGTGTAACACATAATCCTCGAAAAACAGGTAATATTTATTCCGGGTTCAATGATGGGAATGTTTAGTGTAATTTTATTGTCGGCGCGAATTTTCCATGGAAACTGGTCACCTGATTTTATACATGAGAAGCCGAGACGGTTGAGCGGTATCCCGCATGGGGATGGTCTGATCTGCTCTACGTTACCCTAGCCGGGATGTCACGTTAACTTCCGTCTGGCGTGGGGACTGCCCGCGTAACCAATCTAATATCGAACCGTTAATGAAACGCCGTCGTCTCCGTTTTTTTGCGTCCGTGGGGCGGTAAAGGTGAGGGGTGTGTCAGGCCCCTGCGGTATTGGGCGGTGGCAACTGGTATTCGTGGGGCTTTGTCCGATAATTCGGGCATGCCGGTAACCTGCCCGTTCCTGGATTCCCGACGACACTATTTATTACCATACCCGGAGATGTTATTGAGAAGGTTGCATTAACAGATATCACGATTGTATGATAAGGAAAATCCCGAAATAGACCTCTCCGGAGTGCCCCATGCCCAAAACGCTACGCAAAATAGCCGAAGCTGACAGAGTGAAGGCTGAAATCCAGGCCGTCAGCGAACGTCTGGAATTCATGCAGATGACCCCGCAGAACTGCGCGGCGCTTCGTTCGCTCAAGGCGCTGGTGCGGCGGGAACTGCCTGTTGCGCTTGATAAATTCTATCAGCAGGTAAGGAAAACTCCAGAAACTAGGAAGTTTTTCTCATCAGAGAAACATATTGATCACGCAAAGACGGCGCAGGAAGGTCATTGGGGAAATATTTCCGATGGTAATTTCAATAAAGATTACGCCGCCCAGGTGCGCAAGATCGGCATGGTGCATGCGCGGATCGGCCTTGAGCCCAGATGGTATATCGGTGGCTACGCCATAATCCTCGATCATCTCATCAAGGCGGCGGTTAAGGAAAACTTTCCTAAACGCCGCCTGTTCTCTGAAGGAGCCATGAATGCCGCAGACTTCGGGGAGGCGCTGGGCAGCCTGACCAAAGCGGTGATGCTGGATATGGACCTTGCCATTTCCGTCTATATCGACGAGGCGGAGAAAGCCAAACTGGCGGGTCAGGCCAGCGCGATCGAACAGGAACAGAAGCTTGTCTGCGAGAGCTTCGGCAAGACCATGGCCCGCGTTGCCAGCAAGGATCTGACCTGTGAAGTCAGGGGGGAACTGCCCGAAGCCTACCAGCCGCTACGGGCCGACTTCAACAATGCGGTCGGCACGCTGCGGCAGTCATTGCAGTCCGTGGCGCAGGTGACGGGGTCGATCGAAGGGGCGATCCGGGAAATCAGTTGTGCTGCCGACGATCTTTCCCGCCGCACGCTGCAACAGGCGGCTTCGGTTGAAAAATCCGCCGCGGCGCTGGACCAGATTACGGCCACCGTCCGCTCCACCGCGCAGCGCGCCGAGGATGTCGGCGCGCTGGTGGCCCGTTCCCGCGCCAGTATCGAACAGTCGGAAGCCATCGTTCACAAGACCATCGTCAGCATGGGGGCGATCGAACAGTCTTCCGGTTCGATCGGCAGCATTACCGATGTGATGGACGAGGTGGCCTTCCAGACGAACATTCTGGCGCTGAACGCCGGTGTGGAAGCCGCCCGCGCCGGTGACGCGGGCCGGGGCTTCGCCGTCATCGCCGCCGAGGTCCGGGTCCTGGCGCAGCGCTCCGCCGACGCCGCCAAGGAAATCAAGGCGCTGATCGCGAAATCGCGGGGCGAGGTCCGCTCCGGCGTTACCCTGGTGGGGGAAACCAGCAATGCCCTCAAGACGATCATCAGCGATGTGGGGGAAATCAACGAGCATATATCCGTGATCGTGGAAGCCTCGCAGGAGCAGGCCGCCGCGTTGCAGGACGTCAATTCGGCGGTCAGCGCCATTGACCACAATACGCAGCAGAACGCCGCCATGGTCGAGCAGACTTCCGCCGCAGGCCGGAGCCTGGCCGAGGAGGCCGAACAGTTGAACGCCCTGCTGGCTTCTTTCCAGCTTGGGGGGAAGGCGTCAGGCGCGACAGATATGATGGTGCAACCCGGCACTGCGTATCAGGACGAAGAGCCGTCCGCCAATGTGTCGCAGCTTCAGCTTGAGCCCGCGATGGATGCCTAACGGGCTTTACGGTCGGCTGTGATCCGGCGGGGATGGAGGGGCGCTGTGCCAAAGGCTACGGCGACCACTGTCCCCCGGATTCGGCGCATGAAAATGCCGCCTGTTTGGGGAAAGGCGGCATCCCAAAACTTCTGTTGGTTTTTATCGGAACTATTATATTCAAATAGAGTCTGGGTGCGGAGCAGGCTGAAAGCACATACTCCCGGATCAAGCAGAAGCTGGGGGCTTGATTGTAACGAAACCTGTTTCCAGGTCAGCACATTGGAACCCGTAAAAACGCTGATCGGGGAACTTGCCATTGGTATTATTTAATACAAATAAAAATATGGATTTTATACTTTAAAAAATCATCTAAAACTTGGGCAGCGGGATGTGTGGAGAAAAAAGGCATCCGATAGCTATGCCCCCAAGAAAAAGAATGACCATCATTGTTGTCAACAGGGCATGTTTTCGTTCCGTTGGCGTGGCGAACGGGGGCTTGAGGCTTTTATCCGCCAGGGGCGGCGGCTCGCCGTTCGAATGGAAATTATTGCTCATGGCCGTATTCCTTATTGCGGGATTTTGGTTCCTGAACGCCACCCGCATCCCGTAAGTTTCGCCATGGCGGAATAAAGGTTTCGACCAAGAAACCAGCGGTGTGATGCATGTAATCCCTGACCATGCGCAAGCGAAGCCGAGCGGCTATATTCACTGCGTTGTGAAGGGATCGTTTTCCGGGGGCGGGGCGTTCTGCCCCATGGAAAGTCCGCGAACCGCCTTGATGCTGTTCGTGGCGGGCCAATGATATGCGGTATCTCCGGTCATAAACGTAATATAAAAACGGAATACAGATAGATGGCAGCGCTGTTCACGCCCCGCGCCAATGTCATCATGGTTACGTGCATGCTCGGGTGCGCCAGCATGGTCATAGGTGGATGCCTGTGGTGGTTCGCCTGGCCGTATACCGATTATGCCCGGCATGTGGGGTGGGTGGTCGAACAGCCGGTTCCATTCAGTCACCAGCATCATGTCGCGGGTCTGGGGCTGGATTGCCGGTTCTGTCACAGCAGTGTGGAACAGAGTGCGCAGGCCAGCATGCCCCCAACCTTTACCTGCATGACATGCCATTCCCAGATATGGACGAATGCCGGGGTGCTGGCGCGCGTTCGCGACAGTTTCCTCCATAATACGCCGCTGGTCTGGCCGCGCGTTACCAATGTTCCCGACTATGTTTATTTCAACCATGGCATTCATGTCGCCAAGGGCGTGGGATGCGAAAGTTGCCATGGCAATGTCGCTACCATGCCCCTGACCTATAAGGCCCGGACGCTGACGATGCAGTTCTGCCTCGACTGCCATCGCGACCCGGGGCCGCAACTGCGCCCGGCAGAAAATATATTTGATACCGACTGGCGCCGTGACCGCTCCACGCCCATGCCGGCGGCACTGGTGGCGCAATATCATGTAGGCGGACGTAACCTGACGGAATGCGCGATATGCCACCGCTAGGCTGGCCTGCGGGGCGGGATGCGGTCCGCAGGCTGGCCAGCCTGCCCGACAGCGAACTGGCCCGGCATTTTCCTCCGCTTGAAACGGCCCTGTCACATACGCTGGACCGGCGGCGCGTACTCAGGCTGCTGGCGCTGGCAGTGGCGAGTGGCGGGGTCGCGGGCTGCGATCCCGGCACGCCGGATCGGGGGTTCGTCTCAGCCGTAAAGGCTGCGCAAGGCGTGGTGCCCGGTGTGCCCAATATCTATGCCACGGCGCATGTGCGTGAGGGATATGCCGAAGGCATTCTCGTGACCCACCAGATGGGCCGCCCCATCAAGATCGAGGGGAACCCCGCGCATCCCGCCAGCCTGGGCGGCACGGACGCCATGGCGCAGGCCCTGATTCATGATTTTTATGATCCCGACCGCGCAAGCGGCCCGTTACATCAGGGCATGCCCACGTCATGGCAGGATGTGGCGGGCGCAATGCAGAAGATGCGTTCAGCCGTCATGTCCCAACGACCCGATGGAACGGCTTCAGGCGCCGGGTTGCGTATCCTGACAGGTACGGTGACCTCTCCCACGCTGGGCCGGGTGATCGAGCAGCTTCTGGCGGCCAGCCCGGGCGCACTGTGGCACCAGTGGGATGCGATCGGACGGGAGCGCGTCAGGCAGGGCCTCCGCCTTGCCTATGGCCAGCCGGTTTCGGTTATTGCGGATCTGGCACAGGCGGATGTGGTGCTGGCGCTGGACAGTGACCTGCTGGACAGCGCGCCGGGGCATCTTGCCCACGCCCGGTCATTTGCCGCGCGCCGCAATCCCGCGCGTGGTGTCATGAACCGCCTGTATGCAGTGGAGCCCACGCCATCACTGACCGGCGTCGCGGCGGATCATCGGTTCATCGCGTCTCCCGCCGTGCTGAATGAGGTGATCGGCCGGCTATCCGCACGGATCCTGCAAAATGAAGCGCCCTCGGGCGGCCCGGACTGGCTTGGTCCCGTGGTGGCGGACCTGCGCGCCAGCCATGGGCGGGCGCTGGTCCATCTCGGCCCCCATCATCCGCCCGAAGTCCATGCCATGGTGCAGGCCATGAACGAAGCCCTGGGCGGACGAGGCCGGGTCTTTGATGTGTTTGAGCCGCCCGAATATCAGCCCGTCGCGCCGCCGGGCACGCTATCAGCATTGATGGAAGACATGGAGCGCGGCGCGGTGGACGCGCTCGTGATCCTCGACGTCAATCCCGTCTATCAGGTTCCGCGCTTTGCCGCCGCCCTGCGCCATGTGCCGACCAGTATCACCCTTGCGGACCGCCCGCATGAAACGGCGGTCACGACCCACTGGCACGTACCGCTGGCGCATGGAATGGAGGACTGGGGCGATGCCCGTGGGCATGATGGCACGGTCGCCCTCATCCAGCCGCAGGCCATGCCCCTGTATGGCGGGATGCACGTGCTCGGCGCCCTGCAGGCCTGTCTGGGGCAGCCATTACGCCCCGCCGCCGATCTGGTGCGCGCGACATGGCGTGACCGCCTGTCCTCTCCGCGCGACTGGCACGACGCACTGGCGTCCGGCGTTGTCGCGCAAACGGCGTCCCGGCGGGTGGATGCGGCCCTGCAACGTGGCGCTGTCCGCGTGGCGTCGCCCGCATCCTACCCGCGCCAGCCCGCGCAGCCTGTCCTGCTGCTCCGGCCCGATCCCTATTTGTGGGACGGGCGGGGCGCCAACAATCCGTGGCTGCAGGAACTGCCGCGCCCGTTGAGCAAGGTGGTATGGGACAACCCGCTACTGATCCCCCCCGATCTCGCCCGTGACATGAAGTTGCGTAATGGAGACGTGGTGACACTCTCGCGGGGGGAAACCTGCAGGCAGCTTCCGGTCTGGATACAGCCGGGGCAGGCGGCGGGGTGCGTGGTGGGCTTTCTCGGGTGGGGCCGCAGCCATGCGGGGGAGACGGGCAATCATGTCGGCACCGATCTGTATCCATTGCGTGAGGCATCGGGTTCCCTTCGGATCGAGGCGGCGACGGGCCAGGCCAGTCCCGTCGCCTGCACCGAACACCACGCCACGATGATTGATGCCGGGCCTTCGGACGTTGCACGTCACGGTACACTGGAGCAGTTCAGGGACAATCCAACCTTCCTCAAGGATGGTGGGGAAGGGGAGGAGACGCTGTATCGCAGGCCCCCCGACGCGCCCGTCGCGTGGGGGATGAGCATCGACCTCAATGCCTGCATCGGCTGCAATGCATGTGTTGCGGCATGCCAGGTGGAAAACAATATTCCGGTGGTCGGACGTGACGAGGTGCTGCGCCAGCGTGAAATGCACTGGCTGCGGATTGACCGTACCTACGAAGGAACGCCCGACGCACCCGACACGTTCTTCCAGCCGATGTTATGCATGCATTGCGAGCAGGCCCCGTGCGAGACCGTCTGTCCGGTGGGGGCGACGACGCATGATTCCGAAGGCCTGAATGTGATGGTCTATAACCGGTGCATCGGAACCAAATTCTGTTCCAACAACTGCCCCTACAAGGTCAGGCGGTTCAACTACTTCGCGTTCGCGCAGCAAGAAAGCCGTCCGGCCATCAGCCGTAATCCCGATGTATCCGTCCGCACGCGCGGGGTGATGGAAAAATGCACGTTCTGCGTGCAGCGCATCGCGCAGGCGCGCATCGTTTCGGATCGTGATGGCGTGCCGGAGCGCGTCGTGACCGCGTGTCAGGCGGCCTGTCCCACGCAGGCCATAAGCTTTGGCGACATCAACGATCCCATGGCGGAGGTCACGCGCCGCAAGGCCGGCCCGCTGAGCTACGCCGCACTACCCGAACAGGGTACGCACCCGCGCGTGACGTATGAAGGACGCATCCGTAACCGCAACCCGGATATCGGGTCATGACGCGCGGCGCGGCCGCGGCACGGGAAGGTGAGGGTCTCATCCATCCCGATGAGACACCCCGCACCCTGACGGAGCGGATATGTGCGACGACCCTGCGCCCGGATGGGGGGCGATGGACACCCCTGTGGTGGTGGCTGTGCCTGGGGATTGCGCTGGCGCTGCTGGCGGGGGGCGCGGTGTCGGTGGCGTGGCTGTTTTATGCCGGGCTGGGGATATGGGGCATCGACTGGCCCGTGGCGTGGGGGTTCGATATCCTCAATTACGTCTGGTGGATCGCGATCGCCTCTGGCGGTACGTTTATTTCCGCCCTGTTCTTCATGCTGCGCGCGCCGTGGCGTACGTCACTCAACCGGCTGGCCGAGAGCCTGACACTCTGCGCCGCCCTGTGCGCGGCCATATTCCCGATCCTGCACCTGGGGCGGCCACAGTTTTTCTACTGGCTGTTTCCCTATCCCAACACCATGGGGCTGTGGGCACAGTTCCGCAGTCCGCTGGTATGGGATTTTTTCGCGATCCTTGCCTATGTCTCATGTTCCGTCATGTTCTGGTATTTCGGCCTGCTGCCTGATCTGGCAACGTTGCGAGACCGGGCGCAGCGCCCGTGGCAGCAACTGTTCTATGGCGTGCTGGCGCTGGGGTTTCGGGGCTCCGGCCTGCAATGGCGGCATTACCAGCCGGTCTATGGCGTGATGGCCGCCCTTATGGCGCCGCTGGTGGTGTCGGTCCACAGCATTGTCGGTATGGATTTCGCGGGGGGCGCGACAACGGGGTGGCATTCCACCCAGTTCCCGCCATTCTTCGTATTCGGGGCGGCGCTGTCCGGCTTTGCCGTCGTGCTGCTGGCGGTCATTCCGCTGCGCCGGGGCATGGGGCTGCACCCCTATATCACCAACTGGCATATTGACGTGCTGGGGCGGCTGCTGCTGACGGCCAGCCTGTGCGTGGCCTATGCCTATGTCATGGATGTCTTTTCGACATTCTATGGTCCGGATCAGGCGGACCGGATCATGTTCGCCTTCCGGCTCCATGGCCTGTACGCGCCCGTTTACTGGGGCACCATCATGCTGAACATCGTCTTTCCACAGGTGTTGTGGTGGCGTTCGGTGCGACTGAACCAGCCGGTCGTGTGGCTGGTCTGTCTGGGCGTGATCATTGGCATGTGGCTGGAACGCTTCCAGATTATCGTGACCAGCCTTGCGCGCACGCAGCTTCCCTCCGCCTGGGGGCAATATACGCCTACCCTGTGGGAATGGAGCCTGCTGGGTGGCACGATTGGCCTGTTCCTGACCACGTTCCTGCTGCTTGTACGCTTCATCCCCATGCTGGCCATGGCCGAGATGCGGGCCATGCTGGGGGACAGGCCCTGATTATCGCCGCCTTCACCACCGAAGCGGCCCTGCACGCCGCCGCTACCGAACTGCGGCGCGACCCGGACCGCGCGGTCGAAACCTATAGCGCCACGCAACCGCCCGATACCGCTTCGGGCTCCATCGTGCCGCTGCTGATGCTGGGGGGCGCGCTGGTTGGGGGCATGGGGGGCTTTGGCATGCAGGTCTATGCCACGACCATCGGCTATCCGCTCGATATTGGCGGCAGGCCCGATTTCTCATGGCCATCCTACATCCCGGCGACTTTCGAGCTCGCGGTGCTGGGTGCGGTGCTGGCGGGGATGATCGGCTACTTCGTCATGGCGCGCCTGCCGCACCTGTATGACCCCGTGGATGAAAGCATGGCCATGCGGGGCGTCATGACCGGGGGGTATGTCCTTGTGGTGCGATCGGCGGACAGCGCGGGGGTGCGTGAAGCGCTTGTCCGCCACGATCCGCTCGTGATTGAGGAGGTCGGGCCATGAAACCCGCACGGCCCGCCCGCTTTGTGTCCTTTGCGCTTCTGCTGCTGGCCACCGGGTGTGACGACATGTCGAAACAGCACAAGGAAAATCCTTACGCCAGCGCCGACAGCGCACCGGCGGAGCCTGTGCCGGGCACGGTGGAATACCATGACGCACCGCATCCTGTCCCCCGGCTTACGATGGGCCTGCTACAGCGTGGCCGGGACGAGTATCACGCCTTCTGCGCGCCCTGCCATGCGGAAACGGGAAATGGTGACGGCATGGTGGTGCAGCGCGGTTTTCCCGCGCCACTGCCCCTGATGGCGGCTGGTGGGCAAACGGGTGGGCCGATGCACCTGCATGATGTCATCACATCAGGGCAGGGGATCATGTACGGCTTTGCCCAACGGATCGGATCGGACGACCGCTGGGCCATCGTGGCCTATCTTTACGCCCTTGGGCGCAGCCAGCACGCCACCCGCGCCGACATGACGCCCGAACAACTGGCGCGCGCGCCATGAACCGCGCATGGCATGGCGTGCTCGTTGTGTCCGTGCTTGCGCTGGTGGTGACCGTGGCGGTTGCGATCCGCGCGCCCCATGCGGTTTTTCCCGCATGGCTGGCGGTCTGTGCCGCGTGGATCGGGTGGCCACTGGGCAGCATGGCGCTCCTTCTGGCGCATGCGCTCAGTGGCGGCCGGTGGGGCGAACTCCTGCGGCCGGGCCTGCGTGCCGGGGTGGCCACATTGCCGCTGGGTATTCCCGCGCTGGTGGGGGTGCTGTGGGGGGCGGGGTATCTCTATCCATGGATCCGTCCCGATGGGCAGGCGCGGATTACGAATGGTTTCTACCTCAATGGGCCTTTCGCGCTCGGGCGGGTGGTCATCTACGTGCTTGCATGGGGCTGCCTAGGGGTCTTCTGCCTGCGGGGGCGCGATCTGGGGCGGGTCGCGCCGGGCGGGCTGATCGTGCTGGCCTTTACCTTCGGCTTCGCCGCGATAGACCTGACGGAATCGCTTGATCCCCATTTCAGTTCCAGCGCCTATGGCCTGATCGCTTCCGCCGGGGCGGTGTTGCTGGCCTTTGCAATGGCGGTCCTGTTTGAAGGAATACGGGCGAATGCTGCGGAACTGCGTGACCTGGCGCGCCTGCTGCTGGGGCTGACGGTCCTGTGGGCCTATCTGGATTTCATGCAGTTCCTGATTGTGTGGCAGTCCAACCTGCCGGTGGAGGCCGCGTGGTACGCGCCCCGCCTGCGGGGCGGGTGGGGTGCGGTGGCGATCGCCATTGCCGGGCTGCATTTCCTCCTGCCTTTCGTCCTGCTGCTGCTGCCCCCCCTACAGGCCCGGCGGCGTGTTGTCGTGCTGGTGGCGGGGTTGCTGGTCAGTATGGAAATTGTCCGTAACCTCTGGCTGGTCCTGCCGACATGGACACCACCCGTGCCATTATGGGGTGTGCCGCTATCGCTCGCGTTCCTTGGCGGCGGGAGTGCCTTGCTGGTTTTGTGGCACAGGGGCCGGGAGCGGGCGGTATCGTCGTGCCCCATGCAGCCGGGAGATGCCCGTGTCTGAGCCGCATGGACCGCCGGAGGTGGAACCGACCCATCATGAAACCCGCGACATTTCGCTGCGCGCGGTCATTGGCGGGGGCGTGTTCATCGGCCTTGCCGTGGGGGGGCTGGTGATCGTGGCCGACATGCTGTTTCCGCAAAAATCGCTCGACCGCCTGCTCAAGCCGCCATTCCCGGTGATTGCGGAACCGGCACTGCAATCCGATCCGGTGGCGGACATGGTGGCGTTCCATGCACGCGAAATGGCCGTGCTGAACGGTTTTGGCTGGACCGACCCAGCCCGTGGCATGGGCCACATCCCCATCGAACAGGCCATGCGACAGATCGTGCGTGAAGGCATCAAGGGCTGGCCCGTGGAGGGAGGGACCGGGCCATGACCATGCCGCGCCGCGCAACGGGTGTGAAATGGGCCCTGCTGGCATGTCTGGCCGCCCTGTCATGGCCCGTGCCCGGCGCGGCGGATGACGCGATGACGGCGCTGGCTTTTACGCCGCATCAGGGGGCGCTATTGCCGCTCGACGCCCGGTTTGCCGATGCGACCGGTCAGGTCCGGCCGCTGGGTAACTTCCTTGGTGGCAGGCCCGCCATCGTGTCCATGGGTTATTATGCCTGCCCCAATATGTGTGAACTGGAGCGCACCGACCTGCTGCATGCGCTGGCGCGCAGCGGGCTGAAAACCCCGTCCGACTATACTCTGGTGGTGGTCAGTATCGACCCATCGGAAACGCCCGCCATGGCGCGTCAGGCCCGTGAGGACGATCTGGCGCATTTTCCCGTAACGGCGGCGGAACAGGGGTGGCATTTCCTGACCGGGGATTCCGCCAGTATCCAGCGCCTGTCACGCGCGGTGGGGTTTCATGCGCGCTACGACCCCGGGCTTCGACAGTACGTTCATCCCATGGGGCTGGTATTTGTTACCCCGGCGGGCATGGTTTCCGGTTATGTCCTGGGTATCGGCTACCAACCGGGCGATGTACGGCAGGCCGTGGCCCATGCGGCGCGTGGCGAGCGTGTTACGGCGTCGCCCATCCTGCTGCTGTGCTTTCACTATGATGAAACGACGGGACGTTACACGCTGGCGGTTGAAAAGCTGCTACGGATCGGGGCCGTGCTGACCGTGCTGATGCTGGGATCGGTACTGGCCATGGCCCATGGGCGGGGCCGCCGATGAGCTGGCTTCCCGAAGCATCATCGCATGCCGTGCGGGTTGATGTCCTGCTGGCGGGGCTGCTGCTGATCAGTCTGGCGGTGCTGGGGCTGGTGTTCGGGTTGATGTTTCTCAATATCATCCGTTTTCGGGTGGGGAGCCGGATGCCCGTCGCGCATGAGGTGGCGGCCCATAAAAGCTGGCGTTTGGAGATTGGCTGGACCACGGCGACACTGGTGATTTTCTTCGCCCTGTTCATATGGGCGGCGCGTCTGTACGTGGTGGGGTTCCAGCCGCCCACGGGCGCGATCCAGATTTATGTAACGGGCAAGCAGTGGATGTGGAAGGTCCAGTATCCGGGCGGCCAGCGTGAGATCAATGCCCTGCATGTTCCGCTAGGCCGGGCCGTACAGCTTTTGCTGACATCGGAAGATGTCATCCATGATTTCTCGATACCCGTCCTGCGGATCAAGCATGACGTCCTGCCGGGGCGGTACCAGAGCCTGTGGTTCATCGCCACCCGGACGGGATCGTTTCGTTTTTACTGCACGCAGTTCTGCGGCATCGGGCATTCGCGCATGACCGGCACGCTGGAAGTCCTGAACAGCACCGACTACGCCGACTGGCTGGACCATACGCCCGCCAGCGGAAGCCTGGCCACGACGGGGGAAGCCCTGTTCATCCGTAACGGATGTAGCGGCTGCCACGTATCGGGGCGTTACGCGCCCGATGCGCAGGAGACTGCCCGCGCGCCGTCCATGGTGGGGCTGTACGGCGCCGTGGTGCCCGGCCCCGATGGGCGGCCCGTGCGGGTGGATGGCGCCTTCCTGCATGACGCCATCCTCCATGCACGCGCAGGCCGCGCGCCTGCGGGAACCTACACCACTGAAATGCCGTCGTTTCGCGGCGTGCTGGGGGAGGACGAACTGACGGCGCTGGTTGCCTATATCCAGACATTATCGCCATCCGTTCCATCGGGCGCGCAGGCCGTGGCCCAGACCCCGCGTGAAGGGAAGTGACCGTCATGGCCCCCCAGCCCGGCAGTGAACGCAGTTACCTGTGGCAGGACGGCACCCTGCGGTCATGGCTGCTGACAACCGACCATAAACGGATCGCGCTGCTGTACATGGCCTCCATCACCGTGTTCTTCGCCATTGGCAGCATGGGGGCGGCCCTGATCCGGCTGCACCTGATCATGCCGACGGGCGCGATCGTGTCGGACGAGACCTACAGCCGCATGTTCACCCTGCACGGCGTTGTCATGGTCTGGCTGTTTCTCGTGCCCTCCATTCCCGTCACGCTGGGCAATTTCCTCGTTCCCCTGATGCTGGGGGCACGTGACCTGGCCTTTCCGCGGCTTAACCTGATCAGTTGGTACCTGTTCGTCATGGCCGGGATGCTGGTGGTGTACGGGCTGTTCCGTGGGGGGCTGGAAACCGGGTGGACATTCTATACGCCGCTTTCCACCGATTATACGCAGGGTCGGGTGCTGCCGGTCGTGGCGGGTGTCTTCCTGAGCGGCTTTTCGTCCATCGCCACCGGGGTCAACTTCATCATAAGCATCCACCAGCTACGTGCGCCGGGCATGACGTGGTATCGCCTGCCGCTCATGCTCTGGGCGCTGTATGCCACCAGTGTCATTTTCGTGCTGGCAACCCCGGTACTCAGCATTACGTTGCTGCTTCTGGCGTTTGAGTACTTTTTTCGTGTCGGCGTGTTCGATCCTGCCCTGGGGGGGGATCCGCTGCTGTTTCAGCACCTGTTCTGGTTCTACTCCCACCCGGCAGTTTACATCATGATCCTGCCGGGCATGGGGGTGATCAGCGAGGTGGTCAGCACTTTCTGCCACAAGCCGGTTTTCGGATACAGGTTCGTGGCGTGGTCGTCCATTTCCATTGCGGCCATCGGCTTTCTGGTCTGGGGGCACCATATGTTCGTGGCCGGGACATCACTTTACGCCGCCGTTGTATTTTCCATGCTGAGTTTCCTTGTCTCCGTTCCTTCGGCCATCAAGGTCTTCAACTGGCTGGGCACCATGCATGGCGGCGCCATCCGGCTTGATGCGCCCATGCTGTACGCCATGGGCTTTATCGGGCTGTTTACGGTGGGGGGACTGACCGGGCTGTTCCTTGCTTCCCTGGCCAGTGACGTGCATCTGACACAGACATATTTCGTGGTGGCCCATTTCCATTACATCATGGTGGGGGGAATGGTGTCCGCCTATTTTGCCGGGCTGCATTACTGGTGGCCCAAAATAACGGGACGCATTTACCCCGAAATGTGGGGGCGGACGGCGGCGGCGCTTCTGTTCTTTGGCTTCAACCTGACATTCTTTCCGCAGTTCCTGCTTGGTTATGAAGGAATGCCGCGACGCTACGCGACCTATCCCGCGCAGTTCCAGGTGCTTAATGTGCTGTCTTCCGCCGGGGCCAGTATCCTTGCCCTCGCCTATATCCTGCCGCTGGTCTATTTTACGTGGTCGCTGTTTCGTGGCGCGCGCGCAAGTGACAACCCATGGCAGGCGACAGGGCTGGAATGGCGCACATCCTCCCCGCCGCCGACGGAAAACTTCATCCATCCCCCCGTCATGACCCATGAGGCCTATGATTACGCCGCACTGGATCAGGCGCATGACGCCGCGCGGCAGGAGGAAGCGCATGGCTGATCACCTCGCGCCCTATGATACGCCCCTGCACCGTGACGAAACGGCAGTGGCCGGCATGTGGCTGTTTCTGGCCAGTGAAGTCCTGCTGTTTGGCGGGCTGTTCCTGATCGTTCTGGTCTATTCGCACACGCATGCGGCGGGATGGGCTCTCGGGGTGCGGCATACCAGCCTGACGATCGGCTGTATAAATACACTGTTACTGATAACCAGCAGCGCCGTTTATACCCTTGCGGTGGAGGCGGCCCGGCAGGGAAAGGACCGCCGCATCATTCCCGCCGGGCTGGGGGCGGCGGGACTGGGGGTGGTGTTCCTTGTGCTCAAAAGCCGGGAATGGCGTCTTGAGTTTACGGAACACCTGTTTCCCGGTGCGGACTTTTCCATTTCCGGGCCGGATGCGGGCGGTGCGCAACTGTTCTACAGTTTTTATTTCCTGTCCACCGCATTGCATGGGCTGCATATGCTGGTCGGTATCGGGCTGATCGTGTGGGTCTGCTACCGGACCCGGGCACGGATGGGCCAGCGTGCTTCCGACATGGCGGTGGATGTGGTGGGACTGTACTGGAGTTTTGTCGATCTTGTCTGGATCCTGCTTTTCCCGGTCCTCTACCTGATCGGGCGGGCGTGATGGCGCGTATCGTGGCGTGCTGGGTTCTGCTCATGCTGCTTTTTGGGGAAGAGCTGATCATGGCAAAAATCGGTTTCACCCCCGGCATCTGCGCAGGCGCGGTCCTTATGGGGCTGATTATTGTATTCGGCTTCATGCGGATTGCGCAGGCACCGCCTCTGGCCGCGATATTTGCACTGGGCGGCCTGTTCTGGCTGACAATATTACTGGCGCTAGGCAGTCTGGACAGCTTTACCCGAACAAATTTCGCCGTAGGCGACAGCCTGTCTTCCCGATCCCATCATGTACCAGCGTCACGGGGCGTCTCCCCCTGACATGGCCCGCGCATGTTTTCGAGGCCTGTTTTTCATCTTCCCCGATCAGCCGATCGCCCCGTTGATGCGTTGAGACCAGATCAGGCTGGCGACCGGATATGGCGGGAACCGGCTCGGGGACCACGATCATGAAGATGCTGCGCATTCCACGGGTTTCAGGCAGGTCCGATACTTCGGCTGTACTGGCGGGTGCCGCCCAAACCTGCCGGGGTTGCGCCACGGCATGAATGCGATTGTCCGTCTCGCACTCGCGCGGCCCTATACATTCGTGGTGATGGCCATCCTGATCGTTTTTATCGGTGTGCTGTCCGCCATCCGGACGCCGAAGGATATCTTTCCCGAAATCCGCATCCCCATCATTGCCGTGGCCTGGACCTACAGCAACCTTTCACCGCAGGACATGTCGGGGCGCATCGAACTTCCGTTCCAGCGCGTCCTGACCACGACGGTGAACAATATCGAACATATCGAGGGGCAGTCGCTGACGGGGATCGGGGTTACGAAAATCTTCTTCCAGCCGGGAACCGATGTCCGCATCGCTAATGCGCAGGTTACGGCCATCGCCCAGACCATCCTCCGCCAGCTTCCCATTGGCACCACACCCCCGCTGATCCTCAATTACAGCGCCTCCACGGTGCCTATCGTCCAGCTTGCGCTGTCGGGCGCGGGCCTGAGCGAACAGCAATTGTATGATTATGGCTTCAACTTCATCCGCAACCGGCTGGTTACCGTGCCGGGGGCCGCCATTCCCTATCCCTATGGCGGCCGGGTGCGCCAGATCCAGATGGACCTTGACCCCGGGCAACTGCAATCGCGCGGCGTATCGGCGCAGGATGTAGGCAACGCGCTGACAAGCCAGACACAGATCACGCCGGCTGGCTTCGTGAAGATTGGCGAGTACCAGTATAACTTCAGGTTGAACAATGCGCCGCTTTCCGTGGAGCTGCTGAACAGCCTGCCCGTGCGAACGGTCAATGGCGCGGTGGTGCGCGTGCGCGATGTGGCCCATGTGCGTGATGGCTCAACGCCCCAGCAGAATGTGGTCCATGTGGACGGGCAGCGTTCCGCCCTGATGACGGTGCTGAAATCGGGCGCCACCTCCACCATCGCGATCGTGGCGGGGATCAAGGCGATGATGCCCGATGCGACGCGCGGATTGCCGAAGCAGCTCAGGCTCAAGCCCGTCAACGACCAGTCGCTGTTCGTGAAGGCCGCCGTGAACGGCGTGGTCCGCGAAGGCGCGATCGCGGCTGGCCTGACCAGCCTCATGATCCTGCTGTTCCTGGGTTCGTGGCGGTCCACGCTTATCGTGGCCACGTCCATTCCCCTGTCGGTCCTGGGGGCAATTACGGCGCTTTCCGCGCTGGGGGAAACGCTGAATGTCATGACCTTGGGCGGTCTTGCGCTGGCCGTGGGCATCCTGGTGGATGAGGCCACGGTCACGATCGAGAATATCGAGCGTCATCTGGAAATGGGCAAGGATGTCCATGCCGCCATCATTGACGGATCGGGTGAGATCATCGTTCCGGCTTTTCTCTCGCTCATATGCATCTGCATCGTGTTCGTCCCGATGTTCTACCTGCCGGGCATCGCGGGTTTCCTGTTCGTGCCCATGGCGTTTTCGGTCATGTTCGCCATGGTGATGTCCTTTATCCTGTCACGCACGCTGGTCCCCACCATGGCCATGTTCCTGTTGCGGCCGCATGGGCAGGAAAACCAGACGGGTGGAAATCCCTTCACACATTTCCAGCAGGGGTTCGAGCGGCGTTTCGAAGCACTTCGTGCCGGTTATGGCGCGCTGCTTGCCGTCGTGCTGGACCATCGGGGCTGGTTTGTGGGCGGATTTTTCGGGTTCGCCATGCTGAGCATGGGCCTGCTGCCTTTTCTGGGGCGCAATTTCTTCCCCCAGGTCGATGCCGGAACCCTGACACTGCACGTGCGCGGCCCGGTGGGGATGCGCATCGAGGAAACATCGGCCCTGTTCCAGCGTATCGAGAAGCGGATCCGCCAGCGCATTCCCCCAACGGAACTTGACTCGATCGCCGATAATATCGGCCTGCCCACCAGCGCCATCAACACGGCGTACAACGCCTCCGGCACGATCGGGCCGCAGGATGGCGACATTATCGTGGCGCTGAAGGAAGGCCATCGCCCCACCGGACACTACATTCGCGTTCTCCGTGCCGAACTGCCCGGATTTTTCCCCGAAGCGACGTTTGCGTTCCTGCCATCGGACATTACCAGCCAGATCCTGAATTTCGGTGCGCCCGCGCCGATCGACATTCAGGTATCCGGTCCCAACCCGGACGAGACCCGCCAGTTCGCCCAGCGGATACTGCGCGCCATACGCCCGATCGACGGCCTGGTCGATGCCCGCATCCAGCAGCCCGGACATTACCCGGAACTGCGTTTTGATGCGGACCGCACCCGCATCAACCAGCTTGGCCTTACGGAAGGGGATGTGACCAGCAGCATCGCGACCTCAATTGCGGGCACGGTGCAGACGGCGCCGCTGTACTGGCTCGATCCCCACAGCATGGTCACCTATCCCATTGCGGTGCAGATGCCCGAATACCGGATCAGTTCGCTGGCGGATCTCATCGGGTTGCCGGTTACGGGCGTTTCGACAACCCAGCTACAGGTGCTGGGCGCGCTGGGCGCGCTGGGCACGATTACGCGGGGCACGACTTCCCCGGTCGAGGCGCAGTACAACATCCGTTCGCTGATCGATGTGTTCGCGGCGGGGGATGGCCGTGATCTCGGCGCGATCGCGGAGGATGTGCAAAGTGCATTGCGGCGTCTCGATCATGACCGCCCGGAGACGGTCACGGTCACGCTGCGTGGCCAGTATCAGGCCATGACGACTGCCTTTTCAGGCATGGGTTTCGGCCTGATGGGGGCGATCGTGCTGATCTACCTGCTGATTGTCATCAATTTCCAGAGCTGGACCGATCCCTGCATTGTCGTCCTTGCCCTGCCGGGCGCGCTGGCGGGCATATGCTGGATGCTGTTTGCGACACGCACGCCCCTTTCCGTTCCCGCGCTGACCGGGGCGATCATGTGCATGGGGGTGGCCACGGCGAACTCCATCCTTGTTATCAGCTTCTGCCGCGAACAGCTGGCGGAACATGGCGATACGATGCGCGCGGCCATAACGGCGGGCAGCACCCGCCTGCGGCCCGTCATCATGACGGCGCTGGCCATGGTCATCGGCATGCTGCCCATGGCGCTGGGGCTGGGGGAAGGGGGAGAGCAGAACGCACCATTGGGCCGGGCGGTCATAGGGGGGCTGTTATTCGCCACCTGTGCCTCGCTGTTTTTCGTGCCTACGTTATTCGCCACGATTTATGACTGGCGCGCGCGCCATGGGGCGGATGGAGCACGCGCCCATGCCTGATACGCAGATATTGCCACAGGCGGCCCATAAACCGCGACTGGGGTGGATACTCCTTGGCGGGCTGTGCATCTTCGGGATCATCCTTCTGGTGGGAACGATTGTGCGCATCCATGCACGCCATCGGCTTCATGCCGTTAATCTCGCGTCCTTGGTTCCTGCCGTTACCATCGTGCATCCGGGTGGGCATGCCGTTGACACGCTGGTTCTGCCCGGTTTCCTTCAGGCATGGTACAGTGCGCCGGTCTATGCCCGGACCAGTGGCTACCTGCGGCGATGGTACGTCGATATCGGGCAGAAGGTGGACGAAGGCCAGACCCTGGCGGAAATTGATACGCCCGATGTGGATCTGCAGCTTGCCGCGGCAAAGGCGGCGCTGGGCACACGGACCGCGCAGCGTGATCTGGCGCGGATCACATCACGGCGGTGGGACCGTCTCATTGCGCAGAATGCCGTGTCCCAGCAGGAAACGGACGAGCGCCGGGGCAACTTCGCGGCCAGCGAGGCAGCCCGCCACGAAGCGGCGGCGGATGTCGAGCGGTACGAGACACTTTCCGGATTCAAGCGCATTATTGCGCCATTTCCCGGGGTTGTGACCAGCCGCGCGACGGATATTGGCGCGCTGATCGTCGCGGGCACCGCCGCCAGCCAGCCGCTTTTTACGGTATCGGATGTAAGGCAGCTCCGGTTGTACGTGCGGGTGCCACAGGCCTATGCCGCGCGGATGCATGACGGTTTTCTGGCGCAGTTCACCGTGCCGGATTATCGTGACCGCAAGTTTGAGGCGCGTCTCCTGCATTCAGCGGATGCCGTTGATTCACAGTCGGGCACCATGCTGGTCCAGCTTGTCCATGACAATACGGACAACCTTCTCAAACCCGGGGCCTATGCGCAGGTCATCTTTACATTCCATGGGCCGGGGCCGCAGGCCCCCCCGTCCGTGCGTATTCCGGCCAGTTGCCTGCTGTTCCGAAGGGACCGGACAACCGTGGCGCTGGTGGATGACGATAATCACGTCAGGATACAGCCGGTCTCGATCCTGACGGATTTCGGTACGGAACTGGAAGTAACGGGACTGACACCGCAAAGCCGGATCATCAACACGCCGCCGGACGACATCAGTGAGGGCGATCCGGTCAAACCCCGTGAGGATGGGCATGCGTCCTAACTGGGGCAGGGGGGTCATGTTCCTCCTTTCCCTGCTTTGCGGATGTAACCTGGCCCCCCGTTACAGGAAACCGGCGGAGTCCGGCCTTCCCGCCACGTTCCGGGAAACCGGGCCCTGGACCCCGGCCCGGCCAGCCGAGACCGCGCAGCGTGGCGACTGGTGGCTGGTCATGGGGGATGAAGGACTGAACCGGCTGGAGGACAGGATTGAGCATGGCAGCCCGCAACTGGCCGCGGCCGTGGCGCGGTATGAGCAGGCCCGTGCCCTTGTCCGGCGCGCACGCGCCGACTTCTTCCCCCAGATCGACGCCACGGCCAGCGCGCAGCGGGAACGCGCGCTGTTTCCGGCCACCGGTAATTATTATGAATACCGGGATTACGAGACGGGTGGCACCGTTTCATGGGAGCCCGACATATGGGGGCGTATCCGCAATCTGGTCGCCGCGGCGCGGGCGAATGCCCAGGCGAGCGCGGCCGATCTGGCGGGCATCCGTCTCAGCCTGGAAGGCGAACTGGGCGATGACTATTTCCAGCTATGCGGTCTTGATGCACGCATCAGCCTGCTGCAACGGACCGTGGCCGCCTATACGGCGTCCCTCGACCTGACAACGAAGCGATTCATGGGCGGGGCCGCGAATGAACTCGATGTAGGGCGGGCGCGGACCCAGCTAAGCGCCACGCAGTCCCAACTGGAGCAGCAGATAGCGGATCGCGCGCTGGTCGAACACGCCATTGCCGTGCTGGTGGGGGAGCAGCCATCCACCTTCGCGCTGGCCCCTTCGGGCGGCCTTGCGCCCGTGCCGGCCATTCCCGTAACGGCCCCTTCCCAACTGCTGGAACGCAGGCCGGATGTCGCGGCGGCAGAACGGCACATGGCGGCAGCGAATGCCCGGATCGGGGTGGCGCGGGCGGCCTTTTTTCCAAATATCACGCTGGGTGCGACGGGGGGGACGGAAAGTGTGACCGGCACCCTTCTGGCGGCGGGCAGCGGGGTCTGGGCACTGGGCCCGGCGCTGGCCACGCTGGCCATATTCGACGGGGGGCGGCGGTTCGCCAATCTGGCCGTCACCCATGCGGCCTATGTCGAGGCCGCCGCGAATTACCGGCAGACGGTACTGACCGCCTTTCGTGAAGTGGAGGACCAGCTTGCCCTGTTAAATCATCTGGCGGATGCGTCCGCGCGGCAGGAGGAAGCTGTCGTGGCGGCGGCGCGGACCACCTATCTGGCAACCCTCCAGTATCGGGAGGGGGCGGTGGATTACCTGCAGGTCGTTATTGCCCAGACCGCTGAATTACAGAGCCGCGAGGATCTGATCACGATCAATACGCGCCGCCTTATGGGGGGAATTGACCTTGTCCGCGCCATGGGGGGAGGCTGGCGCAACGGTTGAGCCCGCCGGGCCCATGTTCACCGCCGCCGCCAGATGCCCGGCCGCCAGACATAGCCACGCGGGTACCACACCCAGCGTCCGGGCGCCCAGACATAGCCCCGGCGTGGTCGCGGCACCATCTCACGGCGTGCGGGAGGAGGCGGAGGGCGCCGCACGATCACTCCGGGGGGTGGAGGCCCCACGATTACGGGAGGTTGCGCGTAAGCTTCCCCACCGGTCAGAAGGGCCGCCATGATTATCAGGACAGCCCATCCGTTCCTGTCATACATGATCATTGTTCCTGCACCCTTGCTGGGGGAAAATCGATCTGGACCCGTGTTGTTTTCGAGCAGGCGGACAGTCAGGAAATGGAAGAATATTTATTGAGGTAGGCCGACAGGAATGCCGGAGTTTCCGCATTATTTTGTGGATACGGGAATGAGTGTGAAATACAGCAGGGTATTTTCAACCGTTATTGCAACGGAGCCGCCTGTTTTGTGCGCTGTTGTCCGCTGGTGGCGGGTTCCGGGTTCTGGGGTGGGGAACCCGATGGGTATTGCTCGGGTTGTTCATGGGACTTCCTGTCCTGATGGAAAGACGGCCATGACTTTGATTCGGAACCCGTCAACCCACGTGAGGGCGGGGTGGTCGTAACCGGTTTCTCGGGCGACAGGGTGGACGGGGAGCGCGGCGTCTGCGCCATGCCTGCCGCCGGATAGCCAAAGGCCAGTACGGTCATGCCTATGATTCCAAGACCTGCATGGTAAGACATGGATGCCTCCTGATGAAGGGATATGCCGGAACGCTGTTTTTTAAGGGAAGGCTTTCGGTGCGGTCCCAACGATTTCAGGTAGGCGGAGGTTCCTGTACCCCGCATCCTTTCACTTCGATTATCCGATGGAACGGATTGTACGATCCGCAGTGGGTCGTGTCCTCTGTCTTTATGTGCAGGGCAATAAAAGTTTTTGGTCGTAAAAATATTCACCAAAAACTTCTCATATTTAAAAAGTGTTCCCGGGTGGAATTTCAGGTTGGCCCGTCAACAGCACGCATGATCACCACAGACTTCAAGCGTGGCCCCGGCGGCAACCAGCTTTTCACGAATGGCGGGTTCAAGCTGGGTATCGGTCAGGACGAGATCAAAATCATCCATCCCCCCCAGACGGTACACCCCCCCCGTCTGGAACTTGGAACTGTCCGCCAGCAATATGGTCCGGTCGGATATTTCCATGAGTACCCGCTTGATTTTGACAACATCGGGATTGTTCTGGAACGCGGTGGTGCCATGGATGACGGATGTGGACAGGAACATGGTGTCGGCATGGAGTCCACGCGCCGCCTGTTCGCATATCAGCCCGAAAAAGGCATTGCGGGGCCGGTTGTAATCTCCCCCCAGGCAGATCAGGCGCAGGTCGGAATACGGGGTAAGGGCCGTAATCACGCCCATGGCGTTGGTGATGATGGTAAGGGGCGCCAGTGCGGGCAGCAGGGGGAGCATTTCGGCAACCGTGGTGGAATCATCCAACACCAGAACCTGTTCCGGCCGGATCAGGGATATGGCGTGCGTAATGATGGTCTGCTTGCTGTCGGTCGCCCGCGCCTTGCGGTAGGTGACGGTCTTGCGGGTGGCGGTGCGGTCACGCAGGGTGATGCCGCCGTGCAGTTTCTCGATCAACCCCTGCCGCGCCAGTGCGTTGGCGTCGCGGTGGATGGTCATGCGGCTGACGGCGAACCGCGCCGCCAGGTCATCGATCGTGGCGTTTCCCGTTTCAAACAGAAGGTCAAGAATACGCTGCTGGCGGCCAGCATTATCCCGGCGGCGGGGGGAAGGAGAGGAGTGGCGGGAAAGGGCCGGGGCCAGGTCATCGGTCATGCGGGAAAGCGATCTTTGCCATAAGGAAGGGATGGATCCCGTGTGAAAATACCATTCACCCGACCACATGCAATGTGTGTGTCAGGTTTATGCGGTCATTCAGGCGTGATGCGATCCGGTTCCCTCTCTCACGATCACATATTTATGTGATATATATAACATTTATTATGTTATTTATTGCCGCCTGAATCCGTTGCCATCTGCTGGATATCGGGAGGTCAAGGATGCGCCGGGACTTCATCATCGGAATTGACTGCGGGTCGACAGCCACCAAGGCAGTCATTTTTTCACCAACCGGTCAGATCGTGGGTACGGGGCGCAGGCGACTGGCCCGGCACATGGACCGGCCCCACTATGTCGAGCGCGATATGGGCGAAGCATGGCTGGGCGTGGCCCAGACCATACGCATGGCCCTGGCGGATGCCGGCCTGTCCGGGCAGGCCATCGCGGCCGTGGGGATCACGGCCCATGGGGACGGGCTGTTCATGCTCGACCGCATGGGCAATCCGCTCGGGCGCGGGATCATGTCACTCGACAGCCGTGCGACCGCGCTGCATGAAAGCTGGCGACAGCGCGGCGTGCTGGACCAGCTCGTGCCGGTTGCGGGGCAACGGCCCTATGTCTATTCGGCCAGTACGTTACTGGCGTGGATACGCGATCATGAGCCGGAGCGTTATCATGCCATCGGCTCCATCCTGTTCGCCAAGGACTGGATCAGGCTCTGCCTGACGGGTGAAGTCGCAACCGACATGACCGAGGCCAGCACCGCCTTCACCGATCTGCATACACAGCAGTATAGCAGGGAAATACTCGATATCCTGGGTCTTGGGGCGATACATGCCTGCCTGCCGCCCATGCTGGAATCCTGCACGCGCGCGGGGGGCGTGACCCCGGCGGCCGCGGCGGCGACCGGCCTGCTTGCCGGCACCCCGGTGGCGGCCGGGCTGCATGACGTCACCGCCGCCGCCGTGGGCATGGGCCATACGTGCCCCGGTGACATGTCGCTTACCGCCGGGACTTTTTCCATCAACGAGGTTTTCCGCGATCATCCCGTAACGGGCGATGGCTGGTCCTGCCGCGCGGGGTACCGCCGGGGGTTGTGGAACTGCATGGCGATCTCGCCCGCATCCTCCAGCAATCTGGAATGGATGGCGAAACTGCTGCTGCCCCATGACGGGGAGGCGACCGGCCTGCTGATGCGTGAAGTGGAAGCGCGTCTGGCCACCGCGCGAGAGGCGCGCACCGTGCCGCTTTTCCACCCCTTCCTGTTCGGTTCCCCCTATGCCGCGCCCGCCAGCGCGTCCTTTTTTGGCGTGCAGTCATGGCATGACCGCACGGACCTGTTCCAGGCCATGGTGGAGGGCATGGTTTTCAACCACCGCATGCATGTCACCGCCCTGCGCCAGACCGGGGCCGTGGCGCGGCTGGGTGTGTCGGGTGGGGGAAGCGGCCAGCCCGCCATCGCCCAACTTTTTGCCGATGTGCTTGACATGCCGGTGGATATTTCCGGTGTGCGGGAAGCGGGTGCGCTGGGTGCCGCGCTGACGGCGGCGGTTGCGGTCGGTCTGTATCCCGATCTGGAACATGCGGTGGATGGGCTTGACGTCTCATGCACCACCTACCGCCCCGATGCGGCGCGCGTGGCGGTTTATGACAGCCTGTACCACCGCTACGTTGCCCTGACGCGGGCCATGCGTCCGTTCTGGCAGTCCCTGTACGATATGACGCCCCAGCCGACGGACCAGCCGCCACAGCCCGCCATCCATCCCGCCATTCCCCTGCACCTGTCGGGTGCGACCGTAATGGGAAGAATGCCCTCATGAATACCTGTATGCCGCCGGATCAGGCGCGAACGGAATTTGATGTCATCATCATAGGCGCGGGAATCAACGGCGTCGGGCTGATGCGTGAACTGGCCCTACAGAACGTGCGGGTGCTGGTGGTGGACCGGGCGGATATCTGTTCGGGGGCGTCCTGCGCGCCATCGCGCCTGATCCATGGTGGCATCAAATATCTTGAAACGGGCGAATTCCGCCTGGTCGCGCAATCCACGCTGGAGCGTAATCTGCTGCTGCGCAACGCCGCGCATATGGTGCATCCGCTGCCCACTACCGTGCCCGTTTCTTCATGGTTCGGGGGGATCGTGCCTTCCATCCGGCGGTTCATGGGGCTGGGCGGCAAAATGGCTGACCGGGGCACCGTGGTGACGGAACTGGGAATGCTGATTTATGATTTCCTTGGCCGCCATAACCGGGTCATGCCGCGTCACCGCTTCTTCCCGCGCCGCCAGAGCCGGGCGCGCTGGCCGCATATGGCCAGCTCCGTCATGGCGACGGGTATGTATTACGACGCCGCGATAACCCAGCCCGAACGGCTGGGTTACGAGTGCGTGCGTGACGCCCTGATGACAGAGAGCGGATGCGTGATCGCGACCTATACACGCATCGAAGCCTTCCATGACGGCACGCTGACCCTGCGGGATCGCCTGTCCGGTCGGTCGTGGCAGGCGCGGGCGCCGGTCATGGTCAATGCGGGCGGGGCGTGGATTGACCAGATCAATGCCATACTGGGGCTGCGGACCCGCTATATCGACGGCACGAAGGGATCGCACCTGCTGTTGCGCCATGACGCGCTGCTGCGCGAACTGGATGGGCATATGGTCTATTTCGGTACGCCGGATGGGCGCATCTGCCTTGCCTATCCATTTCTTGGGCACGTACTTGTCGGTTCCACCGATATACGGCAGGGCGACCCGGATACCGCCCTGTGCACCGATGAGGAGCAGGCCTACATGCTCGACATGCTGGGCGCCCTGTTTCCCGGGTTCAGGTTCAGCGCGGACGATGTGATCTACCGCTATTGCGGCGTGCGCCCGCTCCCCGCCTCCGGCGCATCCGATCCCGGTGCGATCAGTCGCGACCATATCGTGCATGAGGACAGGCTGGGCCCGGCCGCCCTTTTCTCGCTCGTGGGCGGGAAATGGACCACCTTTCGCGGCCTGGCGGAAGAGGTGGCCGATACCATCCTGCCGCGCCTGGGCAGGGCGCGACAGGTCTCGACCCGCCGGTTGCCTATTGGCGGGGGCAGGAATTTCCCCCCACCCGCCCGGCAGGCCATCTATACTGAAGGGATTGCCGAAGCATACGGCATCCCCCCCGAACGGGCGCGGACACTGTTTGCCCGCTATGGAACGCTGGCGCAGGACATTGCGCGGTTCTGCGCCCATGTATCCGACATGCCCCTGCGCAGCCTGCCCACCTACACCCGGCGCGAGATCGCATTCATCGCGCGGTATGAACAGGTTCGCCATGCGGCGGATATTCTCTACCGGCGCACGACCATCGCCCTGTCCGGCGCGTTAACGCCCGATGTCGCGCGTGAAGTGGCGGAAGTGGCGGGTGACACCCTGGGGTGGGACGCGGATGAAATCCAGCGTCAGGCGCGTGATGCCTGGCAACAGGCTGAAACATGCCACCATATGGCCGCCCACCCCGTGCCGGAAACCGCGCGGCCTGAAGCGATTGGAGCCTGAGCCATGAACCGGTATGAACAGAAGATCGCCCGCATGGTCGCGGGAACCGATACGCCCGCCGATTTCATCCTGGCCGATGCGAAGGATGCGGACATGGCGGCCGGCATCAGCGCCATGGGCTCCAGCCGCGGTGTGGTAACGTCCTCCGCCTACCGTCCGCGCGGGGCGTATCTGAATGATATACGCGCCATGCTGGAGCAGGATATTGTCGATATCATGCTGGTTTCCGCCTCCAACCTGGAAATATTGACCAGGGAGGGCGCTTTTGAGGGCAGCCGCGTGCAGCCCGCCATCCGCGCCAACGACACCAGCGAATTATGGCGTGGCCGGGCCAGCCCCTATACGACCCAGAAATCGGTTCCGTTCCGTTCCGCCGCCCTGTCCGGGGCGCAGGCCCGGCTTGGCCTGTATTCCCTGACCTTCAATGGCGACGCCGCGCAGGACGCCCATGCGCTGGAATGTTTCCGCAACTTTCGGGAGGAGGCGCACGAGCATGGGTTTTCCTATTTTCTGGAAGTATTCAACCCTAACGAGGGGCGGATTGCGCCACAGGATCATGGCGTGTTCCTCAATGACATGATTGTACGCACCCTTGCCGGGTTACGGCAGGCGGAACGTCCGGTTTTTCTCAAAATCCCCTATAACGGTACAGCGGCGCTGACGGAACTCTGCGCCTTTGACCCACGCATGGTCGTGGGGATCATGGGTGGGGGAAGCGGGACGACACGCGACTGTCTGGAACTGCTGTATCAGGCGCAGGGCTGTGGCGCGCGGGCCGCGCTGTTTGGCCGCAAGATCCTTGACGCCGATGATCCGCTGCTGCTGGTTCAGGCCATGCGTCACGTTACGGATGGCGATCTCCTGCCCGATGAGGCAACGTGCCTTTACCACGAGACCCTGGCCGGAAAGGGCCGCCGCGCGACCCGCCCGCTGGGTGCGGACCGCCGCGTTACGGAAGCCTGCCTGCTCGATGGCCCGGTGCGCGCGGAGGTGGCGGGATAGTCACCCTGAACGGTTATCCGAAACTGGATGACTAATAAAAAACAATAAAAGTTTTTGGGTGCCGCCTTTTTTCAAAAAGGCGGCGTCCCCTGAAGCGTTCTGAAAGAAGCTTCACCAGCACTTCGTTGCGGGCATACCCGCGCGCAGTGCCGCGGACATCGCAAAGGCGGAAGAGACCGGATGGGCGCTGGTCTTATGGTGATGATAGAAATAATCAGATATGAATACATAAAGGCTGCAATTATTTTGCCTGTAATTTACTTGGTGAGAGCTTTTCCCGGCGGATCATGGGAACGTGATGGATCACCCGCATATGCGCAGGCAACGATAACCCTTGTAGTGAGATATATCACACATGGAGCGTTACATATGAACGTTCCAGTCAGTGTGGAGATATCTGATGCACCCTGTGCCTGTATGGGTCGGCACAAGCTGGAAAATGAACAAGGGACCAGCCGCCGCGATTGAAACGGCGCGCGCGCTGGCCGCCTTCACCCCGCCCGCGGGTGTGCAGCCGTTTGTGGTTCCGCCTTTTACATCGCTCAGGGATGTCTGCGCCATCCTGCACGACACCCCCGTGCTGACCGGCGCGCAGAACACGCACTGGGAGGACGCCGGGGCCTGGACGGGCGAGATTTCCCCCGCGATGGTGGCGGAATGCGGCGCGGATCTGGTGGAAATAGGCCATTCCGAACGCCGCGCCCATTTTGGTGAGACGGACTGGACCGTCAACCTGAAGGTCCATGCGGTGCTGCGCCATGGCATGCGGCCACTGGTCTGTATTGGCGATAGCGCGCAGGAACATGATTTTGGCGTAACGCGTGAGGTTCTCGCCCGCCAGATCATGATCGCGCTGCACGGTGTCTCGCCCCGCAAGATGGCGCGGGTGCTGGTGGCGTATGAACCCGTATGGGCGATTGGCGTGAACGGACGGGCGGCGGAGGCAGGCTTCGTGGCTGAAACCCATGCCCATCTGCGCGCGGTGCTGGTACGGATCGCGGGGGAGGAAGCGGGTAGGTGCGTGCCGCTTCTGTACGGGGGCAGTGTCACGCGCGAAAACGCCCGCGCCTATACGCGGCTTGACAATATAGACGGGGTCTTTGTCGGGCGCGCCGCGTGGAATGTTACCGACTTTGTGCAACTCATCAGGAGCGTGGCGCCATGAACATGACGCATCTGGCTGAATCCCGCACCGTTGCCGCCCGCAGGCGCGCCATTGTCGATTACGTCATCACGCGCGGCAATGTGGAGATTGATGAACTGGTCCACCGCTTTGAAACAAGCCGCATGACCATACATCGCGACCTGCACGCCCTGTCCGGGCAGGGGCTGGTGCGCAAGGTGCATGGCGGCGTGACGACCCTGCCCAACGGTATTGTCGAAAGCAGCATGCTTTACCGCCTGCGCCGCGCGGTCCGTGAAAAGAAGGCCATCGCGGCGCTGGCGGCGGGCATGATCGCATCGGGTGACGTGATCGCGCTGGATGATTCGACAACCGCGCGTTTCCTGTCGGACCATCTGGCCGGGATCGGCGCGCTGACGGTGCTGACCAACAGCCTTGGCATCGCCACCACGCTGGCGGGGGCGCCGGATATCAGGCTGCTGGCGCTTGGCGGGTGTTACCATCCCACTTTCGATGCGTTTTTCGGGCTGTTATGCGAACAGGCCATTGGCGCGTTGCGGGTGAACACGCTGTTCATGTCGGTTTCCGCCATTCATGGGCTGGGCGCCTATCATCAGGAACAGGACATCGTAAAGGTCAAGCACGCGCTCATGCGCGCGGCGGACAGGCGCGTACTGCTGGCCGACAGCACCAAGTTCGGCGTGACCGCGCTGAACCGCCTGGCCGACCTTGGGGAATTCGATGTGCTGATAACCGACGATGGCCTGCCCCCGGATATACGCGACCACCTGCATGATCGCGGCATCAAGGTGCGTATGGCCCGCTCAAGCGCACCCGATACACTCAGGACGGCATGAAACCACGATAGATCTCTCAATATGGAGAAGAACCATGCGTATAGCCATTGGCGGCGATAGTGCCGGTAAGGGACTGGCCGGTATTCTCGTGCAGCATCTGATAGACCGGGGGGAGCATGACGTACTCGACATGTCCGCCCAGCAGGCGGGCAGTACGGAACCCTATGCCACGCTGAGTGAGCGGGTGGGTCTCGCCATCCTGTCTGGTGAGTTCGATCGCGGCATCCTGTGCTGTGGCACCGGCATCGGGGTGTGCATCGCGGCCAACAAGATACCGGCCATCCGCGCCGCCCTGACACACGATACCTATTCCGCCACGCGGGCCGCCCTGTCCAACAACGCGCATATCATCACCATGGGGTCGCGGGTGATCGGTGTGGAGGTCGCCAAAGGCATTGTCGATGCCTGGCTGGCCAATGCATTCGACCCGCAGGGAGCATCGGCGCGCAATGTCGCGGCGATCGACGCGCTGGGCCTGAAATACGCCAGCCATGTCCCCGCCACCACGGAATGCTGAACATGGCCTGAAGCCCCCGGTGGAATGCCGGTAACGGGAAAGAATAATAAAAATGAAAATCGCTTTTCTGCTTTCCGCGCTGCTTGCATGCGCGCCATTGGCCGCCCGGGCGGCTGATACCGGCGCGCCCCTGCGCTTCGTGCTGATCCCCAAAACGGTTCATCCGTGGTTTGACAAGGTCAATACCGGCGCGCACGCGGCGGCCGACCTGCTGGGCAGGCTGACGGGCCGCAGGATCGAGATCGAATACCGCGCCCCGCAGACGGCGGATGTCTCATCGCAAAACGACATTATCGAACGCGCCGTTGCCACGCACCCCGACGGGCTCATTCTCGACCTGCTTGATGAAAAGGGCAATCACGCCACCATGCAGGAAGCGGTGGATGAAAAAGTCCCGATGACCGTGTTCGACTCCCTGCCGCCCGAAGGCATGGATGTGACAGCCGTGGGGGCGGATTTCTGTGAACAGGGCACCATCGCGGCCCAGCGCCTTGCCGGCCTGATCGGGGGGAAGGGGGAAGTCGCGATCATGATGGGCGTGCCGACAGCGCCCAACCACAGCCTGCGCGCCCAGTGCGAGCGCACGGCCTTCGCCCGGTATCCGGGCATTACGGTGGTGGCGACCGGCATTGACAACGACAGTATCGAAACCGCGCAGAAACAGGCCGCCGCCATCATGCAGGCGCATCCCGACTTGGCCGGCTGGGTGGCGTGCGATGCGTCCGGCCCGGTCGGGATCGGTCAGGCCATCCGTGAAAGCGGGCGCACGGGCAAGGTGCGCGAGGTCGGTCTCGATAACCTTAACGACATGATCCAGCTCATCCATGATGGCGTGGCGGATTCCTCGGCGTCCAGCCGCCCCGAAATGCAGGGCTACTGGGCCGTGGTCGCGGCATGGCAGCGCGCGCTGGGCCAGAAAACCCCCAAGTACATCGATACGGGCATAGATGTGCTGACCAGTAAAAACATCTGAACAGGTCCGTCATTAGGGAGTGATACCCATGGCAGTTCTTCAGGTTGAATCCCTGCGCAAGGCCTATCCCGGCGTTGTCGCGCTCGATCATATCGACCTGACGCTCGAAGCGGGGAAGGTCCATATCCTCGCAGGGGAAAACGGGGCGGGAAAGTCCACGCTGATCAAGGTGCTGACCGGGCTGGTCACCCCCGACCAAGGCCGTGTGCTGATCGGGGGGCATGATGCGCTGGCTGATCGCAGCCTGTTTTCGCGCGTGGCGTATGTGCCGCAGGAACTGAACCTGTTTGCATCCATGAGCGTGGCGGAAAACATGTTCATGCCGTTCGCGCGCTCCGGCTTCGGTAGCATGATGCTGCCGAAAAAGGCGATGCAGGCCGCCGCGCGCAGGCTCATGACCCGCTTTGGCATGCATGCCCGTCCCGACCAGGCGGTCGGGCGTATAAGCGTGCCCGACCAGCAGTTGCTCCAGATCGCGCGCGCCGCCAGCCGGGAGGAATTCCGCGTGCTGATCCTGGATGAACCCACATCCTCGCTCACCTCCAGCGAAACGGACCACCTGTTCACCATCCTGCGCACGCTACGTGATGAAGGATGCGCGATCGTGTTCGTCTCCCACCGGATGGAGGAAATATTTGTGCTGGGCGATACCGTGACCGTCCTGCGCAATGGCCGCAGCGTGGGCACGTACCCCATGGCGGATATGGGGGAGCAGGAACTGATCCGCCTCATGTCCGGCAACACCGTACATCTGGAGGAGCGTTTCCAGCCACGCGCGATCGCGTGCGCGGAGGATGAGACGATCCTGAAAGTGGAGCATATGAGCGGCCCCGGCTTCACCGATGCGTCCTTCACGCTGCGGCGCGGCGAGATACTGGGCTTTGCCGGTCTGGTCGGCGCGGGGCGTTCGGAACTCATGCAGACCATGTTCGGCTACCACCGCGCCACGGCGGGGCGGTGCGTCGTGCATGGGCGCGAAATTCCCCGTGGCCGGCCGGACGGTGCGGTGGGTCTGGGCATGCTCTACCTGCCCGAGGAGCGCCGGCACCACGGTATCTTCCCGCTGCTGAGCGTGCGCGAGAACATTGGCATTTCCGTCCTGGGCCGGATCATGCGTGGCGGCGTCATTCCATCGGGTCGGGAGCGGCGCGTGGTGGCGGATACGGTCGAACAGTTCGATGTGCGTACATCCTCGGTGGAAAAGAAGATCATGTACCTGTCGGGCGGCAACCAGCAGAAGGCGATCATCGGCCGCGCCATGGCCTGCCATCCGCGCGTGCTGATCTTTGATGAACCGACCAAGGGCATCGACATCGGCACCAAATTCCAGATCTACCGCATCATGCGGCAACTGGCCGAGGACGGGGTGGGGATCATCCTCGTCTCATCCGAAATGGCGGAGCTGCAACGCTGCGCCACCCGCATCATCACCATGCATGCGGGCCGGATCACCGGCTCGTTCGATCAGGCCACGACCGACATCAACACACTTGTAGGCGCGATCATCGGCGCGCCGGAGGTTCGTCATGTCGCTTGAAACCACATTTCCCACCGCCCCGCCCACGCCACCGCGCCTGCCGCCGCTGCGCAGGCTGGCCGCGCGCTGCATGAGCAGCCCGCTGGGGGGCGTAATCGCGGCGCTTGTCATCATATTCGGCGTGTCGTGCCTGCTGTCGCCGCATTTCCTGACCAGCTTCAACCTCATGATCATGGCGCGCGCGCTGGCCTTTATCGGGCTGGTCACGATCGGGCAGTCCGTCCTCATGATCCTGGGGGAACTGGACCTGTCGGTCGGCGCCATTGGCGGGCTGGCGGGTATTACGGGGGGCATGCTCATGGTGCAGGCGGGTCTTGACCCGTGGCTGTCGCTTGGGCTGTGCCTGTTGCTGGGCACGCTGTGCGGCATGCTCAACGGCGTGCTGATTACCCGGCTGCGGCTTCATTCGCTGGTGCTGACCATCGGCATGGCGGGCGTGTACGGCGGGGCCAACCTTGTCGTGACGAAAGGGGTCGCCATTACCGGCGTGCCCGGCGACATCTCGTTCCTTGGCCGGGGGGTGGTTTACGGGGTGCCGGTGCCCTTCGTCATCCTGCTCGCCTGCCTTGGCGTCGTGGGCTTCGTGATGGCGCGCACGCCGGTGGGACGGTATGTCTATGCGATCGGCAGCAACCCCGAAGCGGCGCGCATGCTGGGCCTGCGGGTTGACGCCATCCGGGTCGCGGCCTTCGCCACGGCGGGGTTCCTGTCCGCCCTTGCGGGTATCCTCATGGTGGCGCGTCTGGGCACGGCGCAGCCTTCCATCGGGGATACGTGGGTGCTGGCCCCGATCGCCGCCGCCGTCATCGGTGGGGTCGCGACAACGGGGGGGCTGGGCAGTCCGGTCGGCGCGGTGCTGGGTGCGGTGATCATCGGCATTATCGAAAACATCATCGTGCTGTTCGGCATCTCGCCTTACTGGCAGTCGATCGTCAGTGGCGGGATCGTCGTGCTGGCCATTTCCTTCGATTCACTGGCGCGGCGCTACATCCATCGCGATGCGTAGGCGCACGGGCATTTCCTGACGGCAGGGAGACATGACAATGACCAGAATTTGCGGTGATGCTTCCGAATTCGCCCTCTCGGCGCTGCATGGCTACAGCCTGGCCAACCGCCATCTGGTGCGCATGGTACGCGGTGGGGTCGTGCGGGCCACGCCGGGCCGGGCGGGCAAGGTGGCGGTGGTGGTGGGGGGTGGTTCAGGCCACTATCCCGCCTTTAACGGCTATGTCGGCGCCGGATTTGCCGATGCCGCGGTGGCGGGGGACATCTTCGCCTCCCCCTCCACGCAGGCGATCCACGCCGTGGCGCGCAGGGCGGAACGTGGGGGCGGGGTCATACTCGGGTTCGGGAATTACGCGGGCGATGTGCTGAACTTCGGCATTGCCGCCGACCGGCTGCGGGAAGCGGGCATTGACACCCGCCTGCTCGCCACCACCGATGACGTGGCCAGCGCCGATGCGGCCGATGCGGCGCGCAGGCGCGGTGTCGCGGGGGATCTCGCGGTTTTCAAGATCGTGGGGGCGGCGGCGGAGGCGGGGCTGGGCCTTGATGAAGTCGAGGCCATTGGCCAGCGCGCCAACCGCCAGACCCGGACCTTCGGCGTGGCGTTCGAGGGCTGCACCCTGCCCGGTGAGCGGGCGCGCCTGTTCCACGTGCCCGAAAACCGTATGGCGCTCGGTCTGGGCGTGCATGGTGAACCCGGCGTGGATGAGCAGGATATTCCCACCCCCGCCCAACTGGCGCACATCCTGTTCGACCGTATCGTGGCCGAACTGCCCGATGGTGCCTCCCGCCGTGTCGCCATCATCCTCAACGGGCTGGGCAGCACCACGCCCGAAGAGCTTTTCGTGCTGTGGGAGGCGCTTTCCCCCCTGCTGGCGCAGGCTGGCCTGACCGTGATCGCGCCATTGGTGGGCGAATACGTGACCAGCCTCGATATGGCGGGCTGTTCGCTGACCATGACGTGGCTGGACGCGGAACTGGAACATTACTGGCGCGCGCCGGTCGAGACCGCCGCCCTGCGCCATGCGGGCGTGGAGGGCGAGCCGGACATGGCGGATGCGGTGATGGAAGCCGAACCGGCCCCGATCCATGCCCCCGCCATCACGGCGGAGGGACGACGCGGCGGGTTGTGCGTGGCCGATGTCATGACGCAACTGGCGCAGGCGCTGGCGGCGGCGGAAACGGAGCTGGGCCACATCGATGCCATAGCGGGCGATGGCGACCATGGGCAGGGCATGGCGCGGGGGGCGGGGGCTGCGCGCCATGCCGCCCGTGCCGCCGCCATGGCGCATGCGGGTGCCGCCACGGTGCTGGCCGCCGCCGCCGATGCGTGGGCCGACCGCGCGGGCGGCACATCCGGCGCGCTGTGGGGCGAAGGACTGCGCGCCTTCGCCATGGCGCTGGATGATGGGGGCATGCCCGATGCAACGCAACTGGCGGGTGGCGCGCGGCGGGCGATGGAGCGCGTGATGCAGCTTGGCAGGGCCCGGCCGGGCGACAAGACGCTGCTGGACGCGCTCGTGCCGTTTGTCGAGACACTGGAGCGGGAATGCGCCATGGGGCATGCCGTGTCCGATGCCTGGGGCATTGCCGCCAGTGCCGCGCAACAGGCGGCGGATGCCACGCGTGACCTCATGCCCCGGATCGGCCGCGCGCGCACCCATGGCGCGCGCAGCCTGGGCCATCCGGATGCGGGCGCCCTTTCACTGGCGCTCTGCCTGCGCGTGGTGGGGGAACATCTGGGTGATGTCAGGCAGCCTTCAACGGACATGGCCTGCATGGCCGGTGAAACGCGCGATCCCCTCCAGCCCCGGGCCTGAAGCCGGACCCGGGCCCGGAACCCGCGTGATGAAGCGGAGCGGGGAGACATCATTCAGGCGCGTTTCGTGGCGGGCGCGCCGGTCAGGCTGCGTATCTTGCGGTGCAGGGTGGAGCGGCTGATGCCCAGCATCCGCGCCGCCACCGCCACCTTGCCGCGTGCGCTGGCCAGCGCCGTGTCGATCGCCATGATCTGCGCGTCACGCAATGGCGTGGTGGGGGGCGAGGTATCGTTCAGCAGGCACAGGCTTACGTCCTGCGCGGGGGCAATGCCCATATGCTGCCGGGCGGCATGGGTCGCCCCCACCACCCGGCGTTCCGGATCGAGCGCCAGCATGGGTACGGACGGACCCTCCGCCATGCCCAGGATCATGATGGTATGATTGCGGTACCGATCCATGAAACACGCCTGTTCGATCTGACGGGCCGCCTGCAGCAGGCAGGTCGCGATCAGCATGCCGTTGGTACTGTCGCCCACGGACCGGAACGTGCTGGCGTTGATGGCTCCGGCAAGGCGGCCCGCCGCGTCATAAACCGGCATGGCGATGCAGCTCAGCCCGTGCAGCCTGCTGCGCCAGTGCTGGTTGCGGTGAACGCTCACGCCCCGATGTTCGGCAAGGCAGGTTCCAATGCCATTGGTGCCCGCGCTGCGCTCATGCCACAGGGCGCCGGGCCATAGCTGCCAGCGGCGGCACCCGCGCTGCATGTCCGCGCCCGTTCTGTGCGCAACCACGACCCCACCGGCGCTGGACAGCATGACGGTATACCCCACGGGTTCCACCGCCGCGTGCACCCGGTCCATTTCCGGCCCCGCGAAGTGCAGCATCCGGCCCATCTGCTGGCAGCACTGGCGCAGTTCGGCGCCCGACAGCATATCGGGCAGCGCGGGTGTCGCGGGGTCAAGGTTGTAGTCATGTTGGCATCGCCGCCATGAGGCTTCCAGCCCGGCCTGGAGTGCGGGCGTGGTGGCAGGGGCGGAAGACAGGAAACGTGGACTACGCAACATGCTGTATTCTTTTTTTCCGGCACTGATATGCGTGTGAGGTGGCGCGTAAACTCCCGGCCAGGTGTCGCGGTTTCGCGACACTTCGTACTGTGTCCGTCACATGGGTGTGAAAGACGGCAGGCCATTCTTGCCCGGCCATTCCATGCGGGTGTGTGCTGCGTGGGTACCCGCCCGCACCCCGTGTGCCCAATGGGCGGGACCAGTAAGGAACAGGGGAAATACCCATGCAAATAGCGCGTGAAACGCTGCTGCGCTCATACCGGGCCATGCGCACCATCCGCATGTTTGAAGAGCGTCTGCATGTTGAATTCGCAACCGGCGAAATTCCCGGTTTCGTCCACCTCTATTGCGGCGAGGAAGCCTCCGCCGTAGGGGTGTGCGCCAATCTTACGGATAATGACACCATCGCCAGCACCCATCGCGGCCATGGCCACTGCATTGCCAAGGGCGTGGAAGTTGGCGGCATGATGTCCGAAATTTACGGGCGCAGCACCGGCGTATGCCGGGGCAAGGGCGGCTCGATGCACATAGCCGACCTGACATGCGGCATGCTGGGGGCCAATGGCATCGTGGGCGGTGGCCCCCCGCTGATCTGTGGCGCGGCGCTGTCGCACAAGACCCTGCGTGACGGCGGGGTTGCCGTCGCCTTTTATGGTGATGGCGCCTCCAACGAAGGCACGACGCTCGAAAGCCTCAACCTCGCCATGGTCTGGCAGTTGCCCGCCGTTTTCGTGGTGGAGGACAATGGCTATGGCGAGGCCACCAGTTCCTCCTACGCCTGCGCGGGCACCCAGAAGGCGCGCGCCGCGGGTTTTGGCATGCCGTATATCGAATGCGACGGGTCGGACTATTTCGCCGTCCATCAGGCGGCGGGTGAGGCGATTGCCCATGCGCGCGAGGGCAAGGGCCCGGTCATGCTGCATGTCCACCTGACACGCTGGTACGGCCATTTTGAAGGGGACGCCATGACCTACCGCGCCGCGGATGAAGTGCCGAAGGCGCGGAGCGAGCATGACTGCCTCAAGCTGTTTCGGGACCGTGTGACGCAGGCGGGCCTGCTTGACGCCAGCGTGCTCGATGAAATCGACGCCGCCGTGGCGGACGAGATCGAGGCCGCCGTAATGAAAGCGAAGGATGATCCGCTACCGCAGGCGCCCGACCTTCTGGCCGATGTGTATGTCCGGTACTGATCCGATCCCTTCAGGAACGAAAGAAGCGAACAATGAGCAAGAAAAGCTTTCGTCAGGCCATTAACGAGGCCCTGCGCCAGGAAATGCGCCGCGATCCCACCGTGGTCCTGATGGGTGAGGACGTGGCCGGTGGCCGTGGTGGATCGGCGGGCATAACGGATGCATGGGGCGGCGTTCTGGGCGTGACCAAGGGACTGCTGGAGGAATTTGGCGATACCCGCGTCCTCGACACCCCCATTACCGAAGCCTCCTATATCGGCGCTGCCGCCGGTGCGGCGGTGACGGGCCTGCGCCCGGTGGCGGAACTGATGTTTGTCGATTTTGTCGGCTCCTGCCTTGACCAGATCATGAACCAGGCCGCGAAGTTCCGGTACATGTTCGGCGGCAAGGCGCGCACGCCGCTGGTCATCCGCGCCATGTACGGCGCGGGATTCAACGCCGCCGCCCAGCATAGCCAGGCGCTGTATCCGCTGTTCACCCATATTCCGGGGCTGAAGGTTGTCGTGCCTTCCTCCCCCTATGAAGCCAAGGGCCTGCTGATTTCAGCCATCCGTGACGACGATCCCGTCATCTTCCTTGAAAACAAGGTGATGTATGATGACGAGGAGGAGGTGCCCGACGAGGCCTATACCATCCCGCTGGGGGAGGCGAACCTGACGCGCGAGGGCAACGATGTCACCATCGTCGCCTTCGGCCGCATGGTCGGGCTTGCCAACCAGGCGGCTGACCGGCTGGACAGGAAGGGGATAAGCTGTACGGTCATCGACCCGCGCACCACATCGCCGCTCGACCGGGAAACGATACTGGAATGCGTGGCGGATACCGGCAGGCTGGTCATTGTTGACGAATCAAGCCCGCGCTGCAACATGGCGACCGATGTCGCGGCCCTGGTGGCGGAAGAAGCGTTCGATACGCTGCGCGCGCCCATCCGCCGCGTGGTGCCCCCCCATACGCCGGTGCCGTTCGCCACGGTTCTGGAAACGCTTTACCTGCCCAGTGTGGAAAAGATCGAGGCGGCGGTCACCGCCACCATGAACCATCGTGTTGTGGAGAAAGTCTGACATGGCCCAGGACATCACCCCCATTACCATGCCCAAATTCGGCCTGGCCATGACGGAAGGCAAGATTGCCGGCTGGATGGTCGCGCCGGATACGGACATAAAGACCGGCGATGAACTGGTTGATATCGAGACCAGCAAGATCACCAATACCTTCGAAAGCCCCGTGACCGGCAGGCTGCGCCGGCAGGTCGCGGCGAATGGTGAGACGCTGCCCGTCGGTGCACTGATCGGCGTGGTCGCGGATGCGGCGGTCAGCGATGCGGACATTGATGCGTTCATCAGCCGTTTCCAGGCGGATTTCGCCGCCACCGCGGGCGAGGCGGGCACGGACGCCCCGGTGGATGAGCCGGTCATGGTGACGGTGGGCAGTCATACCCTGCGCGTGCATGACCGGGGCACGGGGGAGGAGACGCCTCTCGTGCTCATTCACGGCTTTGGCGGCGACCTGAAGAACTGGATGCTCAACCACGCCGCACTGGCACAGGGGCGGCGCGTCATCGCCTTCGACCTGCCGGGGCATGGTGGTTCATCCAAGGATGTCGGGCCGGGCACGCTGGCTTTCTTCGCGGAGGTCACGGCACAGTTGCTGGCCCATCTCAAGCTGGGGCGCGTGCATGTTCTCGGTCATTCGCTGGGGGGCGGCATCGCGCTGACACTGGCGCAGATGGCGCCGCAGAGCGTGGCCTCGCTTACGCTCATCGCCCCGGCCGGGCTGGGGGCGCAGATCAACATGGAATTCATCAACGGCTTTATCGAGGCCGACCGTGTGCGTACGTTGCAGGATGTCCTGAAATATCTGGTACATGACAAATCCCTCATCGGGCGGCGCATGGCGGATGATGTGTTGCGTTACAAACGCCTTGACGGGGCGGAGGCGGCCCTGCGCACCATCTCGGCCGCGTGCTTTCCCAATGGCAGGCAGGGGGATGACCTGCGCCCGGTCGTGGAGGCCGCCGATCTGCCCATAACCCTGATATGGGGTCACGAAGATGAAATCCTGCCCGTCACCGGGGCGGATGGCCTGCCCGCACGTATTGTGCGGCACATCCTGCCCGACATCGGGCATATGCCGCAACTGGAAGCCGCCAGCAAGGTCAACACGCTTGTTGCCGACTTCATCAAAAGCCCCGACCTTGTAAAAACACCCTGACAGGCGGGGCAGGCTCCATTCACGACACCCGCAACGAAAGGGGAGGGGCGCAGCGGCCTCTCCCCTTAACTGTTGGGATTTCATGCCCTTCATCATCGGGGGGTGCATAAGTAATCGTGAAAGAAATAAAAGCAAATTTAGTGTAAATGATGATCATATGGTCATGTAGTGTTGTTGAGAGCGGGTTTCGCTTTTACCGCCTGTTACTTACCCAAAAATACGCACGGCATGCCTGTCCAGTACCGGCGCCTGTGTATTCACCCGTATTTCCAAAGACGCGGCAAAACAGAAAAGGCCGGACTGGAACACCAGTCATGGCATGGGAATAATAATGTTTGTCGGAATCGATCTGGGCACTTCGGCCCTGAAAGCCGTTCTGGTGGATGACAGCCAGCAGGTTGTCGGTAGCCACGCCTATCCATTACGTGTCAGTTCCCCGCATCCCGGCTGGAACGAGCAGGCGCCGCAGGACTGGTGGACCGGCCTGCTGGCCGCGATGGACGCCCTTGCCCATGCCCACCCGCGTGAAATGGCGGCGGTCAGGGGCATCGGCCTGTCCGGTCAGCAGCATGGCGCGGTCCTGCTGGGGCGGAATGGGGATGTGCTGCGTCCCTGCATCCTGTGGAACGACGTGCGCGCCGCCGCGCAGTGCCATGTGTTTGAACACAGGTTTCCCCAAAGCAGGCAGGTCTGTGGCAACATGGCCATGCCGGGTTTCACCGCCCCCAAGCTGATATGGGTGGCGCAGAACGAGCCGGATGTTTTCCGCGCCACCCACCATGTTCTCCTGCCCAAGGCGTGGCTGCGCTACCGTATGACGGGCGAAATGATCGAGGACATGTCCGACGCCTCCGGCTCCCTGTGGCTTGATGTGGGGGGACGGCAGTGGTCGGATGCGGCGCTGGCGGCAACGGAACTTACCCGTGACGCCATGCCCGCGCTGGTGGAGGGGACGGCGCGCGCGGGCACGCTCCATACCGCCCTGGCCGGGCGGTGGGGCATGGCGGCGCGTCCGGTCCTGGCGGGAAGTGCCGGGGATAACGCCGCCGGTGCGGTGGGGCTGGGTGCGGTCGGGGCCGGGTCGTCCTTCCTTTCGCTGGGAACTTCGGGGGTACTGTGGGTGACGACGGATCGCTTCCGCCCGCATCCGCAGGGGGGCATCCACGCATTCTGTCACGCCGTGCCCGGAATGTGGCATCAGATGGGGGTAACGCTTTCCGCTGCCTCCGCCCTCGCATGGTGGGCGCGGACGACCGGCATGAGCGAGCAGGCGCTGCTGGCGGAACTGCCGGAACGGATTGCACGGCCTTCGCCTGTCATTTTCCTGCCCTACCTTTCGGGTGAGCGCACACCGCATAATGACGGCACGATCCGTGGGGTTTTTGCCGGCCTGTCGCATGGCGCCACCCGTGCCGACATGACGCAGGCGGTGCTGGAAGGGGTCGCGTTCTCGTTCCGGGACATTGTGGATGTGCTGGCCGAGGCAGGCTCCATCCTGACCGGGGCGGATGTAATCGGCGGCGGTTCCAACAGTCGTGTCTGGGTGTCCATTCTGGCCAGTGTCACGGGGCTGTCGCTGCACCGGCTGGCCCATGGGGAGCAGGGCGGGGCGTTTGGCGCGGCCCGCCTTGCGCGCATCGCCGTAACGGGGGAGACGGTGGAGAGCGTCTGCCAGCCGCAGCGGCGCGAGGAAACACTGGATCCCGACCCGGAGCTTGGCGCGGCCTATGCCGCCACGCTGGCGCGTTACCGTGCGCTCTACCCCGCCATTCGGGGCGCGATGGAGACCTGTCCGGCCTGAGTCCCTGCCGCAGTCCCTGCCGCGCATGAAAAAACTGGTGGCCAGTTTCGTACCATCGGGTCACAAATCAGGCAGGAACAGGAAAATGGATGGACAGTTATGAAAAAAGGCTTGTTGCACACGATCTTCCATCACCGCGTCTGGGGCGCCGCCGCACTGGCGGTGCTGGCGTGCGCGAACGCATTCGCGGCGGATAGTGTGGACCACGGGGCCGCGCCGAGCGGCAACATCGCGGTCATGGCCCGCTTTTCGGACATGCAGCCATCGGGTATCGCAGTCCTGCATGACGGGCGGATCATCCTCTCCTTTCCCCGCAGCGCCGCCGACCACAAGGGACCGCGCGTGGCCCTGCTGCATGAGGGCAGGGCCCTGCCTTTTCCCGATGCGGCGACACAGGCGCGGTTCATCTCCCCCCTTGGCATGACAGTGGATGCGACAGGCCGGTTATGGATTATTGATGAAGGAACCGTCGCGGGGCAGAAGGAGCCGCCCACCCCCGCCCTGATCGGGCTGGACGGGCATACCGGCCATATTGTGGCGACCATTCCACTGGGCAGCGGCGCCACGCGCCCGGACAGCCATGTCAATGACGTGCGCGTGGACATGACACATGGCGCGCAGGGTACGGCATATGTGAGCGATACGTCGCTTATGGACCATCCGGCCATTATTGTTGTTGATATTGCAACGGGTTACGCGCGCCGTGTGCTGGAAAACGTCCCCTCGACCCGTGCCGAGCCGGGTTTTGCCATGGAACTTGACGGGCAGATGCTGCGCTATGACATGGCGCACCCGGTCATGGGGCAGGGGGGAATAGATGGCGTGACGCTGAGTACGGATTCGGACAGGCTCTACTGGCAGCCCCTTTCGGGCCGCCGGTTGTACAGCGCGCCAACCGCCATGCTGGCCGATGCGGCCGTGTCCCCCACGCAACTGGAACAGTCCGTGCGTGACGAGGGGGAAGACGCGGTCGTGGACGGCATGGCGACCGGGCCGGACAACACCCTGTACCTGACCGATATTGAACGCCATGCCGTGTTGCGCCGTACGGCGGATGGGCACCTGTCCGTCGTGGCGCATGACCCCCGCCTGATCGCCCCCGACGGCCTTGCCCTGAAAGATGACGCCCTGTGGCTGACCGTGGGGCAGTGGGGGCGTCTGCCCGTGTTCCATAACGGGCGCGACCTGCAGGAACGGCCATGGCTGGTGGTGCGCATCCCCCTGAAATAAGCCAGAGCGGCAAGCTGAAAGAATGCAGAGAAATGGCGCATGACAGGCAGACGGCTTCGGGTTCCGGCATTGTAAACCTGATCGCGGCGGTCGCCGCGACGGGCGGCCTGCTGTTCGGGTATGATACCGGGATCATATCCGCCGCCCTGTTGCAGATCACGCGCGATTTCGCACTGGAGACGCTGGGCCAGCAGATCGTGACATCGGCCATCGTGGCCGGTGCGCTGGGGGGCTGTCTTGTGGCGGCCCCCCTGTCGGACAGGCTGGGGCGGCGGTACATGATCATGTTCGCGGCCCTGGTCTTCATTATCGGCACGCTGGTCGCCTCCCTTTCCCCATCGGTGGAGCTGCTGGTCTTCGCGCGGTTCATCCTTGGGCTGGCTGTGGGGATGTGTTCACAGATCGTGCCTGTCTATATCGCGGAAATCGCCCCGCGTGAGACACGCGGGCAGATGGTCGTGCTGTTCCAGCTTGCGGTGGTGTTTGGCATTCTGGTCTCCTTCATTGCGGGGTACCTGTGCCGCAACCAGACCTGGCGGCTCATGTTCGGCCTGGGGGTGGTGCCGGCGGTCATCCTGTTCGTCGGCATGTCGCTGCTGCCACGCAGCCCGCGCTGGCTGGCCATGAAGGGCAATCTGGAAGGGGCGTTTGAAGTGCTGCGTCGCCTGCGGCGCGACCCGGCGGCGGCGCGCACGGAACTCGACACCATCATCGCCATGCATGATGAGCAGGCCCCATGGTCCGCGCTGTTGCAGCCATGGGTGCGCCCGGCTGTCGTGGCGTCGGTGGGGGTGGCGCTGTTCTGCCAGATTACCGGCATCAACGCCGTACTGTATTATGCGCCAACCATTTTCGCCGGGGTGGGATTTGGCCAGAACTCGGCATTGCTGACATCCATCGCCATTGGTGTGGCGATGGTCCTGTCCACCGCGTTCGGGAGCTGGGCGGTGGATGCATGGGGGCGGCGCAGTCTGCTGCTGCGGCTGATCCCCGGAGCCGTCATCTCGCTTATGGTGCTGGGCCTGATGTTCGCCATCGGCTCGACCAGCGGGCTCGATACATGGATCACGGCGATAGCGGTCGTGTGCTACGCGGTCTTTAACGTGGGGAGCCTGTCGGTGGCGGTCTGGCTGGTGGGGGCCGAGGTTTATCCGCTGTCGTGCCGTAGCAAGGGCATGAGCCTTGTGGCCGCGACGCACTGGTCGGCGGACCTGCTGATTTCACTTACGACCCTGTCTCTGGTGCAGGCGCTGGGGGCGGCGGGAACGTTCTGGATGTACGCCGCCATCAATCTTGTCGCTCTGGTGTTTGTATGGCGATACGTGCCCGAAACGCGCGGTCACTCGCTGGAGAAAATCGAGGCGAGCCTGAAGGCCGGTACATTCTATGAAATGACCTGACCCCGTATGCGGGCATGGCCCTGTTTTTTTATGGTGTAGTGTTCCCGCCCCGATAAGGCTGAAGGACGCGGAGGGGGATGGTGTTCCTCTTCCCCCTATGGCGCGCCCGCATGCGCTGCGCCATCGTGCCCTGTGATGTGGGCGGGTGGATATGTACCCGCCCGGTTCCCTGTATTCATCCCTGCCGACATCCTGAAAAAAACGGGTCCGGTTCCCCTGTCCGGTCGCGGGTGGGGTTGGGGTAAGATGTTACGATTTCAGAACTGTTTTCGCGCCTGATCCCCTGTGATCGTGTGGGGCGTTATACCTTATTCTGCTTTTCATATACCTTTTTGTGCGTATTTGTTGCGGGTTAGCAACTTCCTGCTATATCGTGAAAATGGCTAAAAACTGCTGAACACAAGGGTCATGAAGCCGGGAAACCACACGGGAGAAATTTTACTAAAATTGTTAGTGTTTTCATATAAGTCTCAATATGTGTGATTTATAAGAAAATTACGGAATGATTTGTGTATATTTTTCTTATAACATGCAACCTGCGTTATCGAGCCGCCCGTAATCCACGAGAAGCATGAGGGAGAAGAAATGGAACTGTCCGCGTTAATCTATTTCGTCTCGCTGGTTGACCATAAATCAACCCATGATGCCGCATCCGTCCTGAATGTCAGCCAGTCCACCATCAGCCACGCCGTGTCCGCGCTGGAACACGCCATGGCGGCCCCGCTTATTACGCGCGGCGTGCGCCGCCGGAACCATACCGGCATTACCACCGCCTATGGGCAGAACCTCTATCGGTCTTCCGTCATGCTGCTGCACTGGTGCGCCGATCTGCTTTCAGGCAAAACAGTGCGCACGCCCCGGCTGGCGCTGGATCTTTATTCCGGCCGGCGCGTCACGCTTCCCGGCCTGTCGGATGAGAGCCTGCAACGCATCATGCGCTCCAACCTGAGCCTGCGCATGATCGGTCACTTCCTGACCGTGTGCGACGTGGGCAGCATTGCGGGGGCCGCGCGCAGGTTATTGCTGACCCAGCCCACGGTTACGCGGCAGCTTCATAAACTGGAAAGCATTGTCGGGTCATCCTTGCTGGTCCGCTCCACCTGCGGGGTGCAGCCCACCGCGTCCGCGCGGCTGCTCATTCAGGGGTGCCAGTCCATAGACAGGATGTACCGCCGGATCATGAAGGATGAAAACATCAGCTATTTCCTTCAGACCCGGGCGCTGCACCTGGCGGCGATGATGCCATCGAGCCCGGACAGTTCGCTGACCATCCTTCTGGCCACGCTGGTGCGTTACTGGCGCGAAAAGCGCTTTACGCCCCCCCTGTCCATTTCCACCACCGCGGCCCCCACCATCATCGCCGGTCTGGTCAATGCGGATTATGATGTGGGACTGTGCGACCTGGTTGACCTGCCATCGCATTTCCAGTCCGTCGATGTCGAAACGCAGAACCTGTTTCTCGTGCTGCCCATGAACAGTACGGAATCAGCCGCCATGTCGCTGCCCACCATCATGGGTGGCCATGTCCTCGCCGTGCCGGGGTTCGGCACCGGCCTGCGCCGCCTGACCGATATGTTTCTTGAAAACGAGGGGATCACACCGGCAGGCATCGTTGAAACGCAGTCCCTGTCGCTTCTGCTGCGGCTTGTCATCGATGGTACCTGCTGCGCGCTGCTTCCGGCGGGATCGTTCCATGCGGCCAATGTGCGCGCCATTCCCCTGCCACGGCGCTACCGCATGACAACCCGGCTGGTCTGGAAAGCCAGCCATGCCGATATGGCGAGCATCGACCGGCTCAGGCGCAGCATCATGGAAATACAGTCGCAGCGCCCCCGCGCGGTCACCACCCGGTCGCGCCCGGCGCACGCGAATGCGGCATGAACAGCCTGACCTCCATCTACCGCGTCACCAGTCCGTGGCGGCGTCGCGGGGTTGTGGCGCTGCTGGTCCTGGCGGGCGGCATAAGCTATATCGACCGCTCCGCGCTATCGGTCGGCAACATGGCGATTGTGGCCGACATGCACTTTTCCGATACGCAGATGGGGTGGATGCTTTCGGCGTTCGCATGGTCCTATCTGGTGTTCCAGGTTCCGGCGGGTCTCCTGTCCGACCGCTGGGGCGGGCGCGTCGTGCTGGGGGTCAGCCTGGTCATCTGGTCGCTGGCCCAGATCGCTTTTGGCCTGGTTTCGGGCGTGTGGGCTTTCTTTGCATGCCGCGCGCTGCTGGGCGCGGGGGAAGCGCCGCTTTTCCTTGCCGGGACAGGGGTGATCACGCGCTGGTTCCGGCCGGAGGAACGCGGCGGCCCCATCGGGCTGTTCAATGCGTCCTCCACCCTGGGGCCTGCCATTGCCCCGCCGCTGCTGCTGGCCATCATGAGTGTGTGGGGCTGGCGGGACATGTTCATCACCGTGGGCTGCGCCAGCCTGCTGCTGGCATTCGTCTGGCTGGCGGTGTATCGCGATCCGGAGCAGGTGGTGGTGCGCGCCACGCGGCGGCCCCCTACGCGCACCCATCTGGCCTACCTGCTGAAACAGCGTTCGACATGGGTGCTGGCCACGGGTTTCGTCGGGGTCATCTATATTACCTGGCTATATGGCGCGTGGCTGCCGGCATACCTGCAGAAGGTCCATCATCTGACGTTGCGGCAGGCGGCGCTGTTATCCGCGTTGCCGCAACTGTTCGGTTTCCTTGGCAGCGTGCTGGGTGGTTTCCTGACCGACTGGCTGGGCCGCCGGGGTGCATCACCCGTCATCGCCTGCCGCACGCCCCTTGTCTGGGGGCTGGTCTGCGCTTCCGTCGCGACCGTAATGGCCGCGGTCATCCCATCCCTGGGCCTGTCCGTCGCCCTGATCTGCGTAGCGCTGTTTTCCGGCGGGATCGCCATGACCAGCGGCTGGGCGCTCGGGGCGGTCATCGTGACTGAAGACCGCGTGGCGACCATGGAATCAATTCAGAATACAGGGGGCTCCCTTGGGGGCGCGCTTGCGCCCGCCCTGACCGGGATGATCGCCGATCACTTCGGCTCGTTTGTCCCGTCCCTTCTTGTTGCTGGCGCCATCGGCTTTCTGTGCGCCGGAATTTATCGGTACGGCCTGAACGAATAGTTCAGGCGCCCTTCGGAACATTCACGCCCATATCCACTCGGTCCGGGTGCAGGAAAAGGATATAAACCTATGGACTTCCGGAAAAATCTGGCACGTTCGACACTTATGGCCACCGTAGCAGCATTCGCACCCTATCACGCATGGGCGGCCGATGCATCGCCACCAGAACATGCCACCCATTCCCCTGACACAACAAAGACGCATGCCACCCGGGCGCAGCGTGTTCTCAGGCATCAGGCAAGCGAGACCATTTCGGTTTTCGGCCATGGGTCAACCCGGCAGATGACAAGCGTGACCCGGACCATGATGGAACAGAGCGTGCCCGGCACCTCCCCCATGAAGGTGCTGAACCAGTTGCCGGGCATTGTGTACCAGTCGGCCGACCCGTTCGGGGCGTATGAGTATTCAAGCTCGCTGTACATGCGTGGCTTTTCACAGAACCAGATCGGTTTCACGCTCGATGATATTCCGTTGGGCGACCAGCAGTTCAACAACTATAACGGCCTGAGCATCACGCGCGCGATTACGACCGACAACGTGGGGGGCGCCGATGTGTCGCAGGGCGCGGGCGCGGTGGATGTGGCGTCCAACAGTAATCTTGGCGGCGCCATCCAGTTCCATTCCCTCGATCCCTCCCATACCCGTGGCGGCACGGTGGAGCAGACATTCGGCAGCAACCAGACATTCCGCACCTTCGCCCGTATCAACAGCGGCGATCTGAACAGCAGCGGCACGCGCTTTTACGCATCCTATGCCCGCACGGACATGAACCTGTGGAAGGGTGGGGGCTATGACTATTCCGATCAGGTCAATGCCAAGATTGTGCAGCCGCTGGCCAATGACTCATCCATCAAGGCGTTTTTTGACTGGAGTTCGACCCAGCAGTTCGATTACCAGGACATGACCCAGAACTACCTGAGCACGATCGGCCCCAAGCTCGCCAACTATTACCCGAACTATACCGCGGCCTATCAGGCGGCGCAGGGGATCTATCCCGCGCAGTACCAGAAATCCAACGACCCGTATGACGCCGCCTATTACGCAGGCACCGCCAACCGCGTGGATTACTTTGGCGGTATCACGCTTGATGAAAACCTGTCATCGCACCTGAACTGGAAAACGACGGTTTATGGCCATGGGGACAGTGGCTACAGCACATGGACCACGCCCTATATGCCTTCGCCCAACGGCGCGCCCCTGTCGCAGCGCGTGCAGGATCCGGGCATCCAGCGTGGTGGTTTCCTTTCCGCCGTGACCTATGGCATCGCCCGGCACAAGATCAATGCCGGCGTCTGGTATGAATATGGCCGGTTTACCGAGGGGCGCTCCTTTGCCGAAGCGCCGCTTCTGGGGCAGGGAACGCTGGGCAACCCGACGGATGGGTACCCCTCCAACGTATTCGCCACGCCATGGCAGGAAATCTTCCATAGCAATACCTTTACATTCCACCTGCAGGACACGTTTCAGGTCATGAAAAACCTGAAGATCAACGCGGGTTTCAAATCCATGATCGTCTCGGCGGGCAATACCGTGCCGACCCAGAATGTCGCGGCGAACGGGGGGCTGATCGCGCAGGGCAACCTGACGGCGGCGGACGCCTTCCTGCCGCAGGTCTCCGCCGCATGGCGCTTCCTGCCGCATCATGAACTGTTCTTCGATGTGTCGAAGAACATGCGCACCTACCCCGAAGATGGCTTCACCACCAACGTCTCCGCCACCCCATGGACGGAAACCCAGAGCGCGTTCCAGTCCACCAAGAACCAGCTACGCCCGGAAAAGGACTGGGTTTACGAACTGGGTTACCGCTACACCACACCCATGCTCAGCGGGCTGGTCTCGCTCTATCGCGTCAACTTCTCCAACCGCCTGCAGCTCATCACCTCCAATCACGGGATCAACCCGCAGACCGCGATCAGCAATGTCGGCGGTGTGACCACCAATGGCGCGGAAGCCAGCTTTACCGTGCGCCCGACAGATGGCCTGTCGATCTATAACTCCTTTTCCTACGCCCATTCCACCTATGACCAGAATGTCGTGACCACGAATGGTATCGAGCCCACACGCGGCAAGCTCATACCGAACTATCCCACGTTCATGTACAAGGGCAGCATTTCCTATTCCTGGCATCACTTCAAGGCGAACCTGGATGGTAACTACATATCCAGCCGCCAGTTGACCTATACGAACGATGCCCATGTGCCTGGCTACTTCCTGGCCAATTTCGGCATGCATTACAACTTCGGGGACTACAAGTTCCTCAAGGGCATCAACGCCAGCTTCAATGTCTATAACCTGTTCAACAAGACATATGTCGCAACGACCAATGAACTGGGGAATACATTCACGGCGGGCTACAATTACTTCCTGATGGGCGCGCCACGGCAGTTCTTTGGTACGATCAGCACCAATTTCTGATCCATCCGGCCGCCTGCCTGCCCCGTGGCGCGACCGGGGCGGGTGGAAATACCATGTGATGAAGGACAAGCGCCGTGCAGACGCCCCCCATGCGACATCGTAACCTGATTATGGCGGCCTCCATCGGCAACCTTCTGGAATGGTACGATTTTACGGTTTACGCCCTGTTCGCCCGCTATATCGGGGAAGCGGTTTTCCGCTCCGCCGATGGTTTTTCCCAACTGGCGCAAAGCCTGCTGGTTTTTGGCCTGGGCACGGTGGCCCGCCCCATGGGCGCATTCATGCTGGGGCTGTATGCGGACCGGCACGGACGCAGGAAGGCCCTGTCGCTTACATGCGTTCTCATGGGGGTGGGGGCTGCCCTGATCCTTCTCGACCCGCCCTATGCCCGCATCGGTCGGCTGTCCATCGTGGTGCTGTGCTGCGCGCGGCTGTTGCAGGGGATCTGCGCGGGGGGCGAAATCGGCAGCGCCACGGCCTTTCTCAATGAACAGGCGCCGCGTCACCGGCGCGGGCTGGCGGGGTCGTTCCTGCAGGCCACGATGGGGCTTTCCAATATCCTTGGCGCGGGGGTCGCGGCCGTGCTGACCGCCGTGCTGACACAGGCGCAACTGGGGGCGTGGGGCTGGCGCGTGCCGTTCGCGATCGGGCTGGCCATCATCCCCGTCGGGCTCTATTTGCGCGGGGCGATGCCCGCCGATATGCCAGCGGCCCGCAACACGCCCGATACCGCCATTTTGCGCGAACTGTTCACCACGTACCGGAAAAACGTTTTCCTCGCCTTGTGCATGTCCATCCTGTGGGCGACGGCGCCGTACAGCCTGATCATCTATTTCCCGCTTTACATGCAGGGTTCTTTCGGTGTTTCGGCCCATGCCAGTTACGTCGCCTTCATGACCGGGAACGTCGCCCTTGTCGGTGGGTCGCTGCTGGCAGGCCTGCTGGCGGACCGGGTCGGGGCATGGCGCATGCTGTCCGGTAGCGCGCTGGCGCTGGCGGTCGTGCCCGTGCTGCTGACCTCCGCGCTGCCCGCCCATCCGGGCCTGCTGGCGATGGTGGGGGTCGAGACCGGGTTATGCGCGCTGGTCGCCCTTTATGTAGGTGTGGCGCCGCTGGGTATCGCAAGCCTTTTTCCGCGCCCTGTCCGCGCCAGTGGCATCGCGATCGGGTACAACGCCGCGATGGTGGTTTTTGGCGGTTTTGCCCCTGCATTCCTGAGCATGCTCGGGGCGCGGCAGCACATGCTTCTGGCCCCTGCTTTCTATGTCACGTTCACGGCGCTCCCGGCACTGGCGGCGCTTGCCGTAAGTGCAGGATATTTTGGCCCGGCGCGTACAGTGCAGCCGAAGGCATAGCTTGCGCAGGGATAAGCATATGACCGGCGACACTATAAATGCGACACTATCCGCACGGGGAGACGGCATGATGAAGCACACCACGGATGTTGTTCTGACGGGACATGACCTGTGCCTGACACAGATCGCCAGAATAGCCGATGGTGCCTGTGTAACCCTTTCGGCCGAAGGGATGAAGCGCATGGCGGCCAGCCATGCCACCCTGCTGTCGCTGCTGGCGGAAGGAAGCGAGGTCTATGGCACCACCAGCATGGTCGGGGCCTTTAAGGACTGCGACATCCCTACGGACGACCCGACGGCCTATGCCCGGCGGCTGCTGCGTTCGCATGCGCTGGGGTCCGGTCCGGCATTTGACGTGCGTGAGGTCAGGGCGGCCATGGCCATCCGGCTCAATGGGCTGTTAAGCGGCCAGACGGGCGCGTCCCCCGCGCTGGCGCGTGCCCTGCGGGATCTGCTCAATGCCCGGATTACGCCGGTCGTGCGCATTTATGGTTCGATCGGGTGCGCCGATGTCGGGCTGATGTCGCATATAGGCAAGGCCCTGCTGGGTGATGGGGATGTCATGGTACCGGGGCATGATGCGCCGCAGCCCGCCATGGCCATGCTGCGTCGCCACGGGCTGTCCCCGCTTGTTCCGGGGCCGAAGGACATCATGACCGTCCTGTCCAGCAATGCGCTGTCGGTCGCCACGGTCGCCCTTTCGGTGACTGAACTGCGGCGTACATTGCCGGTCAGCCTGGGGGTGTATGGTCTGTCCTGCGCGGGATTTGGCGCGTTCCGCGCGCCCTGGCAGGCAGCACTTGGCAACGGCACGATGGCTGAAAGGCGCGTGGCCGCGTTCGTTGCGCAGGCGATGCGGGGTGATGCCTGGGTTTCGCGTGGGCATATCCACGACCCGTTATGCTTCCGTTGCCTGCCACAGACCGGGGGGGCGCTTCTCGCAGCCCTGCTGCGGGTGGAGACGGCGTTGCACCATGCCTTCAACCACTGTGATGACAATCCGCTTCTGGTCGGGGGCGAGATCCTGACATCCGGTGGGTCGCTGCTGCTGGAACTGACGCTGGATGTGCAGATGCTGCTGCAGGCGGTCGCGCATTACGCGCGCGGTTCCATGGGGCGCATCCTGACCCTGTGCCGCGACGACCTGTCCGGCCTGCCGCGCAACCTTACCCTGCATGTGGGATATGACATCGCATTCGGCGCGGCGACGAAGCTGGCGGTTGATCTGGGCACCCGCATCCTGCGGGAAGCCGCACCGGCTTCACTGTACCAGGTGCCCGTCGCCAACGGGGTGGAGGATGAAGCCTCCTACCTTCCCATGGCGGGGCGCGCGCTTGAGCTGCAGGTCAACCTGCTGCACCGGCTGGTTGCGCAGGAAGCCGTCACCGCCTTTCAGGCGGTGCACCTGTCGGGCAATGAAAGCGTGCTGCACGGTATGGCGGGGCATCTGTACGCCCGGCTGGCCACGTGCATCGAACCGGTCAACGATCACATCCCGCTCTGCACTGTTTTTGACGCCGCGCGTGATGTCCTGTTCACCGGCGAAACCGCAATATCCGGCCCGTCCAGCCTCCTGTTCGGGTCTGACAGCATCTTACGGGAGCATGAAAATGCATGAACTTGTCCTGACCGGGGCGGTCGTGACCTGCGCGGGAATACTGCGCGATGGCTGGATCGCGGTCGATCACGGGCGCATTTCCCGCTTTGGGCAGGGGACGCCCCCACAGGCCACGAAAACGGAAAACCATGGCGAGGCCCTGCTTCTTCCCGGCGGGATTGACGCGCAGGTCCATTCCCGCTCCCAGAAGGGGCAGGAAGATTTCATCTGGACCACCCGATCCGCCGCGGCGGGGGGCGTCACCACCATTGCCGACATGCCTTATGACGATGGCTTTCTGGTCTGTACCGCCGAGCGCCTGCGGCTGAAGGCGCGGGAGGCCGCCGAGCAGGCGCGCGTGGATTTTGCCCTGTGGGGCACCATCGCGCCCGCCGATGGGCCGGTCCATATTGCCGATATGGCGGCGGCGGGGGCATGCGCCTTCAAATTTTCCACTTTCGGCACCGATCCCGAGCGTTTCCCACGCATTCCGGCCGATCTTCTGGCCGAATGTTTCAGCGCCGTCGCCCGCTGCGGCCTGGTCGCGGGCGTGCATAACGAACATGACGCGATGGTGCGCGCCCATATCCGCCGCGTGGCGGAATCCGGCGTGACCGACTGGCGCGCCCATGGCCTGTCCCGTCCCCCGTTGTCCGAGGCGCTGGCCACGGCTGAAATTTACGAAATCGCGGCGGCGACCGGCTGCTCGGCCCATGTGGTGCATGCGTCCATCATTCGGGGCTACGAACTCTGTGCCGCATACCGCCGCCAGGGCTTCGACACCACCATCGAGGCCTGCATCCACTACCTGACGCTGGATGAGGAACACGACGTCGCGCGCCTGGGTGGCAAGGCCAAGATCAACCCGCCCATCCGCCCCCGGCGGGAGGTCGAGGGCATATGGGCGCATCTGGTGGCCGGGAACGTGAGCGTGGTTTCAACGGACCATGTCTCTTGGAGCGAGGGACGCAAGACCAGCCCGAACATGCTGGAAAATGCATCCGGCGCGCCGTCGCTTGAAATCCTTTACCCGCTTTTCCTGACCGAACTGTCACGCCGGGGGCTTTCGGCCAGCCTCGCGGCACGGCTGCTGGCGGAAAACCCGGCGCGCCTGTTCCGCCTGTCCTGCCGCAAGGGGGGCATCGCCATCGGGCGTGATGCGGACATCACGGTCGCCCGGGCGGAAAGCTGGACCTACGACCCACGGGCCAGCGGCAACGCCTTCGCCACCTGGAGCCCCTATGAGGGCCGGACGCTGGACTGGCGCATCGCGGCCACCTACCTGCGTGGCCAGCGCATATTCGATGGCGCGCAGGTTCTGGCCCCGCCGGGCACGGGGCGGTTCGTAACCCCCGAAGGGTGCGGCGCATGAACATGTCCACCCTTTCATCGCATATCCAGCCCGAGCGGCTATGGGCCGATCTCATGGAACTTGGGACGATGACCGATCCCGACCAGCCTTATACCCGCCGCTCCTTTTCCGCGCGTTTTCTGGATGGGCGCGGCTGGTTGCGGCACCGTTTCCAGCAGGCGGGCCTGTCATGCCGGATCGATGCGGCGGGCAACCTGATCGGACGCCGCAGCGCCGTATCGCCCGACGCACGTACGATCATGACCGGCTCGCATTCCGATACCGTGCCCGGCGGCGGCAGGTTCGATGGCATACTGGGCGTGCTGGCAGGGCTGGAAATCGCGCGCGCGATGCGTGATGGCGGCGTCACGCTGGCGCATCATTTCGAAGTAACCGATTTCCTGGCCGAAGAGCCGAGCGATTTCGGCCTGTCGTGCATTGGCAGTCGCGGCATGACGGACAGCCTGACACCCCGGCATCTCGCCCTGCGCGCGCCATGGGGCGAAACCCTGGCCGATGCCATAAACCGCATGGGCGGCGATGCGTCCCGCCTGTCCCATGCGCAACGCCATGACATCGCGGCCTTCATGGAACTGCATATCGAGCAGGGCATCGTGCTGGAGCGTGAGGGCACGGAGGTCGGCATTGTCGAGGCCATTGTGGGCGTCACCCGCATCGAGGTCATTTTTTCGGGGCGCGCGGATCATGCCGGCACGACCCCCATGGACTGCCGACGTGACGCCATGGTTGCGGCGGCGGGGCTGATTACCGCCGTCTCGCATCTGGGGCGTGATGCGGCGCGGGCGGGCAGGGGGCATGTCACGGCGACATGCGGCATTGTGGAGGTGCTGCCCAATGCGTCCAATGTCATCCCGCGTCAGGCCCGGCTGGTGATCGACATCCGCGTGAGTGAACGCGATGCCTGTGAACGCCTGCTGGCCCAGCTTCGCGCCGTCGCCGCCGCGCAGGCCGCGGCCTGTGACGTGACACTGGCGCGCTTTGAAATCCAGTCCGACTCCCCCCCCGTTGCCTGTAGCCCGCTCCTTGCCGACTTTCTGGAAACGGCGGCGGGCGCGCTGGGCCTGTCATCGCGCCGCATGGTTTCGGGGGCGGGGCATGATGCGGCGTTCCTTGCGCGCGTGGCGCCCAGCGCCATGGTTTTCATTCCCTGCCGCGATGGCCGCAGCCATGACCCGGATGAATGGATCACGGCGCACGACGCCGCCAACGGCACGCGCGTGCTGGCCGACGCGATCATGGCGGCGGACGCCGCGACCTGAATGCATACGAAAACAACCCGTCCTTTACTTCATGAGGTCCGACTGTGGGTAGAATACTTGTAGCCAGAGATGTCGAAGCCGCCATTCGCGGCGGTTCGATTTTTGCCTGTGGCGGGGGCGGATGGGTCGAACATGGCCGCATGCTGGGAACCGCCGCCGTCAATGCCGGCCAGCCCGAACTGGTCGGCATGGATGAAATCGCGGATGACGCCATCATCGCCACGGCGGCCGCCATCGGCGCGCCCGCCAGCACCACGCAGTGGGAAATGCTGGGCGTCGATTACGTCAATGCCGTGCGGCTGGTGCAAAAGGAACTGGGGGCGCCGATCTATGGTCTCATGATCGGGCAGAACGGCAAGTCCAGCACCCTCAACGCCTGGCTGCCGGGCGCCATTCTGGGCACCAAGGTAGTTGACGCCGTGGGCGACATGCGCGCCCACCCCACGGGCGACATGGGCTCGATCGGCATGGCCAATTCCCCCCTGCCCATGATCCAGGCGGTGGTGGGCGGCAACCGGGCGAACCACGCCTATATCGAGATGGTGGCGAAAGGGGCCACGGCCCGTATCTCGCCCATCTTGCGTACGGCGTCCGATATGTCGGGTGGTTTTATCGCCTCCTGCCGTAACCCCTTGCCAGCGTCCTATGTCCGCGCCCATGCCGCCGCCGGTGGCATTTCACGGGCACTGAAGCTGGGGGAAGTCGTGCTGGAGGCGGAAAGGAAAAACGGGCACGCCGTGATTGACGCCATCGTGCGCGAACTCGACGGCTGTATCATGGCGCAGGGGCGTGTCAGCGCGAAGAATGTGCGTTATACCGATGAAGCCTTTGATATCGGGACCATAACGGTCGGGTCCGGTTCGTCCGCCGTGGTGCTGCATGTCATGAACGAATACATGGCCGTGGAGACACCGGACGGGCAGCGCCTTGCATCCTTTCCCGATGTCATCACCACCCTTGCCCCCAGCGGCTACCCGCTGAGTGTGGGTGAAGTGGAAGAGGGCATGGACATTCTTGTGCTCCATGTCGAGAAAACGAAGTTTCCCCTTTCTTCCAGTGTCGTTGACCCGGCGGTCTATCCGCCGGTTGAACGCGCGCTGGGTATCGAACTTGCATCCTACGCCATAGCCGGAAGGAAACAGGACTCATGATGCCGCGACGTTTTGAAGTCACATCGGGCAACACGCTGCGCTGTCGTGGCTGGCGACAGGAAGGGCTGCTGCGCCTGCTGGAAAACGTGCTGAGCGTGGGCGAGGACCCGGACAATCTGGTCGTTTACGCGGCATTGGGGCGCGCCGCGCGCAACTGGCCCGCGCATGACGCCATCGTCTCGACACTGAAGACCATGGCGGATGATGAAACGCTGATCGTGCAGTCCGGCAAGCCGATCGGGGTGGTCAGGACGCATGCGGGCGCGCCCATCATCATCATGGCGAACTGCAACATGATCGGCCAGTGGGCGAAGGCGGAGGAATTCTACCGGCTGGAAAAGATGGGCCTGATCTGCTGGGGCGGCCTTACGGCGGGGGACTGGCAGTATATCGGCTCACAGGGTGTCATTCAGGGCACCTATGAAATTTTCCGCCGCATTGCCGAACAGCATTTTGACAGCAGCCTTGCCGGCCGCCTGATCCTGACATCGGGGCTGGGGGGCATGGGGGGGGCGCAGCCGCTGGCCGGAAGGCTGGCCGGAGCCGTGATCCTGTGTGTCGAGATCAATCCCGAACGGATCGAAAAACGCATCCAGTCCGGCTATCTCCAGCACCGGGCCGATACGCTGGATGAGGCGCTGGCCATGGTCGGGGCCGCGCAGGCCCGGGGGGAGGCCTGTTCTATCGGGCTTACGGGAAACGCTGCCGAAATCTTCCCCCAAATTCTGGCGCGCGGTATCGCGCCCGACATCGTGACGGACCAGACTTCGGCCCATGACCTGGTGTACGGCTATATTCCCGCCGGGATCAGCCTTGATGAGGTGGAACAGCTTCGCCGTGACGATCCGCAACGCCTGATGGCGCTGTCATCGCAGTCCATTGTCCACCATGTGCGCGCCATGCTGGACTTCCGCAGGAACGGATCGGTCGTTTTCGATAATGGCAATCTCATCCGCACGCAGGCGCATAAAGCCGGGGTCAGCGACGCGTTCGACATTCCCATCTTCACCGAAGCCTATCTGCGCCCGCTTTTTGCCCGCGCCATTGGCCCGTTCCGCTGGATCGCCCTTTCCAACGATCCGGAAGACATCCGCAAGATAGATGATTACCTGCTCGAAACATTCGCGCGGGATGCCTCCGTCGTCAACTGGATCACCCTGGCGCGCCAGTACATTCCCTTTGAAGGACTGCCCGCGCGCATTGCATGGATCGGTCATGAATCCCGCACCATGGTCGGGCTTGCCGTGAACCGGATGGTGCGTGACGGTGTTCTGTCCGGCCCCGTGGCCTTTACGCGCGACCATCTGGATGCTGGCGCCATGGCGCATCCCAATATCATGACCGAGAACATGAAGGATGGCTCGGACGCCATTGCCGACTGGCCTTTGCTCAACGCCATGCTGGCCTGCTCATCGCAGGCCGATCTTGTCGCGATCCATTCCGGCGGCGGTGGATATGCCGGTTATATGACCAGTTCCGGCATAACCGTAATCGCGGATGGTTCGGCGCAGGCGGACGAACGGCTGCAAAAAACCCTGACCAATGATACCAGCCTTGGCGTCATGCGCTATGCCGATGCGGGATATGAGGAAGCGTATGACGAAGCGGACAAGCGCGGTATTCGCTATCTTTCGGTTAAATAGGGTGCGAGTGCTCCCGTAGCTGCCTTACGGGAGGGGCTTGAGTTCCGGCATGCCGCCTGCCATCGTGGTGTCCATGTCTTCCGATCCGCCTCCTCCCTTGCCCCGGCTGACCGGGGGTGCGGGCATTCCGCCTGTGGGGGGAGAAGTGCGCGGGCCGCTAACCCCGGCCGGGGTTGCGGCACTGGAGGCCGCGACCGATTTCGCCCAGCGCGCCACAGCCCCCGCGACCCTGCGCGCCTATCGCGCCGACTGGGCGCATTTCCAGAACTGGTGCGACAGAACCGGGTTCTGCCCCCTGCCGGCGGAACCCCGGGTGGTGGGGGCCTATCTTGCCAGTCTGGCCGAAGATTTCGCGCCTGCCACCATCCGCCGCAGGCTGGCGGCCATAGGCAAGGCCCATCGCTTTGGGGACCTGCCATGGAATCCGGGGCATCGGGATATTCAGGGGCCATTACAGGGCGTATTGCGTACGCAACGCCGTCCGGTCAGCAAGCCGGTGGCGGTGCGCCGGAACCTGCTTGGGCAGTTGCTGGCGACCTGCGACCTGACGCCCCGTGGCCGCCGTGACCGGGCGCTGCTGCTGGTCGGTTTTGCCGCCGCCCTGCGCCGCTCCGAACTGGTGGGCCTGCATGTGGAGGATATTACGCCCACTGAAACGGGCGTAAGGCTGCACATCCGCGCAAGCAAGACCGACCAGACCGGGGAGGGGGCGATGATCGGCCTTGCCCATGGACAGCAGGCGCAGACCTGCCCGGTCCGGGCGCTGGCGGCCTGGCAGGCGGTGGCCCGGCGTGGCGCGGGGCCGCTGTTTCGCAAGGTGGATGCGAATGGCCGGATCCGCGAAAAGGCGCTTCATCCCGATGCCGTGCGCCAGATCCTGCATCGCCGGGGTGTCATGGCCGGCCTGCCTGCCGATGTCCTGACGCGCCTTACCCCGCATGGGCTGCGTTCGGGCTTCATTACCGAAGCGTATCTGGCCGATGTGCGGGAGGAGGAAATCCGCCGCCATGTCCGCCATCGCGACCCGCGCAGTACGCGGGGCTATATCGAACTGCTTGACCTTGTTATCGACACGCCCGCGGGAAAAATCGGCCTGTAAGTGGCGCGATCGCAAGGCCACGCCACAGGAGCAAGCTTGCGCTGGTCCGCATGCGGTGGGGCACCACGTAACGGATGAAGGGTGCGGAGATCACGTATTCGCGTCCATGGATGATGGTAAACCGGATAGAGGCAAGAAAAGCGCCATATTCCTGCTTTTTTCAGGGCCAGCGGGTATTGAAGCCCTATAAATATCCCCAAGGCGTAGAGCAACCTGTGGCAGGGAAAGCCCGTTATTATGGTCACGAATTTTCTTTTCAAATAGAAAGAGGTTCTCTGTGCCGGACTATATGCGGAAAAAAGCCGTTTCCTTTAACGGCTCCCTCGCCCGATCGGGTCATGCGCCAGTCAGGCGTTTCCCTGTCCGGAAGACTTTGTGAAAGTAACAGGCTGTCTTCATTCGTGGTTCAAGAAATAATAAAATAATTCACGATCAAGGCAAAAAAGACCCACAGACATTCCATTAAAAACCGCCACATTCCCGATGTTCCAGCCTTAACCGCCACAGGGGCGGGGCGGGTCGGGCAATGCTGGTGCCGTGTTGTCCATCCGTGCCGGGCGCAATGCGTCCCGTCCCCGAGAACTGGTTCTGCTTTTGGATTCACGATATTCATTTACGTGAGGTTTAGGGCATGCGCGTTCCTCATGAATCGGTAATTCCGTTTTCTGTCTGTCGATACTTTTCCGTAATCATGAATACATGCCGTGTCCGGTCTGTACTGCTGCGATGCTGCATGGCGGGTTTTCTTGGTTTCATGACCCTGTCCGGTGGTCCGGCGCGGGCGGCCAGTAGCGCGGATACGCAGTCACCTCCGGCACAGACATCGCAGGGGCTTCAACTGCCCCAGTGGCTGCGCAACATTCTGGGGGAAAAAAGCCAGCCAAGTGGCCCCCCCCAGGTGTCCAACCCCACCCCGTATGCCGAGACGCAACCCACGACCCCAACTTATGAAGCGATCCCGAGCTTTCTGAACGCACCCTATGGCCCGCCATCATTCGGTCCCCCCTTCGGCACGACCCATATGCTGGGAGACTGGGGGGGGATCCAGCCATGGCTCCAGAAGCGCGGACTGTATTTTGCCTTTGACGTGTATGAAGATATCGCGGGCAATGTGGCGGGCGGCAGGAAACAGGATTACACGGCCACCGGTCAGGTCGGTTCCACGCTTGATGTCGATTGGGACAAACTCCTGCACCCCGCCGGCGCATGGGCCCGGGACTTATGGCTCCATATGCTGGTGGTCAACGGGAATGGCCGTAACCTGAGCCGGATTTACGGCGATAACGATAATCAGGTCCAGCAGATTTACGGTAGTCGTGGCAATGTTGTCGCGCATCTTGTCTGGGCCTATTTCGAGAAGGCGTGGCTTGACCACAAGGTTGACCTGTCGGTTGGCTGGATTCCGACCGGCGTGTTTTTCCAGAACTCTCCATGGGTCTGCAATTACATGAACGTGTGGCTATGCGGCGGGGAGGCGCCGACCAAGTACCTTACCGGCGCGCGCGGATGGCCTTCGGGTAATATCGGCACTGTCCTGCGTCTCATGCCGGTGAAGGAGGTGTATGTCATGGGCGGTCTGTTCGCCGTTTCACCGCATCCCTATAACGGCGGCATTTCCGGCTGGTCATGGGGGCAGGACGGGCTGGGCAAATTATCCACCCAGGTTGAAATCGGCTGGTTGCCCGCATTCGGCCGTAACCACCTTGTCGGTCATTACAAACTTGGGGGGATGTATGACAATTCGCGCTATAATGATCTTTATGAGGACATAAATGGAAATCCATGGGTCATAAGCGGGTTGAGCCCGCGTAAGCAGAGCGGCCAGACCTCGGTATGGGTCATAGCTGACCAGATGCTGGTCCGCCGGGGCTCAGGTGAGCTCAACGGTCTTGTTCTTGGTGGATATTACGCTTATGCTTCCGGCCAGACATCACAGATCAATCATACACTTGTTGCCGTCCTGATGGATACCGGGGCGCTGTGGCATCGCCCGCTTGATAGTGTGGGCATAGCTTTTCTATGGTCGCGTTTCAGCCACTCCGCCATCCTGTCACAGGAACTTGCGGCCAGCCACGGCCTTCCCCTGCCCGGCGCCAATTTTGGCGTGCCGTATGGTATTCAGGGGCACGAGGCGATTTACGAGGCCTATTACGGCGTTCACATTCTCGATGGGCTGTCGATCAAGCCGGATTTCCAGTATGTCAATCATGTAGGTGGAACAACGGTTTTCAAGGATGCGGTGGTGCTCAGCACGGCTGTCAACATTGCTTTTTGAGATGTTATTTGAAAAATGAGTGCCGCAGTCGTCCGGGCATCTCTTCCGGATTGGAAATGTTTAGTCACTACTTGTGAGTATGCAAAGTAATGATAATTATAAAAGTAAATATACAACTATAAATAATGCAGTTCCCCGAACTTTCCCCATATGCAGAACGTTTTTCAGGCATCCCGCCGCATCATGTGGCATGGGTTTGAAAAGAAAGATGATCATTCATGTCTCTCGTTGGGAAAGTCGCCGTCGTTACGGGTGCCGCACAGGGGATCGGGCGCGGTATCGCGCTGCGCCTGGCGCGGGAGGGGGCGGATCTGGCTCTGGTGGACCTCAACCCGGAGCGTCTGGCCGGGGTGCGCGCGGAAGTGGAAGCGCTTGGTCGCAAGGCAATTACGCTGAATGCCGATATCAGCGTGCGCGAACAGGTTTTTTCGGTTGTCGATCAGGCTCTGGACCAGTTGGGCGGCGTTGACATCATGGTCAATAATGCCGGAGTGGCGCAGGTCAAGGCCCTGCTGGATGTAACTCCCGAAGACATGGACCGTATTTTCCAGATCAATGTGGCCGGAACGTTATGGGGCATTCAGGCGGCGGCACAGGCGTTCAGGAAACAGTCCCGCACGGGCAAGATAATCAATGCCTGTTCAATAGCCGGGCATGAGGGGTATGCGTTTCTCGGTGTCTATTGTGCAACCAAGTTCGCTGTCAGGGGACTGACGCAGGCTGCGGCAAAGGAACTTGCCAGCTTTGGTATTACCGTAAACGCCTATTGCCCCGGTGTGGTCGGGACGGATATGTGGGTGGATATAGACAGGCGCATGGCCGAAGCAACCGGCGCGGAAGTGGGCGAGACCTATCGCAAATATGTCAGTGGCATCACGCTCGGCCGGGCAGAGACGCCGGATGACGTCGCCAGTTTTGTCGCGTGGCTTGCCGGGCCGGATTCAGATTACATGACAGGACAGTCCGTGTTGATTGATGGGGGAATAGTCTTCCGCTAATTCCCCATCATATTGGACTGTTCACGATCAGACTATTTTGCAGTCATGAGGTTACTATGGATGAAGGGGTTGGCTGGTGGTCAGGAATGTTTCCACAAGCGCCAGAAAAGCCGCGGGCGCCTGCGCATGCACCCAATGACCGGCATCCTTGATGACATCCAGCCGGTAATGGGGAAAAAGCTGTCGCATGACGGGATAGTTATCCGGCTGGATATAGTGTGAACGTCCCCCGGCAATGAATAGCGTGGGACCATCATAATGCGTTCCCGGTGCCATGGTGGGCCATCCGACGATCGCGGGCATGGAAGCGGCGATTTCGTGTATTCCAATGTTCCAGCGCGGCTTTTCACCCAGATCAAGGTTCATGAGCATAAGGTCACGAACAGGTTTGTCGGAAATGACCTGCGCCAGCCAGGCTTCGGCACCGGCACGGTCAAGGAAGTCGGGCAAGGGCAGTGCAGCCAGTTTCCGGGCAAGCTGGTCGGACTGGGCAAACCCGCCCTGACCGGGCGCGATATCGGCAACCAGCAGGGCATGGACCGCAGCCGGGTGCCGCAGGGCAAGCATCATGGCCGTCTTGCCGCCCATTGAATGCCCGATTACCGTTGCGGGCAGGGCGTTATGCGCCGCAAGTGTTTCATGCACATCCGCGGCGAGGGTGGGATAATCCATTGGCCCATGCGGGCTTTTTCCATGGTTGCGCAGATCCAGCGCCAGCGTGCGGTGGGTCGCGGCAATGCGCCGTTGGAAAAAGCCAAAATTGCGTGCGCGCCCAAACAGCCCATGAAGGAATACGACGGGCGGACGGGACAGGTCACCATTTTCCGGTCCGAGTTCGATGACATTGAGAAGCATGGGTACGCAGGTTCCTGTTTTTGGGTCAGCTATAGGGAACCATCATACCCCAGGTTACGGAAATTGCTGAAACAGGCTTCAAACTCTGGATATAAATGTTGGAGCGGAAGGTAGAATGGCTCCAGATCAGGATTGCGCAAAGGGGGCAGGATTCGCGCGCCAGTCGCGGGCCTGCCCCGTAGCCCAGATATGTTGGAAAATACGTTTGTATATTTCCTTGTCAGGGCGGGCCGGTTGTTCGGTCCATGATGGCAGGGGGCAGAAGGTCGTCATTCGCGCTCATCCCCAGGGGCACGTCCTCATCATTGCCGATCAGGGAGGGGATATCGATCAGGACAGGTGGCTGGACTGTTTGAGAGACATGGAGAGCATACCGGAACAGGGAGAACAGAAAAAGCATCCCGCCCAGAAACCAAAGGGAGGCCAGGGATCGCGCCGCCCATGTCGCTATCGGTTCTGGTAAGGATATGGGATAGAGAACCGGCAGGGAGGAGAGAACGATACTGCCCCAGACCAGTGATGATGTCATCGGGCCATTATCGAGTGGCAGGCGCCCGGTAATATAAAAGCTCCATGGCAGCAGAAGAAGCAGATAGTAATGCGTCCACGAGACCGGGCTTGTTACGATACAGAAAGTCACCAGCAGGCTGAAATCGAATATATCCGCGACATGGGGATCTGGCGCACGCGTGGCCATAAACTCTTTTCGCCATTTCCAGCCAGTGTAACCCGTTAATAACAGAAGGAAGAGCGGAATATTTTTTACAAGAATATGGATATTGCCCGAAACATCCTGTCCATGCCAGTCGTGCAGGTAGGTAGGCCCCGTCTGCAAACGTAGCAGGAAGGCGCTGACAGACTGATTGTTGAAGGCTCCGATAGGTTTTGTCGAGAACTCTACTATGCAATGCTCATACCATTCATGCGTTATTGACGGCCCAAAAAATATTATGGACGATACGGCCATTATTACTATGACGGATGTGCTGGACAGGGCGGCACGGTAGTTGCGGCGATAGAAAAAATACAGAATGAAAATGGAAATCATCGGTTTTATTGATGCGGCCATGCCTATTATAAGGCCAGCCGTGTACATCCACCTGCGTTGGATAAGCAATAACGTGCCGATGAGAGCGAACAGTATAAAATGCGTGGTATTGCCCATGGCCATAAGGCTGTACCATAATGGCCCATTCGCCAGAAATATCAGCGCAAGGATGATTTTTGTTTTTGGATCGCATCCTTTTGCGAGTAATAAAAATGCGCCGATTGTAGCCAGAATACCCAGAAAAAGAAAAATCTGCTCCGCTACTTCATGCCTGAACCCTGCGAATGGCACGAACAGGTAGGACTCGATCGGCCAGTTGACGAATTCAGCCTGTTCGATCAATGGCCGCAGAGCCTGCGGACCACCCCGGATCACCGCCAGTCCCGCAGCATAATACGCTTTTCGAAAATCTACCTGAAAAGGGGGGAGATGCCCCCCGATAGGGAAAGAGTTATATATATTTATTGATATAAGAAGAAGCAGTATAAATAATACTGCCTGCCTTGCTATGAAAAGCCATGTTACGTTGCGCAACACACGCCCCCATCAATATAACAGGCCCCACCAAAATAACGGGATTGAGCCAGACAGATACCCCTAACGCGACAGTTACAAATTGTTTCATTGGCTGAATTCAAATCGATGTGAAAGGAATTCCCATAACTTCATTATGTCGTTGTTGATGGCTGTCCACACTGTCTTGCACCGAAATCGTTACGATCTTGGTGTAAAGACGCCTGACCTGCGGTAGGTCCCCGGAATAATTTCCAGTAAATACGTGTTAATTCATGTGTAAATGATTTTTCCTGCTGGCCTTGTGTGCGAGGGAGAAGAAGAGGGGATTGTAAGGTTGTGCCCCGCTCACGTCATGGATTATGACTTCGTGCCGCATGCTGGAGTGTTCATTGCGTGAGGCAGGACGACATGCCGGTCATAATGGCCGTGCGGGAGAGTGGAGTATTTTCAAGGTCATCGTAACCTTATGCATCATCTGCATGATACGGACGTAGATTGATCGCGGGCTTTATTTTCTTCAGCCAGTTCTGGAACTGTCAGCTTCGATCCTGTTCAGGATAACAGTTCCGGAAACAAACCAGGGGACCCAGGTGCGCATTGCTATGATCGGTGGAGGCTATGTAGGATTGGTCTCCGGCACATGTTTCGCGGAATTCGGCACGGATGTCGCCATTGTTGAAACCAATCCCGACCGTCTCGCCGCCCTGCGGGAAGGGCGAATCCCGATTTACGAACCCGGGCTGGACCGTCTGGTTGAAGATAACGTGGCGGCGGGCCGCCTGACCTTTGGTGATGATATTGCCACCGCCATCAGGGGTGTCGACGCCGTGTTCCTGGCTGTGGGCACGCCCTCGCGCCGGGGCGACGGACAGGCGGATACAAGTTACGTTTATGCCGCGGTTGAGCAGGTTGCCCGCGCGGCGGATGGATATACCCTTATCGTAACAAAATCCACCGTCCCGGTCGGTACTGGCCGTGAAATCGCCCGCATCGTGCGGGAGACACGGCCTGACCTTGATTTTGATATCGCCTCGAACCCGGAATTCCTGCGTGAAGGCAACGCCATTCAGGATTTCATGCGGCCCGACCGTGTCATTATCGGCACGGACCAGCACAAGCCGGGCGGCACCACGCGCGCGCAGGATATTCTGCGCAGGCTTTATCGCCCGCTCTACCTGCTTGAAACCCCGATCGTATTCACCGGGCTGGAGACGGCGGAGCTGATAAAATATTCAGCCAACTCGTTTCTGGCGATGAAGATCACCTTCATCAACGAAATTGCGGATCTGTGTGAAAAAGTGGGCGCGAACGTGACGGATGTCGCGCGCTCCATCGGGCTGGACGGGCGCATAGGCAAGAAGTTCCTGCACCCCAGCCCCGGCTTTGGTGGCTCCTGCTTTCCCAAGGATACCCGCGCGCTGACGGCAATCGGCCGTAACGCGGGTTCTCCCGTGCGCCTGATCGAGACGACGGTAGCGGTCAATGAAGCGCGCATGCAGGACATGGCCACACGGATCATCGCCTTTGCCGGGGGGGATGTGAGTGGCCTGACGGTCGGCGTGCTTGGCCTGACCTTCAAGCCGGAAACGGATGATATGCGCGAGGCGGCGTCCATCACCATCCTGACCCGGCTTGACAGGGCGGGGGCGCGTATCCGGGCCTTTGATCCCGCGGGCATGGAAACCGCCCGCGCCGTGCTGCCTGCCTCCGTTACCTATTGCCGCGATGCCGTGGCGGTGGCCGAGGGGGCGGATCTTGTCGTGGTGCTGACGGAATGGAACGAATTCCGCTCGCTTTCTCCCGATAAGCTGAAAAAGCAGATGAAAGGCCGCAAGATCGCGGATCTGCGTAATATCTGGGATCCGCAGGCCATAAGGGAGGCCGGGTTCGACTATATCTCGCTCGGGCGGCCGGGGCATATGTGATCCCCTTCGGGCCATCTCCATCCGCCGCGTGCCGGGGCAACAGGGTCACAAATCTGTGTCTGCGGGTCTGGAATGGTTAAGTCACTCGCATCCCTAATGGAAATTTCCTTATATTTTAAAAGATAATTATTCAGGAGAAGATCATGGGGCGTGTATCGGGAAAAGTGGCGCTTGTTACGGGTGCGGCGCTTGGTATCGGCAAGGCCACGGCCCTGCTGCTGGCGCGTGAGGGCGCGAAGGTGGTTGTGGCCGATCTCAAGGAAAAGGAAGGCCAGGCCATCGTGGCCGAAATTGAATCCGCTGGCGGCGAAGCCATGTTCGTTTCCCTCAATGTAACGGCGGAAGCGGATTGGGAAAAAGCCATGGCGGCCATTACCGGCAGGTTCGGCCGGCTGGATATCGCGGTCAATAACGCGGGTATCCTGTACAATGGCTCCGTTGAGACAACCAGCCTTGCGGACTGGCGGCGTGTGCAGTCCGTCAATCTGGACGGGGTGTTTCTCGGCACGCGGTACGCGGTGGAAGCCATGAAGCCCCATGGCGGCGGTTCGATCATCAATCTCTCCTCGATCGAGGGGCTGATCGGCGATCCCGCCCTTGCCGCCTATAACGCCAGCAAGGGCGGCGTACGGCTTTTTACAAAATCCGCGGCCCTGCACTGCGCGCGCTCGGGTTACAAGATCCGGGTCAATTCCATCCATCCCGGTTATATCTGGACCCCTATGGTGCAGGGCTTTACCGCCGAAACCCCCGATCAGGTGGCCGCGCGCCAGAAACTGATCGACCTGCATCCGCTCGGCCATCTGGGTGAACCGGATGACATTGCGTATGGCATCGTGTTCCTTGCATCCGACGAATCAAAGTTCATGACGGGCAGTGAACTGGTGATTGATGGCGGGTACACCGCGCAGTAACGCGCTTTCCACCCATCCGGCCACGATCCTTGATCCGTGGCCGGGAACGTCCAGCGCGATGCGTCTCTCCCTCAGCGGGTCATTGCCTTGAAGTTGCGGGTCTGCTCGGTCAGGGCGACCTCCACGGGCAGGCGCTCCATGCTCGACGCACCGTAAAAGCCGTGGCAGTCGGGACAGGCCGAAAGTACTTTCTGCGCATCGGCGGGCATGGCGATCGGGCCGCCATGGCACAGGATGATGATGTCGGAGCGGATCGTGCGGGCCGCTTCCGTAATCTCGTTAATCAGGGTGATCGAGTCCTCCAGCGTGAAGGCGGTTTCCGCCCCGATGGCGCCCCCCGTGGTCAGGCCCATATGGGCGACCAGCACATCAGCCCCCGCCCTGGCCATGTCCACTGCCTGCGCGGGATCGAAGACGTAGGGGGTGGTCAGCAGGTCCTTGCGGTTGGCGCGGGCGACCACATCCACCTCAAGGCTGTAGCTCATGCCGGTTTCCTCAAGGTTCTTGCGGAAGGTGCCGTCAATCAGCCCGACGGTGGGAAAGTTCTGGATGCCTGAAAAGCCGATGCGTTTCACGTCATCGAGAAACACGTCAAAATCCACGAACGGGTCGGTGCCGTTCACCCCGGCCAGAACGGGCGTGTGCGGGACAACGGGCAGCACTTCGCGCGCCATTTCCATAACGATCTGGTTGGCGTTGCCATAGGCCAGGATACCCGCCAGCGACCCCCGGCCCGCCATGCGGTAACGGCCGGAATTGTAGATCACGATCAGGTCGATCCCGCCCGCCGCCTCGCATTTGGCGGACAGGCCGGTGCCCGCGCCACCGCCTACAATGGGTTTGCGCGCGGCAATCAGGCTGCGGAATTTGGCCAGGATGTCACTGCGGGGAATGCTGGGCATTATCGGTGCTCTCCATAAAGATGCGGGAAAATTCGTCTGCCAGCGCCGCGGCGAAGGCCGGGTCGTTGATGGCATGGGGAAGGCGGATCAGGCGGCGGCGCGCGGTCTGTTCCAGCGTCCGCGCCAGTGCCGCATAAAAGGCTTCATCCGCTTCGGGGTCGTAAAAGGGACCGCCCGGCCGGTCGAGGGAGGAAAACCCCCCTTCGGGATACAGGAAGCGGACCTCGCCTTCGCATCGGTTCAGTTGCCGGCCGATCATGCGCCCCATTTCACCGCATTCAGCGGCACTGGTGCGCATGAGGGTGATCTGGGGGTTGTGTTCGACCAGCCTGCGCTGGCGGTAGTGTTCGGGCACCGTGTCGCGCGCCCCGAAATTGACCATGTCCAGCCCCCCGCAACTGCCGACATAGGGCAGTCCCGTGCGAATGGGCGCGCCCAGGCGGTCGGCGTCACAGGGGAATATGCCGCCTGCCACCAGATCACAGAACTCGGTCAGCGTTACGTCAACCAGGCCGCGTATCGTCCCGTCATCCGCCAGCCGTTCCATGGCCCGCCCGCCGGTGCCGGTGGCGTGGAAGACAAGACAGTCAAACCGCCCGGACAACTGGTGCACGACCTGATCGACGCAGGGCGTCGTCACGCCGAACATGGTCAGCCCGATGGCGGGGCGGGGATCGGCCCGGCTTGCGCAGGGCGCCTGCACCATGCCCGCCATGGCATGGGCGGCATTGCATAAAATCACGCGCGAGAGGCGGTTCAGCCCCTCCATGTCCGTCACGGAATACAGCATCGCAATATCGGAGCCGCCCACATAGGGCGCGGTATTGCCCGACGCCACGGTGGAGACGACCAGCTTGGGCAGGCCAAGCGGCAGGGCCTGCAATGCCGGGGCCACCAGCGCCGTTCCCCCCGAACCGCCAATGGCGATCACGCCTGCCATGTCCGTGCAGCGGGTCAGGTAATGGCGCAGCGCCTCCGCCATGGCCCCGATGGAACGCCCCCGGTCACCGCAGAACACGGCGCCTTCGCCCCGTGGGTGGAAACCGGCGACGGTACGGGCGCTTATGTCGGCCTGCGCCGGGGCCTGCCGTGTGCTGACATCCACAATGCGGGCGGCCACGCCGCTGTCACGCAGGGTGCTGGCAATATAGCCAAGCTCGGCCTGCTTCGTATCGCAGGTGCCAAGCACATAGACATATCGCGTGGTCATCCTACGCGCCTCCGCGCCGTGCGTTCAGCAGGCCAAGGACAACGCCGACCCCGCCGGTGGCGCACAACCCGCCCAGCAGGAACACGATGTCATACCCGTAACGGTCCGCGAGCAGACCGGCGAGCGGTCCAGTCGCGCCATAGGCCAGATCCTGGAACGCGGCGAAGCCACCAAGCGCCGTGCCACGCATATGCGGTGGCACCACCCGCACGACCTCCACCCCCAGCGAGGGATAGACCATGGAACACCCGGCCCCCGTCAGCACCGCCCCGGCAAGCGCGAGGAAGGGTGAGGGCGCGCACCACAGCAGGTACTGCCCCGCCGCTTCGATCGTAAGCGACAGCGCCGCCACCCGCAGCCCGCCAATCCGGTCGGGCAGATGCCCGCAGGTGAAGCGGCCCGCCACGAAGGCCAGCCCGAAACAGGTCAGCCCCAGCCCGGCATAAGGCCAGTGCGCATGGATGAAGCGCAGCGGCAGGAACGCGCCCAGGGCCGCGAACCCGACCCCCTGCAGCGCCACGGCGATACCCTGCCAGCGGATGGTGCCCAGGATATGCCAGAAAGGGGGCCTGCCCCCGGCATGCGTGGGGGAGGGCGGAACGGCGTGCACCAGCGCCAGCCCGATCAGCGGCAGCAGGGCGGAAACCAGCATGAGCGCGCCCATGCCCGCCTGTTCATAAATGGCCAGTCCGATCGGCCCGCCCACGGCAAAGGCGCCATACATGGCGGCCCCCGTCCATGCCAGCACGCGCCCCGCGCGCTGCTGCCCCATAAGGCCGATACCCCAGCCAAGCATGCCCACGATCGTCAGGCTTTCCCCGATGCCCAGCAGCAGCCTGCCCGCCAGCAGGATGATGTAGCGCGCGCCGCCGGGCAGCATGGTCAGGCCGGACAGCGCGCAGACCAGGCTGGCCGCGACATAGATGGCCAGCCCCCCGCGCATGCAGGACCGGCCGCCCTTCGTATCGGCGAACGCCCCGGCGTGGTTGCGGCTGAGAATGGTGGAAAAGAACGCGATCCCGACCGCCAGCCCGGCCAGCCCGTTGCCGTAGCCGGGCCAGTGCAGGATGGATACGGGTATGGCCGCCAGCGGCAGGGCCACCGCCATGTAGGACAGGAACAGCGCGATGGCGAGACGCGCCAGCAACCGTAGCGGCGCGGGATCAGATTTCACGTGTGATGCGCACATGCAGCGGCTCGGCCAGCGCGGTTTTGAACACCTCCGCCATCGCACGGAAATGTGGCGTGGTTTCATGTTCCGTCAGGGCTTCGGGGCTGGCCCAGCGCTCCACGAACACGAAAACATCCGGGTCGCTGATATCGCGATGGCACTGGTAGGACAGGTTGGTCTTTTCCTGCCGGGATGCGGCGACGCACTGCCGGATGGCGTCAAGCGCCGCCTTTTCCTGCGCGGGGTGGACGCGCAGGGTCGCGATGACGGTAATGGGCTGTTCTGACATGGATGATCCTGCCTGATCCTGTTATCTGTCGGCAGCATAAGGGGGTGTGACACTTTCCATCTAGGAAGAAAGTGTCACGTGACACTATTCCCCATCTCCTCACGAACCCGGCGCAGGCGGCGCAGGGCTTCGGTCAGGTCGGGCAGGGAGGCGGGGCCAAGGCTCAGGCGTATGCCCGCCTGCGTGGCGCGCGCCGGATCCGCCATGAATGGCTGCGGTGGGCTGACCCTTACATCCTGCGCCGCCGCGCGGGTGGTGAATGGCACGGCCTGCGCCATTTCCAGCGGTATCCATGCATGAAAGGCGTCATAGGGCGGCGGCGTGAGGTAAGGCCCCATTATGCGCAGGGCCAGTTCGCGCCTGCGCCCGGCTTCCCCCCGCAACGCCTGGCGCACCGAGGCCGCCGTGCCATCCTGCATCCACTGCGCCATCATGGCGTAGGAGAGGGGAGCGATCATGAGCGATGAATTCAGCAACGCCTCCCGCGCCGCGGGCATGAAGGCCACGGGTGGCGCCACGGCGCCGATGCGCAGGCCGGGGCTGAGGGTCTTGGACAGGCTGCTGATGTAGAAAGTCCGCTCCGGCGCCAGCGTGACCAGCGGCGGCAGGCTGTCATCATGGGCGCAGTCATAGACATCATCCTCGATGATCAGGGCGTCATGGGCGTGGCACAGGCGCGCGATGTCGTGCCTGCGCGCGTGGTCCATGGTGGCCGTGGTGGGGTTGTGCATGGTGGGCGTGACATACACGATGCAGCGCCCCGGCCCGTGGCGGCTCAGGGCGTGTTCCAGGCTGTCAGGGCGCATGCCGTGCCGGTCCATGGCCAGACCGCATGCGGCCAGCCCCGCCTGGCGGATCAGCCCCAGCATGCCGGGATAGGTCAGTTCCTCGGTCAGGATGTGGGACGCCGCGCCCCGCCCCGCCGCCAGCGCCACGCCCAGCGCCTGTTGCGCGCCGCTGGCCAGCAGCAGGCGCTCGGGCGGTATGTCCACGCCCAGTTCGGCCAGCCAGTGGCTCATGATGCGCCGATGCTCGATATGCCCCGCGACAGGGGGATATACATTGAACAGCGCCGGATCGACCGTGCGGGCCAGGCGTGAGAGCGTGCGCGTCAGGGCGCGGTCACTGAACATTGGCGGCGGCATGTTGGCGGACAGGTCCAGCATCCGCCCCGAACTGCCGGGGCGCGAGGCGACAAAGGTGCCCCGCCCCCGTATGCTGCGCACCAGTCCGCGCCGTTCAAGCACGGCATAGGCGCGGGTGACGCTGCCCACGCCTATGCCCAGCCGCCATGCAAGGTCACGATGGGCGGGCAGGCGGTCGCCCGCATCCAGTTTTTCAGCCAGTATGTCGCCCGCCAGCGCATCGGCCAGACGCTCGGCGGGGGAGGTATCGCCCGCCGGGATATGGGGGCGCCATGGGGAGCGCAGGCGCATGACCGTCCAGCCTGTCCTGTTGTCAGGGAAGGGGCAGCCATAGCAGGTCATGCCAGCGCACGGAATATGGGCATGACGGCTGCCAGTGGCGTCCGAACCTGTTACGGTTCCGACGTGAGGTGGCGCGATGGCCGCGCGGCATGGGGAAGGGAGGGCGGGATTTGACCCGACAGCATCTGGTACCGCCACGCGGGGGATACGGCGCGCGGCCCCTGATTGTCATGGCGGCGCTGTTTTTCATCATCGGGTTCGTGACATGGCTGAACGGCCCGTTGATAACCTTCGTGCAGGTTGCCTTCGGCCTGGGGCCGGTGGGCGCGTTTCTGGTGCCGATGTGTTTCTACCTGTCCTATTTTTTCTGCGCGATCCCGGCGATGGGGCTGGCGCGGCGCACGGGGCTGCGTAACGGGATCATGGTCGCGCTGGCCGTCATGGCCGGGGGAACGCTTGCCTTCGGGGAATGTGTGGGCCTGCGCTGGTACCCCGGCGCGCTGGCGGGCCTGTCCGTGCTGGGGGCGGGACTGACGCTACTGCAGGTTACGGTCAACCCGTATGTGACCCTGCTGGGGGCCGCGCATCATGCCGCGCGGCGTATCGCGATCATGGGTATTGCCAATAAGGTGTCTGGAATTATCGCACCTGTTGTATTTTCATTTCTGGTCATGCGCGATATCGGGGGTGTCGCCAGCCATCTGGCCATGGCGGGAACGCCGCAGGCACGCGCCTCCGTACTGGCCGCCTTTGCGCATGCGGTCGTGGGGCCCTATCGCGCCATGGCCGTGATACTGCTGCTTGTCGCGGTTGGGCTGCGCCATGCCGGACTGCCCGATATCCATCTGGATGACCGGCCAGCCCCCCGTTCATCCCACGGCCCTGCCTTCGCCCTGCGCATGGGCGCGCGGGCATGGGCGGGCGTGGGCGTGGTGTTCATGTATGTGGGGGCCGAAGTCATGGCGGGTGACGGCATCGGCCTTTACGGCGGGCAGGCCGGCCTGTCGCTGGGGCAGGTCAGGTTCCTGACCTCGCTGACGCTGGCGGCCATGCTGTGCGGCTATGTGATCGGTACGGTCATGGTGCCTGCGGTGTTCGGCCAGCGGACCTATCTGGCGTTATCCGCCATTATGGGCATGGTGCTGTGCCTTGCGGCGGTGCTGGCGCAGGGCATGGGGTCAGTCCTGTGCGTGGCGCTGTTCGGTCTGGCCAACGCCATGATGATGCCAATCCTGTTCCCGCTTGTGCTGGGGCTGGCGGGGCCGTGGCGGAGCCAGGCCACGACCCTGCTGGTCATGGCGTTTTCAGGTGGCGGCGTGATGCCACAGGTTTTTGCGCTCCTGATCCCCCATGTCGGGGTCAAGGCCGCTTTCATGGGCCTTATCATGCTGTCCTACACCTGTATCCTGCTTTACGCGCTTATGCTGTGGCGGCGCGGGGTGCCGGGCGGGGAAACCGTGGCATAATGGCGTATCCACCGCTGAGGAAAAACATGATCGCCATGCGCCGTGTCCGCCGTTTCAGGTTTCTGGCCCTGCTGCTGTGCATGGGAAGTGCGCAGGCTGTGACAGGTTACGGTCTTGCGGCGCCCGCCCTCATGCCGCAGCCGGTTTTCTATCAGCCCCAGCCCGGCAGCCTTGCATTGACCGGCGGTGTGCGGGTTGTCTGGCAGGGTGCGCGTCCGGCGCTGCTGGATCGGGCGGTGGCGCGTTTTTCACACCGGCTGGCCATGTTGTCGGCCCGTGATGCCGCGCCCGGGCAGTCCGCCGGGCTGACCCTGCGCATCCGCTGTGTGAACGCCGACCCGGCCATGCTGTCCATCCACATGAAGGAGCATTACCACCTTCAGACCGATGCAGAAGGGGCAACGCTGGTGGCCGATGGCCCGGCGGGCGTACTGCGTGGATTGAGCACCCTGCTGCAACTGGTGGAACGGCACGATAGCGGCCCGGTTCTGGACGCGGCGGTGATTGATGACAGCCCGCGTTTTGCGTGGCGCGGCGTGATGGTGGATGTCAGCCGCCATTTCATGTCCGTCGCGGCGCTGGAGCGGCAGCTCGACATGATGGAACTGACCCGGCTGAATGTCGTGCATCTCCATCTTTCCGATGGGCAGGGTTTTCGGGTGGAAAGCCGCCTTTACCCACGCCTGCAACAGGTCGCATCCCATGGGGAATATTACACGCAGCGGCAGATACGCGCGCTGGTGGCCTATGCCGCCGACCGGGGCATCCGGGTCGTGCCGGAATTCGATGCGCCGGGCCACAGCTACGCCGTGTTGCAGGCCTATCCCCAATATGCCGCGCAGCCGGTTACGACGCCCATGGATCCCAAGCGGGTGGTCCGGGCGGCCATGGACCCGTCCAATCCGCAGACCTATGTGTTCCTTGCCCGGCTTTATCATGAAATGGCCGGCCTGTTCCCCGATGCCTATTTTCATGTGGGCGGGGACGAGGTCCGCCCTGACGAATGGACGGGTAACCCCCATATTGCCGCGTTCATGAAACGGCATGGCCATGCGGATGTCGCGGCCTTGCAGGCCGTCTTCACCCAGCGCGTGTATGCCATGCTGGCGCGTGAGGGAAAGGTCATGATGGGCTGGGATGAACTGATCGACGCGCCGGTACCGGCCAGTATCGTCATCGAACCGTGGCGCGGCTCGCGCTACACGGTTGCCGCCGCCGCCGCCGGGCATCCGGTTGTGGTCTCCGCCGGGTATTATCTGGACCTGCTGCTGCCCGCCGCCGAGTATTACCGCGTTGATCCGCTTGACCCGCAGGGCAACGGCCTGCCGCCCGATCAGGTGGCACGCGCCAATGCGCCCGCGCTCGACGCCTTCACGCTGGATCCCGCCGCGCGCATGACGCCTGAGCTGGCCGGGCATGTCATGGGCGCGGAAGCGCCGTTATGGACTGAAATCGTGACGGAGGAGATGCTGGACGCCCGGCTGTGGCCCCGCTGCGCCGCCCTGGCCGAGCGGTTCTGGTCGCCCGCCAGCGTGCGTGATGAAACCAGCCTCGCCCTTCGCCTGCCCGTGGTGCAGTCGGAACTGGAACTGCTGGGCAATCGCGCCACCGCCGATACCCATCGCATGATGGCGCGTCTGGCGCCGGACGATACGACGCCCCTGTCAGTCCTGCTATCCGTCACCAGCCCGGTACGCAATTACGCCCATAACCATGTTTTCGGCCCCAGCCATGTCGCCCCGACCCCCATCCCGCGCCCGCTGGACCGCGCGGCTGACATCGCCACGCCAGACAGTTTCGAGGCCGCTGCCTTCGCGCGCGATGTGCGGGCCTATCTGGCAGGTCGGCACGATCTGGCGGCGGGTCTGCGCGCCCGGCTGGAAAACTGGCGTGGCAACGACGCGCGCCTGCGGGACATGGCGGCGGGCGATCCGGCCCTGCGGGAGGTTCTGCCCGCCTCCGCCCTGCTGGCGCAACTGGCGCAGGCCGGGCTGGATGCTCTGGACGACACCCCGGCAGGAAGCTGGCGCGCGCGGGCGGATGCCGCCGTGGGCATGGCCCGGGCCCAGTTCGATGCGTCACGCTCCCTGCTGCGCGTGAGAACCATGCCCCAGCCCGCGGGCGACCTGCTTCAGGAGACCATGCCCGCCATCGCGCTGCTGGTGCAGGCCACGGACCAGCCACATTAAGGGGCGTAATCAGCCCGCATGCAGGGCGATGGCGGCGGCGGTCGCGACATCGTGGCGCAGGGCCACGACATTGCCGTGCCCGTCCGGATGGACGCGGTTGGTCAGGATCATCACGTAGCTGTCGCTTTGCGGGTCGATCCATAACGAGGTTCCGGTAAAGCCGGTATGCCCGAACGAACCGACGGGAAAGCCGTCGCCCCGCGCGCTGGAATAATGGGTGGCGATGTCCCACCCCAATCCGCGCAGGTCCGCCCTGCCTGCCGGTTGCTGGGGCGTGGTCATCAGAAGCACCGTATCGCGTCGCAGCGGGAACGGGCTGCCGGGGCGTCCCGCGCGGCGGTCCAGCAGGGCCAGCGCGTAGCGGCAGACATCATCGGCATCGGAGAAAAGCCCCGCATGGCCCGCGACCCCGCCCATGCGGCGCGCGGTCGGATCATGCACCACGCCGCGCAGCATGTGGCCCGTCTCGTCCACCTGTGTCGGCGCGATCCGGGGCAGGAGGCTGGCGGCGGGGCGGAAGCAGGAATGATCCAGACCCATGGGGCGCAGGATATGCCGGGTGGCATAGACATCCAGCGGCAGGCCGGTCAGTTTTTCAAGCAGGAAGCCAAGTGCGAGATAATTGATGTCGCTATAGACGAATTTCTGCCCCGCGGGCAGGTCGGGGCGGCTGTTCATGGTAAGGCTGCGGGCCTGATCGTGGCCCTGCCACTGTTCCACCAGATCAAGGTCGGGGGGCAGGCCGGAATAATGGGTCAGCAGGTGCCGGATGGTGATGTCTTTTTTTCCACAGGCCGCGAATTCCGGCAGGTAGGTGCTTAGCGGGGTATCCAGCCCGATCAGCCCGCCTTCCCATAACTGCATGATGCACGGCGCGGTAATGAGGGATTTGGTCAGCGACGCCATGTCGAACACCGTATCCCACGTCATGCGCTGTGCCACGGGGCTTATGGCGCGCTGGCCATATACCGCGCGGTGCAGGACACGCCCATGCTGGCCTATCGCGCAGACAACACCCACGGTTTCATGCGTGCTGACCGCGCGGCGCAGCCTGTCGTCAACGGCGCTCATATCCAGCGGCCTGCCCCGGGCCGCGTGGGGCGTGATGGCGGACAGGATCAGGCCCATGCCAGTGGCCATCGCCCCGCGTCGTGTCTGCAGCGGGGCGGCGGGGCGGTGGGGCATGCTTGGGATCCTGACAGCGGAAAAATAAGGGGGTGTCGCCCCGGGCGGGCGGCGGCAGGCCCCTTATTATAGGAGAAGGCGCGGTTACAGTATAAAAGAGTATTGCGCGCAGCGGATCGGCAGGACGTCTGAAGCATATTCTGATAGTATCGGCTGCGTTGCCAGACATTCGCTGGCATCATGCCGCAGGGGCTTCCAGCGATTGCATGCGTTGCGTGCATGACATACCGGGTGGCAGGTTTGGCTGGTATGCTTCACCCGGAATAGTGAGGATGGCCAGATGGACAACTATTTTGATGACGAAGGCGCGCATGGTGAGGAAATCGGTGACGAAACCACCACGCTGATCCAGGAGATCATCAATGCCCTGGAAACCGCGCTTTCCACAATGAAGGAAACCGACCCCGCGCATGCACGGTTGTGCGAAGCCGCGGACAAGGCCGATGCCCTTCAGAATATTTTAAGGACCATGTAATCAGGGGGATGACGGTTTCGCGCCCCGGATGGCGGAACTGGCCGGTATTGATATCCCATCATGCCTGTTGCGGGATGATGCCAGCCATCAGGATAAGCCGATGACATACGGAACAGAAACGGCGGATTTTCAGGGGGATGTGTCACTTACTGCCCCGCCCTTGTCAGGAAAGGGGTGGAGGTCTGGGCGGGAATCGAACCCACATTCGCGGATTTGCAGTCCGCTGCATCACCATTCTGCCACCAGACCTCAGCGACACAGGGGCTATATCTGCCGAAATGCGCGGCAGGTCAAGCCGTTGTGTGCAGGTTTACCGTTGTTCCCCTGTCAAAGCGGCGCATAAAGTAGGAAAACTGCCGGGAAAATTCCGTCCGTTCCCTCGGGCGGTCGAGTCACGCCCCATCAGGCACAGTGTTTCAAGGAAAAGTTATGGATAAGACAGACCCCGATTACGCGCCGTTCGATTTCGTGGCGGCCAGACAGCGCATGGTGGATGCGCAGGTCCGTCCCTCACAGGTCAGTAATCCGTCCGTGATCGCCGCCATGCGCGCGCTGCCGCGCGAACTGGCCGTGCCCGATTCCCTGCGTGCCTTCGCCTATTCCGACAACAGCCTGCCATTGGGGGAGGGACGCTACCTGACGGAACCGCGTGTGATCGCACGCATGCTGCAGGTTGCCGAAATCTCGCAGGGGGAGCGGGTGCTGGTGGTGGGGGCAGGCACCGGCTACCTGGCGGCGCTGCTGGCCACCATGGAGCTGGATCTTACGGTCATCGCGCTCGAATCGGAAGCGCGCCTGGCCGAGATCGGCAAGGCGCTGTGCTTTACATGGGCCCCGCAGGTTCACTGGCGCGAAGGCGCGCTGGTCAGCGGCGCGCCCGACGACGCCCCGTATGACCTGATCCTTATTGATGGCGCGGTCAGGCAGGTTCCCCCGGCACTGGTGGCGCAACTGCGCGATGGGGGGCGGATCATCGCGCCCGTATGCCGCGATTCGGGCGTGACATCGGTCAGCCTGGTCCTGCCCACCCCGCAGGGCAGCGCGGCGCAGCCCCTGTTCGACGTGGCGGTGCCGTTGCTGCCCGAACTCGAGCCCGCCCCCGCTTTCGTCTTCTGATCCCGCCACGGTTAACGCCCGCGCAATATCCTGCCGCTAGATCGGTATGCCGGAACATATGTTTCCGTAAGGCATGTCGGTCGGCGGGGGAATGAATGACGGGCAGATGGGCTATCGGTGCGGGCGGGGTGGCGCTCCTGTATTGCAGTACGGCGCTGGCGCGGGTGTCGCCCGATGCTCCCATGGGGGCGGAGGCGCCAAAGACCCTGAAGGGCGCGCTGGCGCTGGCCTATCTGACCAACCCACTGCTGCGGCAGGAACGCGCCACCCTGCGCGCCACCGATGAGCAGGTGCCCCAGGCGCTGGGGGGCTGGCGGCCCACCATTACCGGCAGCGCCAGCATGTCCTACTATTCCGGGGCCATGCGCATGGCCCCGACAGCGACCGAAAACGGTTACGCACGTCAGTATGACAGCCCCGGCTACGCGGGCGGGGTCAGCATTACCCAGCCGCTGTACACCGGCGGCAAGACGACGGCCACCACGCACAAGGCCCGCCACGCCGTCATGGCCGAGCGCGCGCGCCTGATCGCCGCCGAACAGCAGGTGCTGGCCGATGTCGTCAATGCGTATGTCAATGTGGTGGAAGACCAGCAGATACTGAGTATCGACATCAACAACGAACAGCTTTACGCCACCCAGCTCCACGCCACGGAACTGCGCGCGCATGGTGGTGAGTTCACCCATACCGATGTGGCCCAGGCGCAGGGTGCGCTGGCCAACGCGCGTGCGACAAGGCAACTGGCCGAAGGCACGCTGCAGGCCGACCGCGCAACCTACCGGCAGGTCACCGGCTGTGACGCCCCGCCCGATCTGGCCCCGCCCCAGCCGCTGGTGCTGCCCCTGCATGCCGAACAGGACGCCATGACGCAGGCCGTGCAGAACAATCCGGAGGTGATTGGCGCGCTATTTGACGAAGCCGCGAAAAAGGATGCCGTGGGCGTGGCCTTCGCGGCCCTTATGCCCACCATCAGCGCCGAGGCCGCCTATACCCACGCCATCAATCAGGATGAAGGCCGTTCCCTGGAGAACGATAAATACGCCATGGTCAGCGCCAGCATGCCGCTGTACCAGGGGGGCGGCGAGTATGCGAGCGTGCGCATGGCGCGCCAGCAGGTGGCCGAGGCGACCCATACCGTGGATGTGAACCGCCGTGCGGCCGTGCAGATGGCCGCCGCAAGCTGGCAGCGCATGCAGGCCAACCGCGCCGCGATAGAAAGCAACCGCATGGCCGTGGCCGCCGACGCCATGGCCCTGCATGGCATGCAGCGTCAGGTGCTTGTGGGCACGACCTCCACGCTGGCGGTGCTCCAGCAGCAGGAGACGCTGCTCCAGGCCCAGATCGCGCTGGTGCGGAGTGTGGGCAACCTTGTCCTGTCCACCTATCAGGTCACGGCGGCCATAGGCAGGCTGACGGCGCGCGACCTTAACCTTGACGTCCCCCTTTATGATGAGCGCGCCTATTACCGCGCCGTCCATGACCGGCTGTGGGGAATCAGCGATTACGCCACCAGCCAGCCGGGGCGGTAACGGGCCGCCGCCGGAACCGGCCCATAAGGCACGGTGCTGCGCGGGGCATCGTTCCTCCATGCCTGCGTCGCGATGGCGGAGGGCGTATAAAGATTGCACGGGCGGCGTTCCCTTCACGCCGGTTTGGGGTATATCTGCCCATGGCCGGGCGCGGTGTCCTGCCTTGCGTCTGATTATGGTGGATCTGGTTTTTCGTGATGCTTGACAAGTCGTTCTCCCCCGACGGGACAGAAACCTCCCTCTACGCCCTGTGGGAGGCCAGCGGCGCCTTCAGCGCCCAGCCGACCGGTTCGGCGTCGCCCTATACCATCATGATCCCGCCGCCCAATGTCACCGGCACGCTGCATATCGGCCACGCCCTGACCATGACCCTGCAGGATACGCTCATCCGCTGGCGGCGCATGCAGGGGCGCGACACGCTCTGGCAGCCCGGCACCGACCATGCCGGGATCGCGACACAGCTTGTGGTCGAACGGATGTTGCAAAAGGAAGGCACGTCACGCCAGGAAATGGGCCGTGACGCCTTTGTCGAACGGGTGTGGGAGTGGAAGGCCCAGTCCGGTGGCGGCATCACCACGCAGTTGCGCCGCCTTGGCGGCTCGCTCGACTGGGCGCGTGAACGCTTTACCATGGACGAGGGCCTGTCCAGCGCGGTCAAGGAGGTTTTCGTCACCCTTTACCGCGAGGGCCTGATCTATCGTGACCGGCGGCTGGTCAACTGGGATCCCGCCTTCCGGTCCGCCATTTCCGACCTTGAGGTCGATAACCGCGAGACCCGGGGCAACCTGTGGTATATCCGCTACCCCGTGGAAGGCCAGCCGGGCCGCACCATCACGGTCGCCACCACGCGGCCCGAGACGATGCTGGGCGATATGGCCGTGGCCGTTCACCCCGATGATGAACGCTTTGCCGACCTGGTGGGCCGCAACGTCATCCTGCCGCTGACGGGCCGCCGCATTCCCGTCGTGGCCGATGAACATTCCGACCCGACCAAGGGCAGCGGCGCCGTCAAGATCACGCCCGCCCATGATTTCAACGATTTCGAGGTAGGCCGCCGCCACAAGCTGGATATGCCCAGCGTGCTGGATGAGGAAGCCCGCATAACGCTGGGCGAGATTGAAGACGAACTGCGCGCCGAGGAAGGCCTGGCCGATCCCGCCTTTGTCCGCACCCTTGCCGGGATGCCGCGTGATGAGGCGCGCAAGGTGATGGTGGCCGAACTGGAACGGCTTGAATGGCTGGAAAAGATCGAGCCCCATACCAACCAGGTTCCCTATGCCGAGCGCAGTGGCGCGGTGGTCGAGCCAAGGCTGACCACGCAGTGGTACTGCGATGCCAGGACACTGGCCGGTCCCGCCGTTGAAGCCGTGGAAAGTGGCCGGATCGAATTCGTGCCCCGGCAGTGGGAGAATACCTTTTACGCCTGGATGCGCGACATCCAGCCCTGGTGCATCAGCCGCCAGCTCTGGTGGGGGCACCGTATTCCCGCATGGTACGGCCCGGACGGGCATGTCTTCGTGGATGGTGACGAGGCCGGGGCCATGGCGCAGGCCCGCGCCCATTACGGGCAGGATACGGAACTGACCCGCGACGCCGACGTGCTCGATACATGGTTTTCCTCGGCACTATGGCCATTTTCCACGCTGGGCTGGCCCGAACAGACACCGGAACTGGCCCGTTATTACCCGACCGATGTGCTCGTCACCGGGTTCGACATCATCTTCTTCTGGGTCGCGCGGATGATGATGATGGGCCTGCATTTCATGAAGGACGTACCCTTCCGTAAGGTGTTCATCCACGGGCTGGTGCGTGACGAGCGCGGGCAGAAAATGTCCAAGTCCAAGGGCAACGGCATTGATCCGCTGGAACTGATCGACACCTATGGCGCGGACGCCATGCGCTTTTGCATCTGCGCGCTGACCGGCCTTGGCCGTGATGTGAAGCTGGGCCGCAAGCGGGTGGAGGAGTACCGCTCCTTCATGACCAAGATATGGAACGCCGCGCGTTTTTGCGAAATGAACGGCGTGGCCCCAGTGGAGGGTTTCCGGCCCGGGGATGTCACCTCCCCGCTGGGCCGGTGGATTCTGGCCGAACTGGCGCAGGCGACGGAAGAGGCGACACGCGCGCTTGAGACCTTCCGTTTCGATGAATACGCCGCCGTGTGCTACCGCTTTGTCTGGAACTGCTTCTGCGACTGGTTCCTTGAACTTGCCAAGCCGGTGCTGGGCGCGGGCGATACGGCGGAGGCCGTCGAAACGCGTGCCGTGGCCGCCCATGTGCTGGGCACGATCCTGCGCCTGCTGCAGCCGGTCACCCCGTTCATGACCGACCGGCTGTGGCAGCATTTCGGTTTCGGGGCCGAAGGCTCGCTCATGACCGCGCCATGGCCGCAACCCGTGCTGCTCGATGGGGCGCAACAGGCGCGTGAGGAGGTGGAATGGCTGATCCGCTTCATCACCGCCATCCGCACCGTGCGTTCGGAAATGAACGTGCCGCCTTCGCGCCTTGCCCCGGTGCTGCTGCGTGATGCCGCCCCCGTTACGGTGGCGCGCACGGCCAAATGGGCGGAAGCGATCAGCCGCATGGCCCGCGTATCCGAAGTCCTGCCGCTGGCGGGGGAAATGCCCCAGGGCGCGGCCCAGCTCGTAGTGGACGAGGCGACCCTTGTCATCCCGCTTGCCGGCATTATCGACCTGGCGCAGGAACGCCAGCGGCTGGAAAAGGAATGCGCCAAGGTGGATGGTGAGATCGTGAAGGTCGAGCGCAAGCTGGGCAATGCCGATTTCGTGGCCCGCGCCAAGCCGGAGGTCGTGGCTGAAAACCGTGAGCGCCTTGAGTCGTTTCAGGCGGAACGCCAGCGCCTTCAGGCCGCGCTGGCGCGCATTGCGTAAAACAGGACGGCAATGAAACGCATGGAGGAGCAGCAGGCATGACCGCGCACGCATTGGAGACACTGGTGCTGGGTGGCGGCTGCTTCTGGTGTGTGGAAGCGCCGCTGGCCGAACTGCGCGGCGTATCCGCCATCATGCCGGGTTATGCGGGCGGGGATCGTCCCGACCCGACCTATGAACAGGTCTGTACCGGGCGGACCGGCCATGCCGAGGTGGTGCGCGTCACGTTCGATCCGGATGTGATCTCGTGCGCCGACCTGCTGCGCATCTTTTTTGTCATGCACGACCCGACCACGCGCAACCGGCAGGGTAACGATGTGGGCACGCAGTACCGCTCCGTCATTTACTGGCAGGACGAAGCGCAGGAAAAGACGGCTTACGCCATTCGTGACGAGATGGATAAATCAGGCATCTGGCCCGCGCCCATCGTAACCGAAATCGCCCCGCTGACCCATTTCTGGCCAGCGGAGGACTATCACCGCGATTATTTCGCCCGCAATCCCGGCAATCCCTATTGCAACGCCGTCATCGCGCCCAAGGTCGCGAAACTGCGCCGCCTGTTTCGTGACCGGCTGGCCGCACCGGCCGGCTGAGCGGGGCTATCCGGCTTCATCATTCAGGAAAAGCTGGTCGGCTTCCTCATCAAAGTCGAACAGTTCCGCATAGCGTGCCCAGCCGATCAGTGTCTGAAGGGTCTGGCGGGCGTAGTCGGGGGACATGCTGTCCTCCAGCTCATCGCGGAACCGCTCGGCGCTGGCGCGGTGGTTCGGGCGTTCATCCAGCACGGCGCGGATGGTCCGCACCATGGGGATGTTGTGCAGCATGTTGTGCCACAGGATATGCTTGCGGGTGTCATGCTCGCTCTGGACAAAACGCATGCCCTCGGGCGTGAGCAGGATGTCGCCATCCTCCAGTTCGGCAAACCCCAGCAGTTGCAGCGATTCGCCCAGTGGGAACAGGTCATCGAGTTCAAGCTGCAACCGGCTGGCCAGCAGGGGCAGGTCGGCGCGGCCATGCAGCGGATCCGCCGCCAGCGTTTCCATCATGCCCACCAGCGTATTGATGGGCAGCGGCGGCAGGGCCACCGCATCGGCTGCGATTTCCGTGCGCTGGAGGGCCGGGTCGGTCATGTCCGCTTCCGATACGACCGGCGCGCGGCGGGTCATGAGCGCGTAGATCCGGTCCACAAACTGGCGGAAGGCCATGTCCTCGCGGTTGCGCGGGTGTTCGAAGGGCACCTGCAGTTCATGCGCCACCCGACCGGGATTGGAGGAAAAGATCAGGATGCGGTCGCACATCAGCACCGCTTCCTCGATATTATGCGTAACCAGCAGGATGGACTGGATGGGCAGTTTCTTCTCCGCCCACAGTTCCACTAGGTCGGTGCGCAGGTTTTCCGCCGTCAGTACATCCAGCGCGGAAAAGGGCTCGTCCATCAACAGCAGGTCGGGCCGCACCACCAGCGCGCGCGCCAGCCCCACGCGCTGGCGCATGCCGCCGGACAGTTCCTTGGGGTAGGCATTCTCATACCCCCCCAGCCCGATCAGGTCGATGGCGTCTTCCGCCAGTTTCAGCCGTTCGGCGGGGGGAATGCCCTGCGCTTCAAGCCCCAGTTCCACATTCTTCTGCACCGTCAGCCACGGGAACAGCGCAAAGGACTGGAACACCATGGAAATGCCGTCCGCCGGGCCGGTCAGCTTTTTGCCCTTCCAGATCACCTCGCCCGCCGTGGGGGGCAGCAGCCCGGCAATGATGCGCAGCAGGGTGGATTTGCCCGATCCCGAACGCCCCAGCAGGCCCACGATCTCGCCGCTGCGTATGCTCAGGTTCACACCGTCGAGCACCACAAGATCGGTCGCACTTTCCTTGTGATAGGCCTGGCGGCAGTTGACGATCCGGACAAGCTCGGCGCCGGTGTGATGGGCGGGGGGGGCTGTGGGCTGCTGCGTCATGCGCTCTCAGTCAAAAGTGTAATGCCGGGCGGCATAGTTGGATAACGGACGCCACAGGGCACGATTGAGCAGCAGCACGAAGGCCGCCATCACCACCATGCCCAGCCCGACCTGATCGGTCGCGCCCGCCACGGTCGCATGGGCGATATAGGCGCCCAGCCCCCGCGCGCTGAGCGTGGTGTCGCCCCAGCTCGCGACCTCGGTGGCGATGGCGGCGTTCCATGCGCCGCCGGATGCGGTAAGCGCGCCGGTAATGAAATACGGCGCAATGCCGGGCAGCATCACACGCCGCCACCACAGCCATCCGCTGACATGGAAGTTCCGGGCCGCCTCCAGCAGGTCACCGGGGTAGGACGACGCCCCGGCCACGATATTGAACAGGATATACCACTGCGTGCCCAGCAGCATGAGCGGGGTCAGCCAGATATTGCTGTTCAGGTGCTGATGCACGATCACGACCACGATCAGCGGAAAAAACAGGTTGGCGGGAAAGGCGGCCATGAACTGCGCCGCCATCTGCGCCCGCCGCGCCCGCTGTGGCGACAGGCCCAGCCAGATCCCGATCGGCACCCATACCAGCGTGGACACCAGAACCGTAACCGTGACCCGCAGCAGCGTGAAGCCACCCAGCCCGATCACCTGCATCACCTGCGCGGCGGTGTAATGCGTGCTGCCATAGGCCCATGTTTTCCAGCCGACACTGGCCGCGAAGATGCCCAGCGCCGTCAGCCAGGCCGTATCGACAAGGCGGGCGGGAACAAACGTGCGCCGGGGGGCGGATGGCCGCGCACCCAGCGCCAGCCAGCCGATCCGGGTCATCGCATCGCCCACGCGCAGGCAGATCTGGCGCAGCAGGTGCGTGCGGCGCAGCAGCGTCAGCACCCATGGGTCGGGCGCGGAAAAAGTGGTGCCGTCATCGGTCCGGAAACGCGCGGACCACGCCACCAGCGGGCGGAACAGCAACTGGTCGTAGGCCAGAATGACCGCCAGCATGGTCACAATGGCATAGAAGATGGCCCAGATATCACGCTGCTCGATCGCAAGCCCGACATAGGAGCCGATGCCGGGCAGGGCTATGTCCGTATTGCCGACCGTGATCGTCTCGGAATAGACGACCATGAACCACCCGCCGGACATGGAAATCATGGTGTTCCAGACCAGGGAGGGCACGGCGAACGGCACTTCCAGCCGCCAGAACCGCTGCCACGGCGTCAGGCCGAAGCAGCGGGCCGCTTCCTCCAGGTCGGACGGTACGGTGCGCAGGGCCTGATACATGGCAAACGCCATGTTCCAGGCCTGGCTGGTGAATATGGTGAAGATGGCGGCCAGTTCCGCCCCCATCATCCTGCCGGGGAACAGGCCCAGGAAAAAGACGACGGTAAAGGTCAGGAACCCCAGGATGGGCACGGATTGCAGGATGTCGAGCAGCGGGATCAGCACCTGCCCTGCCCGCCTGCTCTTGGCCGCCCATACGGCATAGGTAAAGGTAAAGACCAGCGACGCGGCAAGGGCCGCAAACATGCGCAGCGTGGTCCGCACCGCGTAGGCGGGCAGCCATGCGGGGTTGAGGTGTATGGTCCCGGCCTCGCTGGCGGGAATGGGCACAAGCATATGACGCCCCGCCGTGGCGATGATGACCGCCGCGGCCATGATCGCCAGCAGGCCCAGCAGGTCCGCCACATTAGGGCGGACGCGCAGGTTTCCCGGCAGGCCGTTTTCGGTCACCCTACCGTGCCCGTGCTGCCAAAGCCGCCCGCGCCACGGCGGGTTTCATCCAGGTCGGTGGTTTCGAACCACTCGCCACGCACCACGGGGGCCAGAACCGCCTGCGCGATGCGCATGCCGCGTTCGACCACGAAATGCTCGCTGCCGGTGTTCATGACGATAATGCCGATTTCACCCCGATAATCCTCGTCAATGGTGCCGGGGGCGTTGGGCAGGGTAATGCCGTGCTTCAGCGCCAGCCCCGAGCGCGGGCGGATCTGGAGTTCAAAACCCCGTGGCAGCGCAATGCACAGCCCCGTGGGCACCAGCGCGCGCCCTCCGGCCCATATGGTCATCGGTTCGGTCACGGCGGCCAGCAGGTCCATCCCGGCGGCGCCATCGCTGGCGTAGGAGGGGAGCGGCAACCCTTCCGCATGGGCAAGGCGGCGCACCTGGATGGGAAGGAGGGAGAAAGTCATGGCTGGGGTCCGTCAGGCTATTTCGGAATCTGGTTGCGGCGTGTGCAGGAATATGGCGATTCGCGCAACCAGCCTGCGCGCGACCTGTGTCTTGTCCATACGCGGCCAGTGCTCGCAGCCGGTGGCGTCGATCAGCATGATCTCGTTTTCCGTCCCGCCCATTATGCCGGTCGCGGGGCTGACATCATTGGCCACGATCCAGTCACATCCCTTGCGCAGGCGCTTGGCGCCCGCATGTTCGGCCACATGCTCGGTTTCCGCCGCGAAACCCACCACCAGTCGCGGGCGCATGGGCGATGGCTGGCTTAACGTGGCCAGAATGTCCGGGTTCGGGACCAGTTTCAGGGTCGGGACCGCATCGGGCGTGGTTTTCTTTATTTTCTGGGGCGCCGGGATGACATGCCAGTCGGCCACGGCGGCGGCGCAGACCGCGATGTCGCATGGCAGGGCGGCGGTGCAGGCGGCCTGCATCTCACGTGCCGTTTCAACCCGTACCGTCCGCACGCCCGGCGGGTCGGGCAGGGTGGTCGGCCCGCTGACCAGCGTCACCTCAGCACCCGCCGCCGCGAGGGCCGACGCAATAGCATAGCCCTGCACGCCGGATGAGCGGTTGGCCAGATAGCGCACCGGATCCACCGGCTCATGCGTCGGCCCCGCCGTGACCAGCGCCGTGCGGCCCGTCAGCGGGGGCTCACCATCCAGCCGGTTCACGATGGCGGCCAGTATGGTTTCGGGTTCCGCCATCCGGCCCGGCCCGGTTTCATTACACGCCATCCGGCCCACTTCCGGCCCGATGAATTCCACGCCGCGCGCCTTCAGCGTGGCGATATTGGCCTGCGTGGCCGGGTGTTCCCACATGCGCACGTTCATGGCCGGGGCGACCAGAACGGGCGTATCGGTTGCCAGAAGCACGGTGGTGGCCAGATCATCGGCCAGCCCGGCGGCCATGCGGGCAAGAATATCAGCGGTGGCGGGGCAGACCACGATCAGGTCGCTGCTGCGGGACAGGGCGATATGCCCCATCTCGCTTTCATCGGTCAGGGAAAACAGGTCGCTGAACACCCGCTCGCCGCTCAGGGCCTGAAGCGATAGCGGGGTTACGAATCGGCTTCCCGCTTCCGTTATGACCGGGCGGACGCGGATGCCGTGCTCGCGCAGCCCACGGATCAGTTCCAGCGCCTTGTAGGCGGCGATTCCCCCGCATACGACCAGCAGAATGGAACGCTCCGCCCGCCGGGTCATCAGATGCGCCAGCCGGAATGGATCGCGGCGATTCCACCGGAAAGATTGCGGTAGGATACGCGCTCAAGCCCCGCTTCGCGCATCATGTCGGCCAGTGTTTCCTGATCGGGGAACATGCGGATGCTTTCCGCCAGGTACTGGTAGCTTTCGCGGTCACCGGCAATGGCCGCCCCCATGCGGGGCAGGACATGGAAGGACCAGGCATCGTAAACCGGGGCGAAGGCCGCGATCTGAACCTGCGAGAATTCAAGGCACAGGAACCGCCCGCCGGGGCGCAGGATGCGCCGGGCCTCGCGCAGGACCTGAAGCTTGTCGGTGCAGTTGCGCAGGCCGAAGGCGATGGAGACCCGGTCAACCGAACAGTCGGCCAGTGGAATGGCCTCGGCATCCACGGCGATGAAGTTGAGACCGGAGACAAGCCCGCGCTCCAGCGCGCGGTTGCGCCCCACGCTCAGCATGCTGATGTTGATGTCGGACAGGATGGCGGGGCCGCCGCCGCCGCGCAGCCAGCCGAACGAGATATCGCCCGTGCCGCCCGCAAGGTCGAGCAGCGACAGGTCCGGATGGGGGCCGAGTTCGTTGACGAAAATCCGCTTCCATGCGCGGTGGATGCCCAGCGACATCACATCGTTCATGATGTCGTACCGGGAGGCGACGCTGTCAAAGACATCGCGGACCAGGGATTTCTTCTCGCGCAACGGGACATCGCGAAAGCCGAAATCTGTGGTATCCGCCTGGCGGTCATCCTGACGGCCTGCGGAAGGGGAGGGATGGTAGGGCTGGCTATTGTCGGTCATGATGCACAGATATAACCCCAGATGAGCCGATGCCGGAACTCCCTGAAGTCGAAACTGTGATGCGCGGGATGCGAGTGCATCTTGAAGGTCACACTATTTCCCGCGCCAGCACGCATCATGCCGGGTTGCGATGGCCGTTTCCCCCCGGTCTGGCCCGGGCGCTGGCCGGGCGGCGGGTGGATGGATTCGCCCGGCGGGGGAAATATATCCTCATCACGCTTTCGGGTGGCATGGTCATGGTGCTGCATCTGGGCATGTCCGGGCGCATCCTGCTCTCCCGCATGGCGCCATCCGGGCCAGCCGCCGCCCCCGCGCCGCACGAACATCTGGTCATCGAGACGGCGCAGGGCGCGCGCTGCGGTCTGGTTGACCCCCGGCGGTTCGGCATGGTCGATCTCGTGCCGGCCGGCCAGGTTGAAAGCCACCGCCTGCTGGCGGGCATGGGGCCGGAGCCGCTGGGCAACCGTTTTGACGGCGCATGGCTGGCGGCGCGCGCCAGGGGACGGCGCAGCAGCATGAAGGCCCTGCTGCTGGACCAGCGCGTGGTGGCGGGTCTTGGCAATATATATGTGTCCGAAGCCCTGTTCCGCGCGGGGATTCACCCCGCGCGGGCGGCCGGGAGCGTCGAGGCGGCGGATCATGCGCGGCTCGTGACGGCTATCCGCGCCGTGCTGGAGGAAGCGATCGCCGCAGGCGGGTCAAGCCTGCGTGATTATGTGCAACCCGATGGGGCGCTGGGCTATTTCCAGCATGCCTGGCGCGTCTATGGCCGGGAGGGCGAAGGGTGCCCCGATTGCCCCGGCCCGCCAGCGTGCAACGGGGTCGTGCGGATCACCCAGTCCGGGCGGTCGAGCTTTTTCTGCCCCCGCCTGCAGCGCGAAGAAAACGATTTTGGTGAAGACTTGTCTTGACTAATGCCGCAGGGGTGGACTAGATCGCCAGCCTGATATGGGATGTCCGCAACGATCGGGTGGCGGACCGCCGTAACCTGATTTATGCAGATGAACTGAGAGCAATGGCCAATACAGCTTCCGCGCGTAAGCGCATCCGTCAGAATGAACGTCGCAACGCCCGCAACACGGCGCGCATGTCGCGTGTCCGCACCTTCGTGAAGAAGGTCGAGATGGCGATTGAGTCGGGCAAGAAGGACGACGCCACGACCGCCCTGCGTGCGGCCCAGCCGGAAATGCAGCGCGCGGTTGGCAAGGGTGTGCTTCACGCCAACACCGTTGCCCGTCGTATTTCGCGCCTGTCCGCCCGCATCAAGTCCCTTGTCGCGGCGTAAAATACTGCCGGTTTCTTTCATCTGAAAGAATTCTGGAAGTAATGAAGGAGGTCGTATATCGCCATTAGTGGCGGTAGCGGCCTTTTTTGTTTGTCATGTACCGCATGATGACGGGGTTTTGGTGGGGCGAGGGCAGATTCCCGTTGCTTCGTCCGATTCCCTGCTCTAACTTGCGGGGATAATTCCAACGCCATCGGTAGCCTTGCCCGCAGGGGCAGGTGTACGGGTCGTGCCCTGCGCGCGACTGCCCGCCCCGTGCGGGACGGGCGGCGTTGCGGGCGGTATGAATGGAGCGGGGGGGCGGACCGGCGGGCGCGAAAGTGCCGGCTGCGTGCCCATGTAGCCGGGAGCGGAT